>DATDJD010000339.1:0-14934 GCA_036520695.1 Actinomycetota bacterium
TCCGCCGGTAGGATGTCGAGACGGTGGTGCACCAGCCTGTACCAACGGCGTTCGATGAGCACCCCATAGGCGATGCACGCCAGAGCCGCCGCCACGGCGACGAGCACCACCTGCACGATCACGACCACCCCGATCACGGAAAGGCAGTGTAGTGAGCGAGGCTCCGCTGAAGGCCCAGGTGCACGAGGAGATGACCGCCGCACTGCGAAGCGGGGACAAGGTTCGGCTCGGTGCCCTGCGCATGTTCTCCTCGGCGATCCGTTACAAGGAAGACGAACTCGGTCACGAGCTCTCCGACGACGAGGTCCGTGACGTCGCCACCAAAGAGGTCAAGAAGCGGAACGAGGCAGCCGAAGCGTTCCTCGCCGCGGGCCGGGACGAACTGGCCGAGAAGGAAGAGATCGAGCGCGAGGTGATCGGCGCATATGCGCCCGCGCAGTTGTCCGACGACGAGGTCGATGCGTTGATCGACGAGGTCATCGAGGCGACGGGTGCTGATTCGATGCAGCAGATGGGTCAGGTCATGGGCCAAGTCATGGGCAAGGCGAAAGGCCGGATCGACGGTTCGATCGTCCAGGCGAAAGTGAAGACCCGCCTCGGCGGATGATGCCGGGTCGGTCCATCGGGGTTCAGTTCCGCTCGCCCACGGTGATCGTCACGATGGAACCGGGTGATGTGGGAGTACCCGGACTCGGTGATTGCGAGAGGACGACCCCGTTCTCCGTGGGGTCGGTCACCTCCACGGTTCGGACCTGCACCTCGAATCCGGCGTCGTCCAGGACGGCGCTCGCCGCCGCCGTTCGCATGCCCACCACCCCAGGCACGCCCCTGTCGGGCTCCCTGCCGGTGCTGATATCCAGCCGGATCGCGATCCCGAGGTCGGCCGACGCTCCGCCTCCGGGTACCTGCGCGACGACCGTGCCTGCCGGCTGGGTGGAGTCGACGTCCACCAACGTGGCCCTGAACCCGGCGGCCTGTAGCGCGGCGATCGCCTCGGCCGACGTCAACCCGACGACGTTCGGCACGGTGGCGCTGTCGATCTCGGGCGCATCTGGGAAGCCTTCCGCCGGCAGACCAGACATCACGTTGTACATGTAGCTGCGCCAGATCGGCGCCGCCACGGTGCCACCGAAGACGCTCCCCAGCGAGTAGGGGTTGCCGTTGGAGCCCACCCACACCGCGGTTGCGAGTTGGGCCGTGTATCCGCAGAACCAGACGGCTTTGTTGAGGTCGGCGGTCCCCGTCTTGCCGGCCACCGGCCAGGCACCCCACCCGTAGGAGAACGCGCTGGCGGCCGTGCCGTACTTCGGAACCCTTTCGAGCATGGCGGTGATCAGGTTCGCGATGTCGGCGCGCAGGACCCGCTCGCAGTTCGCCTCGTGTTCGTAGAGGGCTTTGCCGTCTCGGACGATCGTCTGCACCGTGTACGGCGAGCAATGGACGCCACCGTTCGCAAGGGTCGCGTAGCCGACGGCCATGTCCAGCGGCGACACTTCGGCAGAACCGGTCGCCAACGACGCGACCGGAGGAAGGTCCGCCGTGACGCCCATCTTCGATGCGACCGGTGGGACCTTGTCCGGCCCGATGTCCAGGATCAGTTGGGCGAAGACGACATTGATCGAATCCTCCGTGGCAGACCACAGATCGACCTTGCCGCCGGCACTGCCGCCTTCGGCGTTCGACACACAGTGGTCGATGTCCTGCCACAGGGGGCTGCAGAACGGTGACGCGCTGGAATAGGTCTGCGTCGGTGGCACCCCTTCCTCGAACGCCGCCGCGAGCACGAACGGCTTGAAGGCCGAACCCGTGGGGTGGGGGGTGGCCGCCAGATCCAGCTCGTCCTCCAAGAAGTCCTTTCCCGAAACCATCGTTCGGATCGCTCCGTTGGAAGGATCGACGGACACGATCGATGTATCCGGATGGGCCGAACCGTTCGACGGCAAGCCGACCGCGTACGGGGCTTCCGCCGCCTGTTGCGCGTACTCCTGCCACTGTGGGTCCATCGTCGTGATGATCTTCAGGCCACCCTCGAACAGGGTTCGCTGGCGGGCCTTCTCGCTCCGCCCCATGGCGTCGTATGCGCCGTCTGCATTGCCGAGGATCTGGCGGATCATGTACTTCACGAAGAACGGTTGGTCGCGCTGCGAGAGTTTCTTCCCGGCGCCCTTCGGCAGACCCAATGGGCTGTGCTTCGCGCGTTCCTCGCGCTCGCTCGAGATCCCGATCGGCGAGCTCGGACCCAACGCCCCCATCCGAACCAAGACCTCGTTCCTCCTGACCCTCGTCCGTGTCGGATGCAGGAACGGGTCGTACTCAGCCGGCTCGCGGATGATGCCGGCCAGCATGGCTCCCTCGGTGAGCGTGAGCTTGGAGGCCGGCTTGTGGAAGTAGAACTCCGAGGCTGTGCCGATCCCGTAGACGCCGTTGCCTAGGTAGATCTGGTTCAGGTAGAGCTCGAAGATCTCTTGCTTCGTGTACTTCTCCTCGACACGGATCGCCAGCGCCAGCTCCTGGAACTTGCGCTCGAAGCTCAGGTCGTAGGGGTCCAGGCCGAGGGTGTTCTTCACGAGCTGCTGGGTGATCGTCGAGCCTCCCTGCACCACCTCCCCGGCGCGCGCATTCTCGATGACGGCTCGGAGCAGTGAGTTCCAGCTGAGGGCGCCGTGTTCGTAGAAGTCTGAGTCTTCGATCGCCAGGACGGCCTTCTGGGCTTGCTTGCTGACGTTCTTCAATCGCACGAGCTGCCGGTTGTCGAGGAAGACGGTGGCGAGCACCGTCTCTCCGTCGTTGGCGTAGATCGTCGAGCGTTCCGGGAACCGCGGGATACGCGTGAAGTTGGCGCCCAACGCCTCGAGTTTGGCGTCGACGCGCATCACGCCCACAGCGGCACCGACGAAGGGAGGGGCAAGCACGAACGCCATCAATGCGCCGGAGAGCATGATCACGGGCACCAACAACAACAGCGCCAGGGGCTTGAAGACCAATCGGTCGTTCAGTGGGCGCAGATCAGAGCGTCGAGGTCGGGAAGCGGGGGCCATGAGGTCGCAGGGAAGGATACCCCTGAGGCCCGCGGGTACGATAGGGCCAGATGCGCCGCGTCGCCCTCTTCCTATGCTGTTTCGGTGTCCTCGCCCTGTCGCCGGGCACCGTTTCGGCTGCTTCGCCCACGCAGGTCGTCGTGCTCAAGGTCGAGGGTGCCATCGACCGTCCGCTCGTCAACTATCTCCGTGGACGGCTGTCCTCGGCCGAGGCCGACGGCTCGATCGTGGTGCTCCAGATCGACACGTCGGGCACGATCGACCAGGACGGGGTGGCGCTGGCGCAACAGGTCGTGGACCTGGACGTGCCCGTGGTCGCGTGGGTGGGGCCGGCACCGGCACGTGCGAGCGGAGCCGGACTCCTCTTGATGTACGCGGCGTCCCTGACGGCCGTCTCACCAGGATCGCAGACGGGACCGCTGGACCCCATCGACCTCGCCGACCCCGAGCAGGACTATCCCGGTCTCGACACCACGATCCAAGGGTGGTTGGACGAGCGCGACAAGGACACGTCCCTGGACTGGGAGGACGCAGCCCTGCCCGCGCAAGATGCCCTCGACCTTCGTATCGCTACGGCCGTCGCCCAGTCGGTCCCCGAACTCCTCAACGTGATCGACGGTGAGACCGTCCAGACGCCGTCGGGGCCGGTCACGCTGCAGACACGCATCGCGACCACCGAACAGCAAGCCGGCGAACGCACGGTGGACATCCGGTTCGACGCCATGGGGCCACTCGAACGTGTCGCGCACGGTGTGTCCTCACCGTCCATGGTCTATTTCCTGCTGGTGATCGGACTCGCGTGTCTGGCGTTCGAGCTGACGCAGCCCGGATTCGGATTCGCAGGGTTCGCGGGGGTGGGCATGGTGGCGCTCGCGGCCTACGGCATCTGGGTGGTGCCCCCGTGGTGGCCCGGCATGATCGCCCTGGTCGGCGGCGTCGCGCTCATGACGCTCGACGTGCGCCTGCGCCGGTTAGGCCCGTACACCGTGATCGGTCTGATCGCCTTCGCCCTCGGTTCGGTGTTCGCGTGGACAGGTGTCGCCGATCCGATCGCCATCTCGCCCTGGCTGATCGGTGGCGCCGTCGTCGCCAGCCTCCTCTACTACGGGTTCGCGTTGACCGTGGCGATCCAGTCGCGCGATCGCATCGTGAACACCCAGAAGGGGTTGATCGGCCTGGTCGGTGAGGCCCGCGGTCGGCTCACGCCCGAAGGGCCCGTGTACGTGAAGGGCGCGATGTGGCGCGGCCGTTCGTCGGGCGAAGAGATCGATGCCGGCGCCAAGGTCCGGGTGCGTGGCGTCGACGGGCTCGTCCTTCGCGTCGAGGCCGAACCCGAAGAGGTTGCATCTCCGTGACGGTTCCCACGCATCTGCCCGTTAGAGGAATCCCCGCCGCTCGAGTCTTCGAACAACGGGGTAGAGATGCAGAACGAATGGATGGCCGATTGGCGGCACCTCGCCGCGTGTCGCGGTGAGGATTCCGCTCATTTCTTCGCTCCCGGCTATTTCGAACGCCGTTCGGAGAAGAACGCCAGGGAGGCGGTCGCCAAGGCCATCTGCGTCCGCTGTCCGGTCAGAGGGCAGTGCCTGGACTACGCGTTGAGCGTCCAGGAGAACCACGGGGTCTGGGGTGGCCTGAACGAGATGGAGCGCCGTGCGGTCCTTCGCCAGCGCGCCCGCGAAGCCGTCTAGGATGCGCCCATGAACGACGACGCGATCCTCCAACGACTCTCCGAGCTCGAGATCGAACTGCCGCCTGCCCCCAAGCCGGTCGCCTCCTACGTCACGGTGCGCCTCGCGGGCGACACCGCCTTCGTCGCCGGCCAGGTGCCGCTCGTCGACGGATCCGTGCTGCACCCGGGGCATCTGGGCGAGGGCGGCGTGACGGCAGAGCACGGTGCGGAGGCGGCTCGCCGAGCCGCGATCCAGGCGCTGTCGGCGCTCCGTGAGGCCCTCGGCGGCAGTTTCGAGCGGCTGGTGCAGCTGTCGCAGGTCACCGTGTACCTCGCGACCACGCCCGACTTCACAGGGCATCCGGCCGTCGCGAACGGGGCCAGCGATCTCTTCGTGGAGGTGCTCGGTGACGCCGGCAAGCACGCGCGGGCCGCCGTCGGAATGGCATCGCTGCCGCTCGGCGCCAGCGTCGAGGTCACGGTCACCGCACTGATCAGCTGACCGGCGTTCCTAGCGAGGGAACCTCAGGTCGCCGTCACGGCGGGTGACGCCGATGCGGTCGAGGTGTTCCAGCATCGGCACCGCGTACTTCCTGCTGGTGCCCAAGCCCTCGCGGAACGCGCTCACGGTGATGCCGTCTCGTGCCGCGGTCACGAGCGCCTGAGCCATCTCGAAGGATGCCGGCGTGACGATGAGCTCCGGCGAGATCTTCACGACCAGGCCCTCTCGCGCGGCTGCGTCGATCACATCACGACCGAAGCCTTCGGCACCGAGTTCCTTGATCGTGGGAGGTGTCGCTTCACGTTCGCCACCGATCGCGGCGAGCAGCCGGTCGAGGTCACCGTGGTCTTCCAGCGCCACGCGATGTCCGGCCGTACGAACCGTCGACGCTGACGACAGGATCGAGCCACGTTCGTTGAACAGTCGCAGCAGCTCGTCGACCAGCTCGGGATCGGGCAGCGCACCAGCCGCACGGAGCGAGCGGCCCACCAGCCCCCTCGCTCGGTGCAGATCGACGCCCTCGTCCAAGGGGTGGTCGCGGTGGTGTTCGGCGAGGAACGTGCCCAGATCCTGCTCGATCGCATCCGGGAGGCCTGCTCGCAGGAACCACGTGCCGACCACGGTGCCGCCCTCCGCCTTACTCCCCGTCGCTCGCTCGGCCGCTGCGGCACTGACGGCACCCCGCTCAGCCGCGAGCAGTCCCGGGAGCTCATCGCGAACCGCTGAGGCCCGCGCCCGGAGCTGGCTCACCCGGTCCGCGCCCGCGCGCCGAGGTGGCATCACGTCCAGGACGATCCCTCCAGCGACGGTCTCTTGTCTGCCGGCGTCGCGGATCACGAGCCGATCGAACACGTCCAGGACCAGCGGCCGGCTGGTGCGGATCCGGACGAACGCTTCCTCATCAGGGGCCAGCGAGCCGGCGGGTTCGAGGAAGCGGATCCGAGCATCGGCCTCGGCGGCACCCGCATACACCTTGTACGCCCCACGCGCACTGATGGGGTGGGTGAGTCCTCGCACCGGACGCACGACGGTGTCGAACATCGCGGTGGGGTCCCACACGCCGGGCTTCGTGAGCACGTCGCCCCGCGCGACCTGGTCGCGTTCGATACCGGCGAGGTTGGCCGCCACCCTGGCAACCGGAAACGCGCGCGCGTGTGCTCGCTCGTGGGTCTGCAGCGCCCGGATCCGCGCGCGGGTGTCACCTGGTTCCAACGCGACGTCCTCACCGATCGAGAGAGGCCCGCCGGAGAGTGTGCCGGTCACGACCGTGCCCGAGCCCTTGATCGTGAAAACGCGGTCGACGAAGAGCCGCGTTCGGGCCGGTTCGGGTGTGGGCACGGTCTCGAGCATCCGATCCAACGCCCGCTTGATGTCCCCGACGCCGGTTCCCGTGGTGGACGCCACGGGGACGATCGGTGCATCGGCCAGCGTCGTGCCCGCGAGGTGTTCGCGGACACGGCCGGCCGCGGCGGTGACGGCACCTGCGTCCACCAGGTCGGCCTTGGTCAGGGCCACGACGCCGGCACGGACGCCAAGCACATCCAGGATCTGCAGATGCTCTTCGGATTGGGGCTTCCACCCCTCGTCGGCGGCGACCACGAACAGCACGGAGGGAACCGGCCCTACGCCCGCGAGCATGTTCGTGATGAACCGTTCGTGTCCCGGCACGTCCACGAACCCGATCTCTCGTCCACTCGGCAACGTGCACCAGGCATACCCCAGGTCGATCGTGAGGCCTCGCCGCTTCTCCTCGTCCCAGCGGTCGGGATCGATCCCGGTGAGCGCCACGATCAGCGAGGACTTGCCGTGGTCGACATGGCCCGCCGTCGCAACGACGCGGAGCTCGGCGGTGTCTGGGGACCGGCCGTCCCCCCTCGCGTCAGTCCTCGTCGACGAACTCATCGCCTTCGATCGCGTACAGGATCGCTCGGGCGGTGTCGTGCAGCTGTTCATCTGCGACGGTTCGCACGTCGAAGAGCACGTGGTCGTCTTCGATACGGCAGAACACCGAGGGGCTGCCCGAGCGCAAGCGCGCCCCGAACGCCGTGGGGTCGGGCACCGTGACGCGAACGCCCCACGAGGCCATCGCGGTGCCGGGCATGGATCCACCGCCCACCACCGATTCGCATCGTTGGACATGGGCGTGTTCCAGGTCGCCGCCCAGGGTTTCGCACAGTCGTTGGGCACGTGTGCGTACCGAATCGGCAGGTTCTCGGAGCATGCGATGGACGGGGAGTTCCTGCTCGACCCCTTGCACATGCATCGCCAGGACCTGCTCCAACGCAGCGATCTGCATCTTGTCCACCCGGACCGCTCGCGCGACGGGGTGCTTCCGGAGTTTGGCGACCAGGTCGGCCCTGCCGACGACCAATCCAGCCTGCGGTCCGCCCAACAGCTTGTCGCCCGAACACAGCACAAGGTCGGCGCCGTCGGCCAACGCACCCGAGACAGTTGGCTCGTCGGCGGGCAAGCCGTGCTCGCGGTGCAGGAGACCCGAGCCCACGTCGTACATCAGCGGCAGGTCGTGCTGGGACGCCAACGTGGCGAGATCCTTCGTGGTGGTTTCGGCGGTGAAACCCACCACGCGGTAGTTGGAAGGGTGCACCTTCAAGATCGCACCGACGCGTTCCGTCATGGCCGAGCGGTAGTCGCCGATGCGCGTGCGATTGGTGGTGCCGACCTCGACGAGCTTGGCTCCGGAGGCCGACATGATGTCCGGGATCCTGAACTCGCCGCCGATCTCGATCAGCTCGCCGCGCGACACCAACACCTGTTTGCCCTTGGCCAGCGCCGCCAGTGACAGGAGCACGGCGGCGGCGCCGTTGTTGACCACGAGCGCGGCGTCGGCGCCGGTCAACGCCAAGATCATGGCCTCTGCACGACCGGTTCGGGTCCCGCGACGTCCGTTGATGCGATCGACTTCGAGATCGGCGTAGCCGACCGCCGCCCGGTGTGCGGCGTCCGCGGCGCGTTTCGGCATGGGGGCACGGCCCAGATTCGTGTGGAGCACGACGCCGGTGGCGTTGATGACGGGCGTGAGGCCGGTCGCGATCCGGGACGCGTGACCGATCGCGGTGGCCATGATCTCGTCGGCGTCTGGCGGCGATTCGCCATCGGCCGCGCGCTGGCGGGCAGCGTCGAGGGTGATCCTGAGGGTCCGTTTCACCAGCGAAGGGCCGAAGACCTTGGTCGCTCGCTGAACCGGTTCGGCGCGCAAGAGCGAATCAACGGAGGGCACGGATCGGCGTGCGTCGGCCATGCCCGAAGCCTACTGCGTGACCAACGGTCAACGTTCGGTGGGTATCGCCCATGAGGAAGGAAGGCCTAGGATGCGCGCACCACGACAAGGACGGAGGGTCGGACAGGTGAAGGGTCGCTTGGTCGCCGCGTGCGCACTGATGGTGGCGATCGCTGTGATCATTCCTGCGACGGCCTGGGGCCAAGACGCGTCCACGCCTTCGAGCTCCGCTGGAGCCGATGAGCCCGTCACGTTCACCCTGGGTGTCGTCGGTGAGTTGAATTCGGCCAACCCGTTCAAGCAGATCGACACTAGCGAAGCGTTCGTCGGGACCCTGATGTATGCGAGTCTCCTCCGGCTCGCCCAGAAGGACTACGCGACCGAGCCCGAACTCGCGACGGAGGTACCGACCCAGGAGAACGGCGGGATCTCCGCGGATGGATTGACGTGGACCTTCCATCTCCGGGACGGACTGACCTGGAGCGATGGTGAACCGATCACCGCGCACGACTTCGTGTGGACCGCCGACTTCATCATGGAGAACGAGATCAGCTCCTATATCGACGGTTACCGATTCACCGACAGTATCGAGGCCCTCGATGATCAGACGATCGTCTGGAAGACCACGAGGCCGACCCTCGTCCCGGGGTTCCCCGGCTACAACCTGATCCTGCCCGAGCATGTGTGGGGAAAGATGTCCGTGAAGGAGATCAAGGAGTACGAGAACTTCCCCGACCCTGTGGTCTCCGGACCCTTCAACCTCACGGAATGGAACCAAGCTGAATACTGGGCCATGGATGCCCGTCCCGACTACTGGGAGGGCGATCCCACGATCCAAAGGCTCGTGTTCCGGAACTACAACTCGGACGAAGCGGTGGTGCAAGCATTGTTGAAGGGTGCGATCGACTACTCGCTCGTGCCTACATCGGATCTGTACGAAGCGGTGAAAGACCGACCAGGGATCACCGCCGTCACTGCCAGCGCCGAATCCTTCTGGCAGCTCTCGTTCAACGTCGTCAACGAGGAACTGACCACCGCGCTGGACGCTTCTGCGAGTACGGCGCATCCCGCCGTGCTCGATCCACGGGTGCGGCAAGCGGTTGAGTATGCGATCGACCGCGAGACGTTGGTCGATCGAGTGCTGCAGGGATACGGATCGCCGGGCTCAACGCCCATCGTTCCGTTCTACGAGGAGTGGCACTGGCAACCGCCGGAGGACGTGTATCGCTCATTCGATCCAGCCGAGGCCAACCGGATGCTGGATGAAGCTGGGTATCTGGACACCGACAAGGATGGGATCCGGGAGATGCCTGAAGGAGGCGACCCGCTCCAGCTCCGCCTGTACCTCGCGACCACAGATTCGGATGGGCTACAGGCGGCACCCTTCATCCGCGGGTGGTTGCGCGATATCGGCATCGACGTCTCGATCAAGTCGATGACGGACGGGAAGCTTTACGACGACTGGTACGACTACGACTGGGACATGATCCTGTACTCATGGGGAACCACTCCTGACCCGGATTTCCTCCTTTCGACCTTCACATCCGGACAATGCGGCTACTGGAGCGACACCTGCTACTCGAACCCCGAATACGACGATCTCTACAAGGAGCAGCAGACCACGCTCGACCCTGACGCGCGGCACGAGATCGTGACGCAGATGCAGCAGATGCTCTATGAAGACAGCCCGGAGATCGTGCTGTGGTATCCCAACGCATTCGAGGCTTGGCGTGGTGATCGCTGGACCGGGTTCCTCCGGTGGCCCGAACCTGACGGACTTGCGTTTTGGTACAACGTCTATTCCGTGCAGTCCGTGCACCCGATCGAGGGAGCTCAACTGGGTGGCGCCGAAGCCGGTCCAGCGGGATGGATGTGGCTCGTCGGCGCGGGCGCACTCGGCGGCGTCCTCGCTGCTGCGACGTCACGTCGACGGCGCCGCGCCAACGCCTACTACGTATAGGGGGTTCGCACAGGAGTGGGGGGTCGTCGATACGTCATCCGCAAGATCATGCAGGCACTGGCGACCCTGGTGTTCATCCTGCTCTTCAACTTCTTCCTCTTCCGCATCATGCCGAGCGATCCTGTCAAGCTGCTGACCAAGGGCAAGGGTGTGCAGCTCACCCAGGGCGCGCAGGAACAACTGATCATCGATCTCGGGCTCGACAAGCCAGTCTTGCCGATCTCGTTGCGACCGCTTGCCCTCCACGCTGACAACCAGTTGTTCCAGTACGTCGGGGACACCCTGACTGGTGACTTCGGACCGTCGCTGTTGTTCCAAGGACGCTCGGTGGTCGACGTGTTCTTGACAGCGCTGTGGCCCACGTTGCTGCTTGTGGGGGGCGCCACGATCCTGATGACGATCATCGGGCTCTACCTCGGCATCAGGGGTGGGTGGAGCCGTGGCAGCCGTTTGGATACGGGGTCGATGGGGTTCTCGTTGCTGTTCTATTCCATGCCGGATTTCTGGCTCGCCATGATGTTGTTGGTCCTGTTCTCGACCTACCTGGGGTGGTTCCCTTCGGGGGGCTACTCCACGCCGAACGCCGACCTTTCGGGTCTCGCGCACATCGTGGACGTGATGAACCACCTGTTCCTGCCGATCGTGACGCTGACGGTCGGCTACCTGGGTGAGTACTACCTGATCATGCGTTCGTCGCTCCTCGATGTGCTCGGAGAGGAGTACATCACGACCGTTCGAGCGAAAGGGATCCGAGAGGACAGCGTGCTGTGGGGCCATGCGGTGCGGAACGCTCTGCTCCCCACGATCTCGCAGATCGCGCTCGGTTTCGGCTTCATCCTGGGCGGTGCCATCACGGTCGAACTCGTCTTCTCCTATCCGGGGTTGGGACTGCTCACGATCCAAGCACTCGACTCCCAGGACTTCCGTCTGCTCCAGGGCTTGTTCCTGTTCGCGAGCGTGGCGGTTCTGCTGTCCAACCTCGCAGCTGACCTGCTCTACAGCTGGTTCGACCCACGGGTGAAGGAGGCCTGATGGCGACGCTCGCTGAGCCAGCCTCGCCGCCGATCACGCCTCGCAGTCCCAAGGCGGTCGCTCGCGAGCGTCGGAAGATCTCCCGGCATCGGTTCTGGTCGATCTATCGCAAGAGCGTGATGGGCATGGCCGGTCTGGCGATCCTCATCGTGTTCGTGTTGATGGCGCTGCTGGCGCCGTTGCTGGTTTCGAGTACCGGGCTCGATGTGACGAAGGTCAGCGGTCCCGCCCTCTCGCCACCTTCGTGGGCCTACCCGCTCGGAACGGACAACCAAGGACGGTCCGTTCTCACCCTGATCATCTGGGGTTCTCGGATCTCCCTCCTGATCGGCTTGCTCGCGGCGACCGTGTCGATGGTGGTCGGCTCGGTGCTGGGGATCTTGGCCGGCTATCGGGGCGGCATGATCGACACCGCGCTGATGCGCCTCACGGACTGGTTCCTGGTCCTCCCGTGGGTCGCGTTGATGATCGTGCTCGCCGCGATCCTGGGTCAGTCGCTGACGATCATCGTGTTGGTGATCGGGCTGACGTCCTGGGCGTGGACGGCGCGCCTCGTTCGCAGCCAGACCCTGTCGGTCCGGGAGCGTCCGTTCGTCGAGCGGGTGAAGGGCCTGGGCTCGAGCGACTCGCGGATCATGATCCGCCACGTGCTCCCCAACGTGTTGCCCGTCATCATCGCCCAAACGATCCTGTCGGTGGCCCTCGCGATCCTGGCTGAATCCACCCTGTCGTTCATCGGGTTGGGCGACCCGCTCCGCGTGTCGTGGGGCCAGACGCTGGAGCAGGCGTTCGATACGGGCGCGGTCACGCTGGGTGCCTGGTGGTGGATCGGTGCACCGGGCGTGTGCATCGTCCTGCTGGTGCTGGCGTTCACGATGTGCAGTACCGCGCTCGAGGAGATCTTCAACCCGAGGTTGCGTCAGCGATGAGCGTCCTGGAGGTCCGTGATCTCGAGATCGACTACGCCACTTCTGTTGGCCCTGTGCCGGCGGTTCGCGGTGTCTCCTTCGATATCGAGGAAGGGGAGGTCCTTGGCCTGGCGGGTGAATCTGGTTGCGGCAAGTCCACGATCGGGCTCGGCCTGCTGCGGTTGCTTCCGCGTGGCGCGCAGACCAGAGGGAGGATCGTGCTGGGAGGTCACGACATCTTGGCGATGTCACCCAATGATCTAGGTGCCGTGCGATGGACCGAAGGCTCGATCATCTTCCAGGGTGCCCAGCACGCGCTGGATCCGGTGATCCGCGTCGGCGACCAGATCGTGGAAGCCCTCGCCACGCACAAGATCGCGGACGGGAAAGAGGCTGATAGCCGGGCGGCCTCACTCTTGGAGCGCGTGGGTTTGCCGCCGCGGAGGGCGAGTGATTTCCCGCACGAGTTCTCCGGCGGACAGAAGCAGCGCGTGATGATCGCCATGGCCTTAGCGTGCGAGCCCAAGTTGGTCATCGCGGACGAACCCACGACCGCGCTCGACGTGATGGTCCAGGCGCAGGTGCTGGCGCTGCTCGCCGAACTGCAACGCGACATGGGGCTCTCGATGCTGTTCATCACGCACGACCTCTCCGTGCTCGCGGAGGTGAGCGACCGAGTGGCCGTGATGTACGCCGGACGGATCGTGGAAGCCGGCCCGGCCGCGCAGGTCTTCACCGATCCGCGTCATCCGTACACCCAAGCGCTGGCCGGGTCCTTCCCGACGATCGGCGACGAGTCCGATCTGCAGACGCCGGTCGGGCTGGACGGCGATCCGCCCGATCCGCGGGAGCTGCCGACGGGGTGCACGTTCCACCCTCGTTGCGCCCAGGCGCAGGCGCGTTGCAAGGAAACCGACCCGCCGCCGGTCGCGTTCGCCCCCGATCGGGTCGCTACATGCGTGCTCCTGGAACCTGAGACCGCCTCTGTGGCGAGGACGACGCCGTGAACGAACCCACGACGCCGATCGCGCCGACGATGCCCCGGATCGACGGGTCACCTTTGTTGGAGATCCAGGATCTGCACGTCTCGTTCGCCGGCCGCTCCGGGCTGTTCGGTCGGAAGAAGGACTCGGTGGTGGCGCGAGCGGTCGACGGAGTGGATCTCACCGTCGGCCGGGGAGAGATCTTGGCGCTGGCCGGGGAGTCGGGATGCGGCAAGACCACGTTGGCGCGTTCGATCATGGGGTTCACCACGCCGGACAAGGGGCAGATCGTGTTCGACGGCGAGCCCCTCGGCAAGAAGCTCAAGGCGTACCGGCGCCGGGTCCAGATGGTGCAGCAGGACCCCACGGGCTCGTTGAACCCACGCCAGACCGTGTACGACGCCGTGGCCGAGGGACTCCGTATCCACAAGGTGCCCGGTGACGAAGAGGAACTGGTCGCCCAGGCGTTGTCGCGTGCCGGTCTCCGCCCGCCCGATCGGTTCTTCTTGCGGTTCCCGCACGAACTGTCGGGCGGGCAACGCCAGCGTGTCGTGATCGCGGGCGCGTTGGCCTTGGAACCTCGCCTCATCGTCGCCGACGAGCCCGTTTCCAACTTGGATGCCTCGATCCGGGGCCAGATCCTGAAGCTCCTGCTGAAGCTTCGCGCGGAAGACGGCATCAGCGTCATCATCGTCACCCACGACCTGGGACTGGCGTGGACGGTCGCCGACCGTGTGGCCGTGATGTACCTGGGGCGGATCGTCGAGATCGGACCGACCCGCACGGTGCTGACCGACCCTATGCACCCCTACACGCGAGCGTTGCTCGACGTCGTGCCGGAGGCCGGTGGTCGACGGAGCGACCTGCTCAAAGGTGAGCCGCCGGATCCGACCCGTATCCCCGACGGGTGCCGGTTCAACCCGCGGTGCCCGGCGCTCGCCGATGGGACCGCGGCGGCGAGGGGTGTGGATCAGTCGTGCCTGGGGATCGAACCCTTGCTCGAGAGCAAGGGAGCGGACAGCGAACACCTGGCGGCATGTCACCTGACCCAGGTCACCAAGCGCCCGCTAGGATAGGACGCGATGGTCGAGATCGAACAGCGTCCCGCGTTCCAGTCGTCCCAGGTCACCAGCATGATCCGGGGGGGCGGCCTCGATATCGAGATCGCCAACAAGGGCATGGCGACCGAGGAGATGATCCTCAACATCGGTCCGCAACACCCCTCCACGCACGGCGTGTTGCGGGTGGTGCTGGAGCTCGACGGCGAGGTCATCACACGCGCCGAACCGGTGATCGGCTACATGCACCGAGGCGCGGAGAAGCTGTCCGAGTACCGCGACTCACGTCAGGTCCTGGTGCTCATGAACCGCCACGACTGGATCAGTGCGTTCAACAACGAGCTCGGCTTCGTGATGGCGGTGGAACGGCTCGCCGGCATCGAGGTGCCCGATCGCGCGCAGTGGATCCGCACGATGTTCGCCGAGTGGAACCGCATCTTGAGCCACCTGATGTTCAGCGGTTCCTACCCGTTGGAACTAGGCGCGATGACGCCGATCTTCTACGCGTTCCGCGAACGCGAGATGATCCAGGACCTCATGGAG
>DATDJD010000340.1:0-2643 GCA_036520695.1 Actinomycetota bacterium
ATCGCCCCTGCACGCACCAGGCTGCCGAACGGGTACTGCCACCGCCAGCGGGGTTCGCCGAGGAACGGGATCGTGAGGTCGTCCATCTGGGACTCGTGGGCGGCCCACAACGGCTGGGCGTTGGCGACCGCGTTGAGCGTCCGGAACCGTGGGACATCATCGGGGTGCACCACTTGGAGGTGGGCGAGGTGGTGACGATTGTCGGTTGGCCCGTTCGCGTCGAGCGCCGCTTCGATCGCGTCGAGTGACTCGCGGACGCCGCGTTCGGCGAGCGCGTGGAAATGAACCTGGAAGCCGAGCCGATCCAACTCGGTGACGTAGCCCTTCAGCGCGAGGGGCTCGACGAACGAGATCCCGCGGTTCTCACTCGCTCGTCCGTCTGCGTCGAGATAGGGCTCCAGGACAGCAGCCGTGAAGTTCTCGCACACTCCGTCCTGCATGATCTTGACGCTGGAGGCCGAGAACCGGCCGACATGGCTGCGCTCGCGGAGCGCGACCAGATCGGCGATCTGTTCGGCGCCCCGATGCCGGTCCCACCACAGCGCCCCCACGACCCGAGCGGTGAGTCGGCCGCTCCCGGCGGCCTCGATGTACGCGGCGAAGTTGCCACCGGAATGCTCGTGGTCCTCAACGATCGCATCCTGCCATGCGGTGATCCCCAGGGAATGCAGGTACTCCTGCCCCTTGGCGAGTCCCTCGGACAATTCGGCGGCTGTGGGGGTGGGCGTCAACCGGTCGACCAGCTCGGCCGCTCCCTCGTGGAGGGTGCCCGAGGGCTCGCCGTCCGCGTCTCGCTCGATCCGGCCGTCGGGCGGGTCGGGCGTATCTTTCGTGATACCGGCGAGCGCGAGCGCTCGCGAATTGACCCACACCCCGTGACCATCGCGATTGGGCAGGTAGACGCACCGATCGGGCACGATCGCGTCCAAGAGATCCTTCGTGGGCGTGCCTCCGGGGAAGACATCCATCGCCCACCCACCACCCAGGATCCACTCTCGCTCAGGGTGGTCATTGGCGTAGGTCTTGATGGCGAGGAGGTAGTCCTCCTGCGACGAAAGGTCGTGCAGGTCGCATTGGAGCATGTCGAGACCGCCGCTGACCGGATGGACGTGTGCGTCCTGGAACCCGGGGACGAGCATGCGCCCGGCCAGGTCGACGACCTCGGTGTGGGGGCCGATCACCGTCCGAACGGCCTCGTCGGTGCCCACGGTGGTGATCCGGCCGTGCTGGACGGCGACGGCGTGCGCCCAGCTGCGGGCTGCGTCAACGGTGTAGACGGCCCCGTTGACGAACGCGAGGTCGGCGAACGACCCGTTGGAACTCACGACTTGCCTCCCCGTCGAAACTCCACCGCTCACGTGCAGCACGCGGCGGCACAGCATAGCGCTCGGGAAGGTTGGGACGCCATGCCCTGCAGCGGTGCTGCATGACTCAGGCGAGGGCCACCAGATCCAGGAGATCTTCGTCCCAATGGTCCAAGGTGCCGTCGGGCATCAGCAAGACCCGCTGAGGGGCGAGTGCCTCCACGAACTCCGTGTCGTGACTCACGATCACCATGGCGCCTGGCCAGTCCTGCAGGGCCTCTGCGATGGCGGTGCGACTCGGCGGGTCCAGGTTGTTCGTTGGCTCGTCGAGCAGGAGCAGGTTCTTGCGCCCGGCCACCAATTGGCCCAAGGCGAGCTTGGTCTTCTCTCCACCCGACAGGGTGCCTGCATCCTGGAACGCGATGGCTCCCGACAGGCCGAACATGCCCAGGAGCGACCGCAGCGCCTGATCGTCGGCACCCGATTCAGCCTTCATGTGCGCCAGAACGTCGACGCCTTCCCGGATCCCCTCATGCTCCTGCGCGTAGTAACCGGGTTCGACGCCATAGCCGAACGTGAACGTGCCGTGATCTGCCTCGGTTTGGCCGGTCAGGATGCGGAGCAGGCTGGTCTTGCCGGCGCCATTCAGTCCCATGATCAACAGGCGCTCGCCCCGCCCAACGGTGAAGCTGACGTCCTCGAACACCCGAGGGCCACCGTAGGACTTCGCCAGTTCGACGGTGGTCAGAACCGTCTTTCCGCAGTGCGGAGGGTCGGGGAACCGGTACTTGACCGTCCGCTCGCGAGCCGGGCCTTCGATCTTGCGTTCCTCGAGCTTGGATGCTCGGGTGTCCAGCGTCTTGGCTTTGCGGGCGCGCTTCGCCGTTTGACCGCGCATCGAGTCCGCCAACGTCTTCAGGCGGCGGATCTCTTGTTCCTGGCGCTCGGCAAGGGTCCTCAGTCGTTCCTCGTCCCGCTTACGGTCCCTGCGGTACTGCGAATAGGTGCCCTTGTACTCCACGACCCCGTCGCGGTCCAGGTGCAAGATCCGCGTGATGGACGCATCGAGGAGACCGATGTCGTGGCTCACGACCATGAGCGCTCCCTTGTAGGTGGCGAGGAACCGCATGAGCCAACCCTTGGCGTCGGCATCCAGGTGGTTCGTGGGCTCGTCCAGCAAGAGGAGGTCGGAGCCACCGAACAGGATGCGAGCCAGTTCGAGGCGGCGACGTTCACCCCCGGAGAGGGCGCCGACATGCAGGACGAGTCGATCCTGGGCGAGACCGAGGCCGGCGGTGATCGTTCGTGCCTCTGACTCAGCCTGGTAGCCGCCGCTGTC
>DATDJD010000341.1:0-2753 GCA_036520695.1 Actinomycetota bacterium
TACAGCACCGCCGCGGCGACCTTCAGCTCACCGTCGGGGTCGTGGTCGGTGAGCGTGACCTCATCCCGTGTCTCGGGTTTCTCGTCGGCGAGCACGCGTGCGGTGAGGGCTTCGACGCGCTCGTGGTTCTCCTTCCAGTAGTGCGACCAGGCCACTCCGCGCTCGGCGACGTCGACCCGTGTCAGGAACTCCGGGATGACCTTCCGAAGCTCGGTGAGGATCAACTGCCCGAACTCCCGCATCTCGGCGAGCGGGTGCGCCGCCAAACGCATCACCAACTGCTCGTACGCCTGGCCGGTGGCGTAGATCCCCAGGTTGGACCGGGTGCCGGCGGGCAGCAGCACGCGAAGCGTGTCGCACGTCTTGGCGAGCATCGTCTGGCGGTATACGAAGTCGCTGTCGCCCGGTTCCTTCGGGAACCGCTCCTTGAACCAGTCCTCCATCGGCCCGTACATGCGCCCGTACGTGGTGAAGACCTCGTCCAGGAACGCGCGATAGCGAACCTCGAGCGGCGTGCCGATCAGTTCCGGAGGGACGGTAGCGCGCCAGGCGTCGCCGGGGCGGTCGTCGTAGCGCATGTACCGAGTGGACTGCTCCAGGTAGGCGGCGAGCCGGCCCCATTCCAGGGCCTTGGCGAGCAGCTGTGACGATTGCTCGCAGGCTAGGTGCACGCCGCCCAGTTGGGCGACCGAGTCGTCGCCGTATTCGACGAACACGTTCTCGTAGAGGCGAGCGGCGCGCGCGCTACCCGTCTGGGTCCCTGCGTCGGCCATGCCCGCGAACGCTTCGGCTCCCTCGGCGAACTCATCCAGGAACAGGCGACGCAGCGACTTAGTGGTGCGCGAGTACCGCGCGAACAACGCACCCTTGACCGCCTCGGGCAGGTTGACCAGCGCGAAGACGGGCCCGTCCAGGTTGGTGAAGTGGCGCCCCAGCACCGCGCGCTCGTCGTGCGTGAACCCCTCGGTGACGAACGCGAGCGTCATGCCACCACCGTACCCGTCGGCTCAGACCCCGCCACCCTGATGCACCACGATCGTCGAGCCGGAGTCGATGGTGCTCCCCGCAGCGGTGTCCTGGGACACGATCCGGGAGGTGTTGGGACACTCGGGGATCGACGGTTGCGCATCGCCGACCTCCATGAGCAGGCCCACCGCCTTGAACGCCTGCCTGGCTGCGCCGATCGACAGGCACCCCGTCGACACATCGGGCACCGTGACCTGTTCCGGGCCGCTCGAGACGAAGACGTCGATGACCGAATCGGGGGCGACCTCCTCGCCTAATGCCGGAGACGATCTGATGATGCGATCGACCTCGACGGTCGCACTCGACTCCGGCGTGCGCGATCCCAAGGTGAGCCCTTCGGCCGTCAGCGCGGTGCTCGCCTCGCCCAGGGTCAAGCCCGCCAGATCGGGCACCGCGACCGTATCCGGTTCGACCGCGATGAAGATCGTGACCTCCGAGCCCTTCTCCAGCTCCGTGTTCTTCTTGGGATCTTGATCGACGACGGTGCCGAGGTCGACCTCATCCGGGTCGACCTCGCGGTTCTTGACCACCGGCGTGAGGTCCTGATCACGGAGTTGTGCTTCGGCGGTCGCCTGGTCGAGCCCGATCAGATCTGGGACCACGGCCACGATGTTGCCGCCGTTGTCGCTGGTGAGGCTGCTGACCAACAGGTAACCGGCACCACCGAAGATCGCGACCACCAACACGCCGATCAAGATGCCCAGCCACACCTTGCGACCCGACCCCTTCGGTTCCTCGGTGGGTGGCAGCACCTGGGTCTGCTGAGGACGACTGATCACCTGCGTGGCGGCGCCGGCCGCGGCGCCGGCCATGAGTGGCGTCGCTTCGACGTCCTGGCCCTTGATCACCCGCCCGAGGTCGGCGCTGAACTCGTCGGCGGTCTGGTAGCGGTTGGAAGGGTTCTTCGCGAGCGCCTTCATGACGACGGCGTCAAGGCGTGCCGGCACATCGGGGTTCAACTGCGAAGGCACGACCGGCGACTCATTCACCTGCTTGTAGGCGACGGCGACCGGCGTGTCGCCGGTGAAGGGCGGGCGGCCGGTGAGCATCTCGTACAGCACCACGCCCAGGGAGTAGATGTCGGTGCGCGCATCGACCGGCGAGCCCTGCGCCTGCTCGGGCGATAGGTAGGACGCGGTGCCGAGCACAGCCGAGGTCTGGGGAGCGGTCTCGGGTCCCAGCACTCGGGCGATGCCGAAGTCCATGACCTTCACGGTGCCATCGCGCGTCACCATGACGTTGCCGGGCTTGATGTCGCGGTGGATCACGCCCACGGCGTGCGCAGCGGACAGGGCACCGCAGATCTTCTGGGCGATCTCTGCCGATTGCACGGGTGTGGGACGCCGGCCCGTCTGCATGAACTCACCGAGCGTCCGTCCTTCGACGAACTCCATGACGATGTATTGGGTGCCGTCGTCGGCCCCGGTGTCGTAGACCCCCACGATGTTGGGCTGGTTCAACCGGGCGGCGGCTTGGGCTTCGCGCCGGAACCGTTCCACGAAGCTGGTGTCGCGCGCGAACTGTGGCAACAGCACCTTGATCGCCACGGTGCGGTTCAAGATGGGGTCGAAGCCGCGGAACACCTCAGCCATGCCGCCGGCGCCGATGCGCGCTTCGACCTGATAGCGGTTGCCCAGTACCGACTCAGTCATCCGTTCCCTCTCGTCCTACAGGTACGCGTCGATCACTTGCCTGGCGATGGGCGCTGCGATCGCACCACCGGTCGC
>DATDJD010000342.1:0-5304 GCA_036520695.1 Actinomycetota bacterium
GTCCATGAACAGCGGCTTCGGCATGAACGTCACCGTCTTGCCGGCCTGGTACGCCGTGTTCTTGACGACGTACTTGTACTTCATGACGTTGTCCGCCGTGGTCAGCAGCGTGTCGTAGCGCATGTCGATCTCGGCCTGGCCCGCGGTGCCGACCTCGTGGTGGTGCACCTCGATCGTCAGGCCCACCTTCTCCAGGTTCAGCACCATGTCCGTGCGCAGGTCCTGGTACTTGTCGGTTGGGGGAAGCGCGAAGTACCCGCCTTTGAACCGAGGCTTGTACCCCAGGTTGCCGCCGGTCTCTTCCTTGCCGGTCGCCCAGGCGCCGGCCACCGAGTCGACGTGGTAGTACCCCTCGAACTCGTTCTGGTCGTAACGGATCGAGTCGAAGATGTAGAACTCGGCCTCGGGTCCCCAGTACGAGCGGTCGGCAACGCCGGTCTGCTTCAGGTACAGCTCGGCCTTCTTCGCGATGTTCCGTGGGTCGCGGCTGTAGTCCTCGCCCGTCACCGGGTCCTTCACGAAGCAGGTGATGTTCATGGTGGGGTGCTTGGTGAACGGGTCCATGTAGGCCGTGTCGCAGTCGGGAAGCAGGAGCATGTCCGACTCCTGGATCTGCTGGAACCCGCGCACCGAGCTGCCGTCGAACGGCTGACCCTCGGTGAGCTTGTCTTCCGTGAGTTCGTGCACCGGCAGCGACAGGTGCTGGACCTGTCCCGGCAGATCGGTGAACCGCAGATCAACGATCTGGGCCCCATGTTCCTTCGCCATCGCGATGACGTCTTTGGGCGTGGCCACTCCGTCCCCTTCCCCTCGATCCCGACTGACCGTCCAAGGGTAGGGGCGAGGAAGCACCCGCCCGTAACGTCGGCGTTAACTCTGCGTTACGAGGCGACGGTCAGATGTCGGCGGCACGGTAGCCCACGGAGCGAACGGTCTCGATCAGGTGTTCGTGCTCGGGACCAAGCTTCGCGCGTAAGCGCCGGACGTGGACGTCGACGGTTCGCGTGCCACCATAGAAGTCGTAGCCCCACACCTCCCGCAGCAAAGTGGGTCTGGTGAACACACGGCCCGGCCGCGTCGCCAGGTAGCGCAGCAGTTCGAACTCCTTGAACGTCAGGTCCAATGAGTGACCGCTGGCGGTGACCCGATACGTGTCGGTGTCCAACGACAGGGGTCCCAGTCGGATGACCGAACCGTCGCCGGCGCCCGCGTGCCGTCGCAGCATGTCGAGCCGGACACGGAGTTCGCTCGCCGGTGCTCCGGGGTAGATGAACTCGTCCGCCAGCTCGGCCCACGGGTAGCGTTCCAGCTGATCGCGTTCCACCACGACCATGGCCGGCATCAGCGCCCCCATATCCCGCAGCGCGCGCAGCACGCTCCACGCCTGTCCCGGGTTCTCGCCGGCGTCGACCAGGACGAACTGGGGCTCGATCGCGAGCATGTGCGCCAGCGACGAGACCGCCAGGGGTTCGATCTTGAGGTCGGGAAGCAGGTCGCTGAGGGCTGGCACGGCGACCTGTGGCGAACGATCGGACAGCATCGCGACGATGGACATCGGTGTCTCCACGATAACGCGTCGGTTCTTGGCCCGTTAGGCTTGACCGGGATGACGTCGGTTCAGGAGCTCACATCCCATCACTGGAGGGTGCCGGCGCACCCGTTCGAGGTCACCACCGAGGACGGGGTGCGCATCCGAGGAACCAGGTTGGGCGAAGCCGGCCAGGCGCTGCCGGCCGTGATCCTTTCCCACGGGCTCATGGGGTGGCACCGCAAGCCCAAGTTCGCCGGGTTCGCCGAGCAGATGACACCGTGGTTCACGGTCTACGCGATGGATATGCGGGGCCACGGTGGCAGCGAGGGGATCAGCGACTTCGGCGGGGACGAGATGTACGACGTGGAGGCTGTCCATCGTCTCGCCCGCGACGAGGGCCACGAGCGCGTGATCACGATCGGCGCCTCCATGGGCGGCATCGCCACGATCCGTCACGGGGCATTGATCGGTGGAGCCGACGCGGTGGTGGGGATCTCGTCACTGGCGTACTGGGACTGGCACCCCGACGCGCACCCTCGCGAGCGCCGGCACATGCACGCCCGCATCGGGACGCCGGCGGGGCGTGCGGCGCTTCGGGCCTACGGTGTGCACCTCCCCGACCATTGGGATCCACCCGAGTCGCCCGAAGAGGTCATCAGCAAGGTCGCCTCGACACCCATCGTGATCGTGCACGGCACCGACGACCGTCTGTTCCCCGTTGAACATGCGAAGCGACTGTTCGAGGCGGCGGGTGAGCCCAAGCGCCTGCTCTTGGGCGAAGGTTTCGGTCACGCCGAAGATGGGCTGCGGCCCGCGTTCGCGCACAAGTTGAACGGTGTGATCCACGAGACGTTGGACCTTCCGTGGTCCGAGTAAGGCTATTCGCCGCCCTGCGTGAGCAGGCCGGCGCCTCGTACGTGGAGGCAGAAGGTCGCACGGTCGGCGAGGTCGTCGACGAATTGGGTGCGCGATACGGGCCGCGGTTCGCGCAGATCGCCGCCGTGGGTTCCTACGTGGTGGACGGCGAGCGTGCGGGTCGCGACACGGTGCTCGCCGACGGCGACGAGGTGGCGCTGCTCCCCCCCGTCAGCGGCGGGTAGAGGTACGGCCGGGGCAAGCCCGGCCTACGGAAGCCATCAGGCGACGACCCAGATGGCTTCGCGGGCGAGTTCGATCTCGAGGCGGATACGCTCGCCCATCGAGTCACCGTCGACCTGCACCGGGAACGGTTCGGCGGCGGTCACCACGACCTTGGATGCGTCGTGCACGTAGTCGATGTCGCGGCCTTGCACGTGACGCGCCGACCCGAACACCTGCCAGGCGATCCGAGGGATGCTTCGCCACGCCAACTTCCGCACGCTCAGCACATCGAGTCCGGTGTCGAGCGATGCTTGCGGCGTCATCCGGAGACCCCGGTCCTTGTAGTACGTGTACGGATCGGTGCGCCCCACCATGACCGACAGGGAGGGGGTCGCCGCCCGGTCGTCCACCGACAGCTGCAGGTCAGGTGCGCGGCCTGCGTACCCCACCATCAACTCCCACGCTACGGACCGGAACGCCACCCGGTCGAACTTCGCTTTCGTCTTGGGGAACTTCGCGTCCATGCGCGCCATGGCGGCGGCGTCGACGCCGGCGCCGCAGTTCACGGCGAAGTACCGACCGTCGGCGCGCCCGAGATGCAGCTTGAACGCATCATCGTCGAGGGCGCGCCCGATCAGTTCACCCGTCGCCTCCACGGGGTCGGTGGGCAAGCCCAGCGCGCGCACGAGGATGTTGGTTGCGCCGCCGGGGATGACACCCAGCGCCACTTCGGAGCCGGCGAGCGCGTTCAAGACCTCGTTGATCGTGCCGTCGCCGGAGAAGACCACGACCAGATCCACGCCCTCGAGCACAGCTTGGGCCGCGATCTCGTTGGCGTGCCCGCGCTCCTTGGTTTCGATGACCTCCAATCGGAAGTCCGCGGACAAGGCCTTCTCGATGACGGCGAGCGTGGGCTTGGACACCGTCCGGGCGACGGGGTTGACGATGAGGAGGACCCGATGCAAACGCACTCCTGGGCAGTATCGCAGGGGTTGAAGGTAGGTGCGGCCCCAGGAGCACCGGGGGCACGCCCCGGCCCACGTCTAACTTTCGTCGAGGGTGATCGTTCGCTGCGCCGCAGCTTCGCGTTCGTGGATGCCGCACTCCCACTTGGCTCGTCCCGCCCAGCGGCCCGCCCGTTCGGGCTCACCTTCGAGATGCACCCGCGTGCAGGGCGCGCACCCGATCGACGTGTACCCCAGGTCGTACAAGGGGTTCCGCGGAAGGTCGTGCTCCCGCAAGTAGTCCCATGTTTGCTGACGGGTTCGCGCCGCCATCGGGTTGATCTTCACGATCCAGCGGTCGGGTTCCAATTCGTACTGCTGCACGAACGGCGCGTTGGCGCGCGTCGGCGACGAGTCGCGCCGGAACGCCGTGATCCACGCGTCGAGGTCCCGCAGGGCTTGGAACATGGGTTGCACCTTGTTCAGATCGCAGCACTTCTCTGGGTCGCGCTCGTACAGCCTCGGCCCGAACTCCTCGGCCTGCCGTTCTACCGTGTACTCCCCATAGAGGTCCACGACGTTCAAGTTGAGGCGCTCGGTCATCTGCTCCTTGAACGCGAGGGTCTCGGCGAACTGGTACCCCGTCTCCAAGAACAAGATGGGCACGTCCGGCCGGATCTGGGTCGCCAGGTGCATCGTGGCGGTTCCTTCGGCCTGGAACGCGGACGCCAACGCCACCCGCGGGAACCGACCCTCTTCCAGCGCCCACTGCAAGATCTCCCGTGGATGCGCGGTCTCGAAGGCAAGGTTGAGCGCGACGAGTTCGTCGTCGTCGAGCAGGGTTCGCATGAGCAGGTGAGCATACCGCAGCCCCCGACCTCGGTGCCCGAGACCTGGGCGTTTGCGTACACTCTCGTCCGACGGGATGCCCCAGAACCTGTAAGCCCGCTCCCGGAAATCCTCGAACGGAAACGGAGAAAGCTCTCATGTCCGAGCACGACCAGATCGCTCCCCATGGAGGCACCCTCGTGAACCTGGTGGCCGCTCCCGACGCGGCCGCAGCCTTGGTCGCCGAAGCCGCCAACCTGCCCAAGCTCGTCGTCGGCGAACGCGAACTCTCCGACCTCGAGATGCTCGCCGTCGGGGCGCTCAGTCCGCTCACCGGGTTCCAGGGCGAAGCCGACTACCACGCCGTCTTGGACTCGATGCACCTCAGCAACGGCGTACCGTGGGCGATCCCCGTCGTGCTCAGCGTCAACGACGACGAAGCCCACCAGATCGGCAACGCCGGCAGCGTCGCCTTGCTGCCCGGCGAGGGCGAGGATGCGATCGCCGTGCTCCGCGTCAGCGGCACGTTCAAGCGCGACAAGGCCAAGGAAGCGATCAGCGTCTACCGAACCGATGACGCGGAGCACCCCGGTGTGAAGGCGGTCTACGACGCCGGCGACACCTGCATCGCGGGCACGCTCGAGGTCATCTCGCTGCCCACCCACGACGACTTCGCGCAGTACCGCCTGACACCCGCCGAAACCCGCGCGGTGTTCGCGGAACGCGGCTGGAAGACCGTCGTCGGGTTCCTGACCCGCAACCCGATCCACCGTGCGCACGAGTACCTGCAGAAGTGCGCGCTCGAGCTAGTGGACGGCCTGCTCGTCCACCCGTTGATGGGCGCCACCCAGTCAGACGACGTGCCGCCCGACGTGCGGATGCGGTGCTACGAGGCGCTCTTCGAGGGCTATTACCCGAAGG
>DATDJD010000343.1:0-3438 GCA_036520695.1 Actinomycetota bacterium
CGCCCGGACGCCACGGATCACCTCGATCCCATCGATGCCGGGCAGGCCCAGGTCGACGATGGCGACATCGGGCACGTGGGCAGCGGCGAGTTCGAGCGCCGACTCCCCGTCGGGCGCGGTATCGACCTCGTAGCCGCGTGCTCGAAGGTTGGTCCGAAGCCCGCGCAGGATCTGGGGCTCGTCGTCGACGACCAAGACCCGAGTCATGCTGCCTCCTCGAAGGTCAGGATCATGGTGAGTCCGCCGCCCGGTGTGTCTTCGATCGCGACCTCGCCACCCATCGCTTCGATGAAACCCTTCGCGACCGCCAAGCCCAAACCGACCCCGTCCGCAGAGGAGCGATCTCCGAGGCGTTGGAAAGGTTCGAACACGCGGTCTCGATCGGCGGGCGCGATCCCAGGCCCGCGATCGATGACCCGCAGCTCCACGCGCCCCGCCGCGTGGGATCCCACGATCGCGACGTGCTCGGTCCGCGGGGTCCACGCACATGCGTTGCCCGCCACGTTGGCGATCGCTCGCTCCAATAGAGCGGCGTCCACGTCGACCCGCGGGAGCGTCTCCGGTACTTCGACGACGATCGATCTCCCCCCGTCGGGAAGGCTCGCGAGCGCGCGAGGCACGACTTCATCCAACCCCACCTGACCCCGGACCAGGTGCAGCGACCCCGATTGGATCCGGCTCATGTCCAGCAGGTTGCCCACCATGGTGGTGAGGCGGTCGGTCTCTTCTTCGATCGTGGTTTCGAACTCATCTCGCTCTTGTGGACTCCACGCCACATCGTCCTGTCGCAAGCTGCTCACGGCGGCCTTGATGGAAGCCAACGGCGTCCGCAGATCGTGGGACACAGCCTGCAGGATCGCCGTGCGCAACTCGTCGCCCGCCGCCAAGTCCGCAGCTTCGGCCGCCTCTTCGTTGAGATCGCGAGCTCGCACCGCCACCGTCATGTTCGCCGCGAAGGCGGTGAGCACGCGCCGCGATTCGGCGGGCAGTCGATCGCCTTGTAACACCAGGACCGCCCCGTCGCTGAGTTCGATGAGATCCGAACCCTCCGTCGGCAGCGTCGGAGGGTTCGGACCCGCAGATGATTCCGTCACCCATGTTCGGTCCTCTTCGGGACGAAGCACCGCCACCGACCGGAGCCCGAACGTGTCGCGGAGTTGACCGAGGAGGGTCGGGAGGGGGTCTTCTTCGGCCGCGAGCCATCCTGCGAGGCGAGCGAGCGCCTCTGCTTCGGCCCGGCCGCGCTGGGCCTCTGCCTTCGCCCTGGCGGAGCGGTCCACCAACACGCTCACCACGGCAGCGACGGCCACGAACACCGCGATCGCCAAGACGTTCTCCGCTTCAGCGATCGTCCAGGTGTGGATCGGCTCGGTGAAGTACCAGTTGATCAACAACCCTGCGGCGATCGCAGACGCCACAGCGGGCACGAGTCCACCGACGGCGGCGACGGCCACGACCAGGGTGAGATACAGCAACATCACGCTGGGAAGTGACAGTCGTTCACGCGAGGCGGTCAAGATCACTGTCAGTACCACGAGCCCCACCGCACCCATCGCGCCCCCGGCGACGCGCCGGTTCCACGTGAGACCCTGGGAGGGCGGTGCCGCGAGGCTCTCGCCCGATGAGGACGTGTCTTGACTGATCACGTGCACGTCGATCGGACCGGAGTCGCGGATGATGCGGTGCACCACCGACCCTCGGAAGAACTCGCGCCACCGCGAATGCGAACTGGCACCGATGACGATCTGCGTCACGTTCTCGGCCCTCGCGACGTCCAACAGCGCCTCGGGGATCCCGCGCCCCACCACCTCGCGGAAGGAACCCCTCAGCGTTCGAACCAGTTCACGGGTACCTTCGATCGAGCCGGGCTCGGCGAGGCCGTCCTCGGGGATCACGTTCACCACGACGAGATCTCCGCCTCGACGGGCGGCCATCCGAGCTGCTCGGCGGATCAGCATCTCGTCGTCGGGGCGCCCCGAGACCCCGACCAGGATCCGCTCTCGCGTCTCCCAGGGACCCTCGATACCGCGCTCCTTCATGTAGTCCTGGAGCGACTCGTCCACGCGATCGGCCATCCACAGCAGCGCCAGCTCACGCAGCGCGCCGAGGTTTCCCTCACGGAAGTAGTTGCCGAGTGCCGCGTCGATCTTCTCCGGCGGGTAGATGTTGCCGTGGGCCATCCGGCGACGGAGCGCGTACGGCGTCATGTCGACGAGCTCCTGCTGATCCGCCGCCCGAACGATCTCGTCGGGGATCGTCTCGCGTTGTCGAACCTCGGTGATCCGCTCGACGACGTCGTTGAGCGATTCGAGATGCTGGATGTTCACTGTGGAGACCACGTCGATGCCGGCCTCCAGGATCTGATCCACATCCTGCCAGCGCTTCTCGTGTCGCGATCCGGGAACGTTCGTGTGCGCGAGTTCATCGACGAGCACGACCTCGGGCGCTCGGGCGAGGATCGCCTCGACGTCCATCTCTTCGAAGGTCGACCCCCGGTACTCGACGGTGCGTCGTGGCACGATCTCGAGGTCGCCCAGTGCCTCCTGTGTCAGCGGCCGTCCGTGCGTCTCGACGAACCCGATGACGACGTCCGTGCCCCGGTCGCGTCGCCGGTGGCCTTCCCCCAGCATCGCGAAGGTCTTGCCGACCCCGGCGGCGTACCCGACGTAGATGCGCAGCTCGCCGCGTCTCATGTCTGCGAGGCTAGCCCCTCCAGCGCGAGGTTGAGCGACAGCACGTTGACCCGTGGCTCACCGAGGAACCCGAACGTTCGCCCCTCGGTGTGCTCCTCGATCAGCGCCAGCACCCGATCGAGGTCGAGTCCGCGGGCCTCGGCGACGCGTGGAGCTTGGAGCGCTGCGTACGCAGGGCTGATATGCGGGTCGAGCCCGCTGCTGCCACTGGTCACGGCGTCGACAGGGATCGCACCGGTGGGGGCGTCGGCGGCGGAGATCGCATCGATACGCTCCTCGACGGCCTTGCCCAGCTCTGGGTTGGTGGGACCGAGGTTGGACGGGGCGCTCGCGGCAGGGTCGTATGCATCAGGGCGTCCGATGAACCACTCGGGCCCCTCGAACGACTGGCCGATCAACGACGATCCGACGACCGTGCCGTTCGACTCGACGAAGCTGCCATCGGCCCGGTCCTTGAACAACCCCTGACCAATCCCTGTGATCACCAGGGGATAGGCGATCCCCAGGAGGACGGTCAAGACCACCAACATCCGAAGCGCTGCGATCAACGAACGACGCATGTCACGACACCACCAGACTGACCACCAGGTCGATCAACTTGATTCCGATGAACGGCGCGATCACGCCGCCCAGCCCGTAGATCCCCAGGTTCCGCCGGAGCATGGAGGCCGCAGAACTGGGCGTGTAGCGCACCCCACGCAACGCGAGGGGGATGAGCGCGATGATGATCAAGGCATTGAAGATC
>DATDJD010000344.1:0-5750 GCA_036520695.1 Actinomycetota bacterium
TCGTCGATGCCCTCCTTGCAGAACAGCGGCATGATCAGGTCGTCGGCATGCACCCGCGTCTCGCGCACCAACGCCCGCATCGCGGCGGTGCGTCGGAGCCTCCGGGGCCGTTGCTGCGGGAACGCCATGCCCCCAGGGTAGCGGCGCCGGGCCTTCACGCGTGCGCTACCTTCTCAGTGATGGAGCCGAAGAAGCGATGGGACGGCTACACCTCGTTCTCCTACCTCGAGCCGGGGGTCGACTACACGGCCTTCGACCTCGAGGTGCAGCTGGGAAGGGTCGAACCGTTCGTCGTGCCCTTGGACGCAGAGCAGGAGCAACGTGCCGAACGACTGCTGCGCTCCAGCGTGTGTATCTCGTTGCACGATCACGCCGGGATCTCGCCGAAGGATTGGAGCGCCTTCGACACCTACGTGCGAGAAGGCCGTGAGTGGTACGGGTTCGAAGGGTTGGCAGCGTCAGGCCTGGACGCCGTGTTCGAGAACTTCCTGGACGGCACGTCGACGATCACCTCGAAGTCCGGGTGGAAGTGGACCGATGTGATCGCCGACATCGGCATGCGGTTCGCGGACGTGGCCCACCAATCCGTGGTCTTCGTGGGCTCCACGGTGCAGGACATCGTCGATGCCAATGCGACCGGTCGGATCGCACTCATCCCGAGCCTGGAAGGTGCCGCACCGATCGAGAACGAACTCGATCGCCTGGACGTGCTGTTCGGGCTCGGTGTGAGGATGATGGGCATCACCTACAGCGAGTCGAACGCCCTGGGCGGCGGACTGAAGGACCCGGGGGACGCCGGCCTCACCCGGTTCGGCATCGACGCCGTGCGTCGTATGAACCGGCTCGGCATGGCGATCGATCTGTCGCACGTCGGGGACGTCACGGCGATGCAGACGTGCGAGCGAAGTGAACGCCCGGTGTTCCTGTCGCATTCGGGCGCTCGCGCCCTGTTCTCCGAGCGCAAGCTGAAGGACGACGACCTGCTGCGGGCCGTGGCGGACACGGGCGGTGTCATCGGTATCGAAGCCGCACCGCACACGACGATCTCGCCCGACCACCCTCGCCACTCGATCGAGTCGGTGATGGATCACGTAGAGTACTGCATCGATCTCGTGGGTATCGATCACATCGGTCTCGGACCGGACACGTTCTTCGGCGACCACGTGGCGCTGCATCGGTTCTACTCGGCCGCGTTCGATACCGGGGAGGCCCCGGGGTATGAGGAGGTCGATCACGTCGAGGGCCTGGAGAACCCCAGCGAGTTCCCCAACGTGATCAGGTGGCTCGTCGCTCATGACTACGACGACGAGCAGATCGCGAAGGTCGCCGGCGGCAACGCGCTGCGGGCGCTCGGCGACGTCTGGGTCTAGCTGGACGTGCGTTCGCCGCGCGGCGTGAAGACACGTTCGAGCGCTGCCATCACACCCTCGATCGTGTGAGGCGTCGCCACCGCGTGCACGATGAGGCCATGCTCGCGCGCCTCCCGCGCTGTCACGGGGCCGATGCACACCACCTTGGGCGCACCCTTCACGGCACCGAGCGCACCGACGAACCCGCGAACGGTGGATGCACTCGTGAAGGTCACGGCGTCGACCCCACCTTCCCGCAGCGCCTCGCGGGCTTCTCGAGGCAACGTGCGAGGCATCTTCGTGCGGTAGGCGTCGACCCGAGTGGGGGTCCAACCCTTCGTTGCGAGAGCCTCCTCGAGGCCTTCGGGCGCGATGTCGGCGCGCGCAAAGTACACGTCCGTGCCCACGGGGGAAGGCGCGCGCGAGGCCCGTGGTGGTGAAGCTCGTCGGCACCAGGTCGGGCTCGCGTCCAGACCAGGCTCGGAAAGCCGACGCGGTGCCCTCGCCGATCGCTGCGACCTGCGCCTGGACGTCGTCCGCCGTCGCCAGGCGAGCCGCGAGCATCTCGACGGTGGCCCGACTCGTCAGGGTGATCCAGGCGAACCGTGCTGCCGCTAGGTCACGCAAGGCGGTCGTGAGCTGCGCTGAACGAGCGGGCACGATCTCGATCGCCGGAGCGACGATCGCGCGTGCGCCAGCACGGTCAAGGTAGTTGACCAATGACTCCGACTGATCCGCGGGGCGAGTCACCAACACCACACGACCGGTGAGATGACCGGGTGGGAGAGGACTCACGGTCCGGCGGTCTCGTCGACCAGCTCGGCCAAGATCTCCTCGGCTCCTCCGGCGATGAGCTCCTTGGCAGCCGACGCTGCGACGTCTTCCGGCGTGGCACCCCGGCTCTCCACTTTGACGACGCGGTCACCTTCGGGGGTGGCGATCACGCTCGTCAGGTGGATGGTCTCGGCCTCGATCGTGGCATAGGCCCCGAGCGGCAGCGCGCAGCCTCCGCCCAAACGCCACATCAGGGACCGTTCGGCGTCGAGGGCACGATGGCTGGGCTGGTCGTCGAATCCGGCGAGTAACCCGATCGTGTCCTCGTCGTCATCCCGACACTGCAACGCGAGGCAGCCCTGCCCCGGAGCCGGCACCATCAACTCGAGCGGCAACGGGCTGGCGTTCGCGGGTTCCAGGCCCAAGCGCAGCAGTCCCGCCGCTGCGAGCACGGCAGCGTCGACCTCGCCGGCAGCGAGCTTGTCCAAGCGGGTGCCGACGTTGCCGCGAAGATCCACCATCTCCAGTCCGGGGAACGCGGCCAACAGTTGTGCTCGGCGCCGCAGGCTCGACGTGCCGATCACTGCACCGGGGGCGAGTTCGCCCGCGGTTCGGCAGATCAACACGTCCAACGGATCGGCGCGAGCGGGCACCGCCGCGATCGTGAAGCCTTCCTCGTCCTCGGCCGGAAGGTCCTTGGCGGAGTGCACGGCCAGGTCGATCTCGCCCGCTTCCAGCGCATCCAGGATCGTGTCGATCCACAGGCCCTTCAGACCCTGGGGAGACGTGTCGGCGGTGGCCCCTTCATCACCCGATGTCGAGATCGGCACGAGTTCGGACGCCGATCCCACGCCCGCCAGCATCCCTTGCACCAGTTCGGACTGCGCCATCGCGAGCGGCGAACGCCGGGTACCGATCCGGAGCGCCGTCACGGTTGGTCGGGGTCGATCCCCAGGAGTTCGGCCAGCACTCGGGCGTGGGCCCCATCGGCACCGGGCTCAGAGCGTTCCTTCAAGGCGACGATCGGGTCGTGCAGCAGCTTGGCGGCGACCCCACGGGCGAGCGCCTCGACCGCTGCCCGCTCGTCGGGTGTGAGATCGCCAAGCCTTGAGGCCTGCCGCTCCAACTCCCCGGTGACGATCTCGTCCCCCTTACGACGCAGCGCGGTGATCAGCGGCGCGAGCGCGTCGCCTCGGCGCCGCACGACGTACCGGTGGACCTCGTCGGCCACGATGCCGTGCGCTCGCACGATGTCCTCGGCGGCTTCCTCGTCGTGGATGGCGAGGCGGTCCCTCAGTGCGGCGATGTCGAACAGCGTGGCGTGTGCCACCGACGCGACGCCGGGATCGATGTCGCGTGGCACGGCGAGGTCGACGAGCACCAGAGGTCGTTCGCCTCGAGCGACCATGGCGTCGGTCACGGCAGCACGATCGATGACGGCGCCCGCTGCGCCCGTGGCGCTCACCACGAGATCGGCGGTTCGCAGGACGTCGGGCAGCGCGTCGAGCTCGCCGGCTTCGGCACCAGTGCGTTGTGCCAGGATCCGGGCGTGTTCCATCGACCGGTTCAGGACGCGGATCGGCCCCACGCCTCGTTGCCGCAGATGCTTGACCGCCAGGGACGCCATCTGGCCGGCGCCCACCACGACGACCTCCCGGTCGGACAACCCGCCGAGTTCCTCTCGTGCGAGGTCCGCGCCCATCGCGACGAACGCGTCGGGTGCCGCACCGACCGAGGTCTCCTGGCGCACGCGGCGGCCGGCGCGGGATGCGGCATGGAACAAGCCGGTGAGCGCAGGGTCGGCGGCTCCTTCACGGTCGGCTCGCCGAAGTGCCGCTCGCACCTGGGCGTAGATCTGGGTCTCACCCAACACCATGGAATCGAGCCCGCTCGCCACGGCGAACAGGTGGTCGGCGGCCTCTTGTTCCCAATGGGCATACAAGGGATCGGACAGCTCGTCCGCGTCGATGCCCCGTGTCTCCAGCAGGAGTCGTTTCAGAGCCATGAACCCGGCGTGGTAGCTGGGGACGTCGCCGTAGACCTCGACGCGGTTGCATGTGGACAGGATCACGGCGCCGTCGAGCCCATCCAGTTCCTGGGCACGGCGGTAGGACTTGGCAAGGTCGTCGTCGGTGAAAGCGAGCCGCTCCAGCAGCTCGATCGGCGCGCGACGGAAAGAGATCCCGAGGGTGAGGATGGCCATGAGCAGGTAAGGCAGGGATTCTAGCTGCCTCACGGTCATGCTCGCCCACCGACGACCCCGACGGTGGCGCTGGTCGGCGGGTACCATCCCGGCGTCATGGCTCGCGCCCGCGAACTCGGCATCAGAATCGGCGACGGCACGCCCGGCCCGCTGGATGCGATCACCGACGTGGCCGGGGTTCGCGTGGGCCACCGGACGATCGTCCGAGGCGACCCGGGAGCCTCCGATGCCGTTCGTACGGGGGTCACGACGATCTTCCCGCATGAAGGGGAGCCCTGGCGCGAGTGGGTCTACGCCGGCACGCACATCTTGAACGGCTACGGCGAGCTGATCGGCATCAACCAGATCCAGGAATGGGGCGTGCTGATGAGCCCCATCGTGCTGACGTCCTCGCTCCAGATAGGGAAGGCATACGACGCGACCGTGCGGTGGATCGCGAGCAGCGACCGTGAGGCCGCGGGAGAGGTCATGCCGGTGGTGAGCGAGTGTGACGACTCGTGGTTGTCGGACGCGTTGTCGTTCCCGCTGGGCGACGACGACGTCGCAGCGGCGCTCAACGACGCCGTCGAGGGACCGGTCGCCGAAGGATGCGTCGGCGCCGGCACCGGGATGGCGTGCTTCGACTTCAAGGGTGGCATCGGGACCGCGTCCCGGGTGCTGCCCGACGAGGTCGGCGGCTACACCCTCGGGGTGTTGGTGCTCACGAACTACGGCGATCGCGAACGGCTGATGATCGACGGCGTGCCGGTGGGCGCGGCCATCCCCGACCTCATGCCGACGCACCATCAGGACGGTTCCTGCGTCGTCATCGTCGCGACCGACGCGCCCGTCCTGCCACACCAGCTCCGGCGGGTCGCGCAGCGTGCGGGCATGGGACTGGCGGCGACCGGTTCGTATGCCTCGAACGGCAGCGGTGAGCAGATGCTGGCCTTCTCGACCGCGAACCGGGTCTCTAGCGGTGGCGAGGAGTTCGACGCGCGGGCGATCGCCGATGGTCCGATCGAGACCCGTCATTCGCTGTCGAGCCTGTTCCAAGCCACGATCGACGCCACACAGGAAGCTGTGCTCAACGCCCTCCTTGCCGCCGAGACCACGACGGGCAAGGACGGTCTGACGCTGTTCGCGATGCCGGCCGATCGCATGGTCGATGAACTCAGCCGGTCGGGTCGGATCCTTCGAACCTGAGCGGGTCGAACGGCGCCGGGTCGAACGGAGGCGTTGCTCCCGTCAGCTGTGAAGCCACCAGCTGCGCGGTGCCCGCGCCGAGGATGACGCCCTCAGACCCATGTCCGGTCGCGACATGGAGCCCTTCGCGCACGGCACCGACGAACGGTCGCTCGTCGGGGGAGAGCGGCCGCAGGCCCCACCACGACGAGAGCACGCGTGCCTCGGCGATGGCGGGCACCAGCTGGATGGCCTCGTGC
>DATDJD010000345.1:0-2907 GCA_036520695.1 Actinomycetota bacterium
CCGCTGCCCGAGCGGGGTGATGCTTCCCAGCATCGACGTGCCTCAGGGCGACCACGTCGAACGCACCGCGGCGGCCAGCGCCACGGCGACGACGGGGACCAGGTAGGCGGCACTCACGGGGACGCGCCCTCCGCGTGCGCCCGTGCGATGGTTTCGTCGGCGATGGCGTCGGTCAACAGGGAACGGACCTGCTCCCAGCTACTCGCGGCACCTTCGCTCCTCACCTCACCGTCGCCGCCGACCATGACGAAGTAGGGCGACATCGTGATGCCGTAGTCACCCCAGGCCTGCGAGGACTGCAGGACCGGGAGGCCCTCGGGGGCAAGATCGCGCAGGCGCGACGGGCTCTCGAACTGCGGATCCTTCGTCACCACGATGACCCTGGCATCGCCCGGCATGGGTTCGTGCGCCCCGGTCCGCAAGCCGTCCCAGAAGGTGCGACAGGTGAGGCATCCGCTGGATAGGAACGCCACCAGGGTCGGCGAGCCGGCCGTGGCCACAGGGGTCACCGTGGCCGAGCCGTCCAGCGTTCGTCCCACCACGTCGTGCGCGGGCGTCACCATGGCTCGCGGTCCCGGAAGGTGGGCCGGCATCGCCGGACGCGACGCCGAGTGAGCCGGAGAAGCATCGGCGCCCCGGTCCTCCAGGACGATCGGCTGTGGTTGCGGACCGGCGCTCGAGGTCTCGTGGTCTTCATCCGGCAACCGTCGGAGGATCTCGGCGTGGCTGCGGAGCAATCCCACCATCACGAATGCCAGCAACACCAACAGCAGGGTCTCGATGACCACGACGACCGTGAGACCGTTCACAGGCACCCCGCGTTGTGGCTGCACGTGACCTGGTCGTAGGCGGCGGAGCAGTTGCAGTTGAGGCATTCGATCGTGCACGGGAGCACACACGTGACGAGCCGGCACATGATGGGCGTGACCGCTGCGATCTGCGTGTTGCATTGTCCGTAGCGGAAGACCACGCAGCAGGTCTTGAAGTTGGAGCAGTCATCGCTGCCGCAGTGGCACCCGCCCGGGCACGCACGGCCGGGGTCGATGCTGCAGTCCAAGTAGTAGCGGATGTTGGTCGTGCCGCACAGGCCGGTGCCGCCGTAGCTGCATTGCCACCAGCCCCCCACGAACGTGTGATCGGGGCACCCGAAGTTGGAGCCGCCGGGCAGTGTGCAACACAACGCGGTGTACCCACCGCAACACTTCGAACCCGGCGGACAGCTCGAGCAGCTGGTTCGCAACAGTTCCTTGGCCTTCACCGGCCTGGTCACGTAGCGGACCGGGGCGGTCGTCAACGCGGCGGCCCCGATGACTGCCTGCTGCGCGGTGCGGGACCCACTCGTCGATCGCCGTGAGACCAGTGAGCTCGCGACGCGCATCGCCCGTTCAGTGACCGACATCGGCGCCCTCTCGCGATCGGTCCAGCAGCTCCTCGAGTGGCCGTCCCGTGGCCGGGTCATGGTCGGGCCACAGGCTCGCGTGGCCGACGTCGACGCCGGCGGTCGTCAACGCGACGTCGGCGCGGCGATGACGGTCGGGATCGAACAGCTCCTGTTCGTGATGCGTCGGTGGGGTCCACGCCCGGAGCGAGGCCGGTACCTCGGCGACCACGACGACCGCGAGCCAGCCCGCGACGATCAAGCCGAGAGCGGCGGGAACGGTGAGCGCACCGAGCGATCGCGCCGCGGCGACGATCGAGGTCGTCCCGGCGATGGCGGTGCTCAGCGCGATCGCAGCAGCCGCGAAGTTCATCGACACGTGTAACCAGCTGGGCGGGGTCTCCCGAGCACCGGAACACCCGCATGAGGTAGCGGCGGGCCGTGCCAGCAGGAGGAACGTCACGAAACCACCGAAGGCGCAGTAGAGCGCCGCGACGAGCACGGCGTTCCATGCCGCCGGTCGCATCAGAGCTGCCCCGCCGACGAGGATCTCCAGCATCCCCAGCCCACGGACGGCGGTCTCGGACCCCGGAAGTCCCGCGGCGTACAGGGCCTGCGCGGTGGGCCGTGGGCGCCATACCTTGCCGACGCCGGCGACCAGCAGGAGGCCGGCGGCCAGGAAGAACAGGGGGGCGATCAGCGGCAGCACCTCATCGGAACAGGTCGACGGCGGATACCGGGCAGCCTAGCAAGGCGACAACACCTTGCAACGTCGTCCACGAGGATGTTCCGGTGCAGGTCTGGGGCCTGAGAACACCTTGCGGATGGCGTTTCATCATGACACACTCCCCGGGTGAATCGTCCGGGCTCCGGCCCGGGCCGACGGCGGCACGACGCGGGCACGTGCCGCCGTCACTCTTGTGCTGACTTGCTATCGTCTCATCGTCCGGGCGCGTAGCTCAGTGGGAGAGCGCTCGCCTCACACGCGAGAGGTCGCAGGTTCAAAACCTGCCGCGCCCACCACCTGGACGATCCCCGGCGGGGCGCTCCGGTATCCACCGAGGGGTCAGTTCGTGGTGATGCTGTTCCCGAGGCCGTGTCGCCCGTTCGGCCTAGCGGGAAATGACCCAGCTGGCTGCTGTGAAGGCCACTCTCCATGTGAAACGATTTCTCCCATGATGCCGATGATCGTCGGGTTGATCGTCGCGGCGGTGGCCCTCTTGGTGGTCACGATCGCGTGGGGAGCCATCATGGATACGGGCGACGTCCAATTGGATGACTCCCCGCCTCCAGGAACACGGGCCCGACGCCACGGGGCCTGACCGTTCGCCACGCCGTTCACCCACCTTCCTTCCCCGGCAATCCATTAAGGTGTCCTTCGTTCTGAGCCCGTCCGACCGGGTTCGTTCGCGACATCGTTCCCTTCAGGAGGCCGACCACCCATGTCCGTTCCGCCACCGCCACCACCTCCATCGCAGGTTCCCTCTGTCGCTCCGGCGACCATGAGCAGTGACGTGGCCGCGCGGTCC
>DATDJD010000346.1:0-7867 GCA_036520695.1 Actinomycetota bacterium
GGTCACGGTTTGCCCTCCCCCAATCCTGAAGGGCCGTTCCCGCTCCACCTGTTCATGGAGACCGGTGACGCCACTGCGGCCGACATGATCAGAGACACCGAGCGCGGCGTGCTGGTGACCCGGTTCCACTACACGAACGTCGTGAACCCGATGGAAAGCTCGATCACGGGGATGACGCGAGACGGGACCTTCCTGATCGAGCACGGAGAGATCGTGGGGCCGGTTCGCAACTTCCGGTTCACCCAATCGATCCTGGGTGCGCTCTCGACCACCACGATGGTAGGCCGTGAGGCCGAACTGTCCAGTGAGTTCTTCTTCAGCGCCAGCCGGATGCCGGCGATCAAGGTGGAGGAGTTCAACTTCTCTGGCGTCAGCGACCACTGACCCAGTAGGCTCGGTTCCCTGAGCGCAACCTTCGACCAGGAGGCACCCTTCATGCAGGTCGCGGACATCATGCACACGGACGTGAAGACGGCCGACACCGAGGACACGTTCGCCGACGTCGCCAAACTCATGCGCACCAACGGCATCAGCTCCGTCGTGGTCCTGGAGGGCAAGAAGCTCGCCGGCATCGTCACCGAGCGTGACATCGTGAACCTGGTGGCGGCCGGTGGCGACCCGCATTCGGTCAAGGTCGTGCACGGCATGACGCGACGAGACCTGGAAACGATCGGTCCCAAAGTGGATCTCGCCGACGCCGCCGAGCACATGGTGAGCCGCAACATCCGGCACCTGCCGGTCGTCGATCGCGGCAAGGTCGTGGGCATCGTCTCGATCCGAGACCTCACGAAGTGGGCCGCAGAGGAACTCGCCGGCGGCCACGAGATGCCCGACATCGCCCGGAGCCACAAGGCCCTGCAGGCTGCCAGCGAACTGCAGAAGCAGCGGCGCAAAGGCGCCTAGGCGCGCCCGCCGGGTCGGCCTCTCGCCCGGTCCTCACGCACGAGCAATCGCCCCGACGATCAGCCACGCGAGGCCGGCAGCAACCATCCCCATGCCGATCCCTCCCACCAGGTCGAGTGGGTGGTGCACACCGAAGTAGAGCCGTGACCACGCCACCAGCATGATGATGCCGATACCCACGATCCTCCAGGGACGAGGCAACAACGGCAGCAGCGCGACCACGACCGCGGTCACGATTGCCGTGTGACTCGACGGGAACGAGGTCCCGCGAGCGGGATCTTGTCGCAGGATCGCCTCCGAGAGCGCGAGGTAGGGACGTGGGCGATCGATCATCAGTTTGGCCCCGTTCGCGAGCGCCCACCCGAGTGCGGCGGCCACCAGCGATACCGCGACGGCTCCGGTGCCTTGGGAACGATGCACGACGAGGACTGCCACGACGATCAGGATCGCCAGCGCGATGGGCGTGGTGATGGCCGCCAGCACGCGTGCCCCGGTCGTGTCCGAACCCGCCCCTTTGTTGAGCAGCGTGAAGAGGCGTTCGTCCCACGAGACGATGCCCGAGCGGATCAGCAGGAGCGCCGCGAGGAACGACACGAGCCCGATGCCCACCACGACCAACGACTGCACCGTGCTGGGCAACGCTCTGAGGTCGTCGATCATGCGCCGGACCTCCCGAGCGCGACCTCGGCCAAGCGATCGAGTTCCCACGGCGATGTCGCCTTCGCGGCTGGCGAGACACCGGGCGCATGCCGTGGGGTCCGAACGCGGAGGGCACCCGGTCGCGTTTCGAACACGAGCGGCGGATCGAGTATCAGCGCTTCACCGTCGACGCCGACCTCCACCGGGGCACCGGAATCGACCTGGAACCGTTCCGCGCTCCACTCGAGCCATCCCTCGAAGCGCTTGATCTGCCCGACTGCGTCGAGCGTCACCATCTTCTGGGCATCGGCTGCGCTGTCAACCCGAAGACTCACGATCCCCAAGACACCCGCGTCGAGACGCTCCCTGGTCCCTCGCGCGGTCGCTCCGTCGAGCCGGTACGGATCGTTGGAGATCAGCAGCATGTGGGCGCTGTCTTGCTGCATCCCGTCCGGGCCGATGTACCGCAGGTCGAGCGGCTCCGCATCGGGGCCCAGGAGGTCGGGCAACATCGACAGGACCGTCTGCACCTTCGCGTCGCGGTACTCGGGCGATTGGACGATCTTCGCGTAGAGCCCCATGGACGCGTTGTTGACGAACACCGTCCCGTTGATCGTCGCCAGGTCGATCCGGCGCTCGAACGCATCGAGATAGGCGTCGAGCGCGCCTACGACGTCATCCCGATCCAGGCCCAGGTCCAGCGCGAAATGGTTCCGGGTGCCGGCGGGCACGACCACGTGCGGCACATCGTGCGTGCTGGCGACCGAGGCCACCAGCGCCTGGGACCCATCTCCCCCGGCCATCCCGATCACGTCGGCACCCCGCGAGATCGCCTCTTCGGCGAGGACCAGCAGGTCATCGCCCGGGGCAAGGACGATCGGCTCGATGCCGCGCTTGCGACACTCGTCTTCGAGATGGAACTTCTCGACCTTGCCACCACCGGATCGAGGATTCATCAGCAGGACCGGCCGGGTGGCCTTGGGCACGGAAGGCTGCGACGACACCTGCGCCGCGAGATCTTTGTCCGTGCGTTCGAGCGCGACGCGCGCGGTACCCACCGAGATCGCCGCCAGGACCACGATCGCCACCCCCCTGGCGATCGAGAAGTCCCCGAGCGCGATGCCGGTGATGATCAGCGCCACGCCGCCGAGCGCGACGACCACGCCGACTGTGCGCGCGTGGCCCCGGCGCGCCACCGCGTGCCACCCTCCACCGACCGCGATCAGCACCCCCGTCAGGGACAGCAGCACGCCACCGAGGTTGGAGGCGGTGGCGATCACCACGAACACCACGGAGCCGCCCAGGGTCACGATAGAGGCGATCGCCGCGATCCTTCGCACGACGCCCGGGCCGGCGGATCGTGCATCACTCACGACTTCCTCCTTCGATGGCTTCCCACTCGGCGCCGGTCGTGGTCCGGAAAGCATCCACCGCGGCCCCGATCGTGGGATAGAAGTGCTCGGGTGCGATCGTCTTGGTCAGCTCGTATCGTTCCACCTTCCGCCGCACCGGGTCCTTCATCTCGGCGAACACCAGGTTGATCCCCTTGCCGTTGAGCTCGACGTCGAGATCTTCCAGCATGTCGGCGGCGGTCGTGTCGACATCGGTGATCGGCTCGGCCGCGATCACGATCCAGCTGGGTGTCGGCTCCGCACGTGCCAGCCTGCGGATCTGCTCACGGAACGTGCGCGCGTTCGCGAACAGCAGCGGTGCGTCGAACCGGAAGAGCACGCAGCCTGGGAGCCGTTCGGCGTGCGGGTAGCTGACGACATCGTGGAAGCCGGGGAGTCCTTCGACGCGGCCGAGCACCGCCTGGTAGGGCCACCACGCCCGCCGGAAGACGTTGAGGATCGACAGCGCGACCGCCAGGCCGATCCCGGGCAACACCCCCAGCAGGACCACGCCCAGGAAGGCGGCGATCGATTGCGCGAACTCGGTCTTGCGCTGGTGGAGCAGTCGTATCGTGCCGGGGATGTCGGCGAGCGAGAGCGACGCCGAGATGACGACCGCGGCCAGGGTGGGCTGCGGAAGGTTCCGCAGCAGTCCGGGCACTATCAGCAGCATCAGGGTGATCGCCCCCGCGCCGACCAGGCCGGTCACCTGCGACTTCGCGCCGGCCTGCTCGGCGACGGCCGTGCGTGACCCGCTGGTACTCACCGGGAACCCCTGGAACAGGCCTGCAGCGACGTTGGCCGCCCCGATGCCGATCATCTCCCGATCGCCGTCGATCTCCTGGCCCGTGCGCGCCGCGAACGAGGTGGCCGTCGAGATCGTGTCCGTCAGGGAGACCAGCGCGATACCCAACGCACCGATCGCGAGCGTGCCCAGGTCCGCGAGGGAAACCCGTGGGACCGTGAACGGCGGGAAGCCCTGTGGCAACGCACCCACCAGCGAGACCCCGTGGGCCTGGAGGTCGAAGATCGCGGTCGCAGCGATCGACAGGATCACCACCACGAGGACCCCGGGCACCTTCGGCAGCAGCCGCTGGAACACCACCATCAACACCAGACCCATCACTCCGATCGCGAGTGCCGCCGTCACCGTTTCCCCGCCCGTGACACCGTCGACGAACCCGACGAGTTCGCCGATGAACCCGTCGGCATCGACCGAGAATCCGAACAGCTTCGGAAGTTGGCCCACCAAGATCGTGAGGGCCAGGCCGTTCATGTACCCGATCACGGTGGGCTTGGAGAGCAGGTCGGCCACGAACCCCAGCTTGGCGACGCCCGCCAGGATCATGATCCCGCCGACCAGCAGGGCGAGGACGGATGCCATCGCCACCGCCTTGACGGGATCACCGTCTGCCACCAACAGCGGTATCAGGGTTGCCGCGATCATCGGTCCCAGCGAGGAATCGGGACCCAGCACCAAGATCTTGCTCGGCCCGAAGATCGCGTAGCCGACTAAGCACAGGATCGACGTGTAGAGCCCCGTGATCGCCGGCAGGCCGGCCAACTCTGCGTACGCCATCCCCTGCGGAACCAGGAGCGCAGTGAGCACGAGGCCCGCGACGACGTCCTTGGGCAGCCATGTCCGTTCGTAGGTCGCGATCATCCGGATCCCAGGCACGAACGTCGCTTTCACGCGTCACCTCGCAGATCGCGATCGGCGCCTGCCGCACGGCGGAACGGTTCACGCGGATGCTCGAACCCGCCCAGCTGCGTGATGTCCCTCGGGAAGAGCAACGCGATCGTCCAGTCCACGGCGATCCGCACCCGCCGTCCGATCGTGGGCATCGCCAGCAGGTGGTAGGAACGGTGCAGCACCCACCCGGCGAACCCCCTGACCTTCACTCCGAAGACATCTGCGACACCCTTGTAGCGCCCCAGGGAACACACGCCACCCACGTTCTTCCACACGAATGCTTCCTGGCGCCCACCGAGGATCGACGCGGTGAGGTTGTCTCCCAACCGCTTGCCCTGACGCATCGCGTGTTGCGCGGTCGGCGGCGAGATACGTCCGGTCGTGACGTCGGGGACCGCCGCGACGTCGCCCGCTGCCCATGCGTCGGCCACGCCGACCACCCGCAGGTGGTCATCCACCTCGATGCGGCCGTGCGCATCCCGTGGCAGGCCGCTCGACGCCGCGATGGGCGCCGGCTTCACACCCGCGGTCCACACGAGCGTGTCCGCAGGGAAGGACTGACCGTCGGTGAGACGAGCGATCCCGTCTTCGATCGTCTCGAGTCTCGTGCGGAGCAGGATCTCGATCCTCCGCTGTTCGAGCTGTTCCTGGGCATACCTCGCCAGGTCGGTCGGCAGCTCGGGCAGGATCTGGCTCCCCGCTTCCACCAGGACCCAGCGCATCTGGGAAGTGCGCAGCATGGGGTAGTTCGCGATCGCGTCGCGCGCGAGGTCCTCCAGTTCACCCAACGCCTCGACCCCCGCGTAGCCGGCACCCACGAAGACGAACGTCAGCGCTGACCGAGCCCGACTCGGATCGTCGGTCTCGGCAGCGATGTCCAGCCGCGAGAGCACGTGGTTGCGCAGGTAGATCGCTTCCTGCACCGTCTTGAACCCGATCCCCCGTTCCGCGAGACCCGGCACGGGCAGGACGCGCGACCACGAACCCGCTGTGACGACGACGACGTCGTAGTCGATCTGCACGTCGGGCCCGTCGGGGCGCCGGACCGTGGCGCGGCGTGCGTCATGATCGATGTCGATCACCTCGCCCACCGACACCTCGACGTGCCGCAGGATCGGACGCAGCGGCACGACCACGGCGCGCGGGTCGATCGTGCCACTCGCGACTTCGGGCAGGAACGGTTGGTACTGCATGAAGTTCTCCGTGCTGACGAGCGAGACGCGATGGCCAGCTTTCGCCAGCGGCTCCATGCGCATGGCCGCGTACATGCCGGCGAACCCCCCGCCGACGATCAGGATCCGGCGGCCGCTGCCCATGACTCCAACATCGGGGGGATCTCGGCGAGCGAACGCACCGTCGCGTCGGGCTCAGCGGCCTGATCAGCCGTGGGCTCATCGGGCGCCTCGCCACGCAAGACCCAGATCGCCCGCATGCCCGCCGTCTGCGCCGGCCGCACGTCGTAGTCGAGCCGGTCGCCGAGCATCACCGTGCGCGCGGGTGAGACACCGGCGGTGTAGAGCACGTGCGCGAAGAGCTTGGGGTCGGGCTTCTGCAACCCCAGGTCGTCGCTCACTCCCCATACCTCGAAGTAACGCGTGAGGTCCTCCCGCTCCATGGCCTCGCGCACCGACGAAGGCTGGTTGGCGATGACACCGAGGCGGTAGCGCCCGTCCAGTGCCTCCAAGCAAGGGCGGACGTCGGGGTAGAGCGCGGTCGAGGGATAGGACCAGTACTTCGCGGCTCGGGCCTCGACGGCCTCGAGATCGGCATCTGCACCGAGGAACCGGTGTGTCAACCTGACACGGAACGACCCGGACTGGGCCGCGCGGGTGGCTGTGTATTCCGTCTCGAACTCTTCGTCGGTGAACACCGCGCCCGATTCTCGCAGGGCCTGGCGCCAGGAGCGCGCGTACACCGTGTCGTCGTACATCACGCCTCCGATGTCGAAGAACACCATCTCCAGAGGCGGGACATCCGCGAGGCCGGCTATTCCGCTCACAGCGGCATGCTAGCGGGCAGGGGCCACGCTCAGCGCGAAACACGCCACCGCAGCTGCAGCGGCGACGTTGAGCGAATCGACTCCGTTCGCCATAGGGATCCGCACGCAGACGTCCGCGGCGTCCAGCCATCGGGACGAGAGACCGTCGCTTTCGTTCCCCAAGACCAGCGCCACCCGCGGCGCGGCGTGGTAGGACCGCAGGTCGAGGCAGTCGGTTGCAGGTGTCAGCGCGAGGAGCTCGAAACCGGCGTCCTGCACGCACGCCGGACCGTCGGTCGGGTCGAGCCTGGTCCACGGCACCGAGAACACCCCGCCCATCGACGTGCGCACCGCGCGTCGATAGAGGGGATCGGCGCACCGAGGCGTGAGCACGATCGCATCCATACCCAACGCCGCGGCGCTCCGGAAGACCGCACCGACGTTCGTTGGGTCGACCAGGTCGTCGAGAACCAGGACCCGGGACGCTTCGCTCAGGACCCGATCCACGGAGGGCAATCGCAGGCGTGACAGCGATGCGAGTGCTCCGCGATGCACGGGGAAACCCGTCGTCGCCCGAAGGACATTGGCGTCCACCGTGAAGGTCATCGCGTCCGCTTCGTTCGGCAGATCGCCCAACGAGGCGAGCCAGCGATCGGTGGTGAGGATCGCTCGAAGCGGATACCCCGACGCCACCGCACGCCGGATCGTCGCCTCCCCTTCGGCGATGAACATGCCCTCCTCAGGTTCACGACGGTTGCGCGCCTGGACGTCGCGGAGCTCGGTGAAGTCGCGCAGGCGAGGGTCCGTCGGGTCGGTGATGCGTTCGACAGGGCTCACCGCGACTCCGGCTGCGCGCTAGCGTCCAGCGCGACGCTTGAGCTCGGCGAACCGATCAGCGTCGGTGGTCTCGCAACCCAGCCGGTAGTCGTACCGGGCTCCGTGACAGTCGCTGGCGCCGGTCGGGACGAGGCCGAGCCGTGCGGCCATGCCTCGGTAATACGCCCGCTGCTGTTCATCATGGTCGGGGTGATCGACCTCCAGACCCACCATGCCGCCGTGGGCCATCTCTTCGATCAGGACGTCGGGGACCGAGCCAGCACCTTTCCACATGCCCGGATGGGCCAGCACACACACGCCGCCTGCACCGCGGATCAAGCCCAGCGCATCGATCGGATGCAGCGCATGCTTGGGGACGTAGGCGATCCCATCATCGCTGATGAACCGGTCGAAGGCCTCCTTCTCGGTCAGCACGATGCCGGCCTC
>DATDJD010000347.1:0-2951 GCA_036520695.1 Actinomycetota bacterium
CGACACCCCGATCCGCAAGGGGATCGTGACGATGCCGGCGCCCACGACGTTCAAGGTCCGGAACAGCCCGGTCAACACCACGTTGCGGATGTCGTCCATCCAGGTGTGCATGCTGTGATCGAAGTTGCCGATGAACGCCAATGTGGTCATCGGCGCGTCGTCGTAGGGATGCCTGCCGACGGCGATCAGCATGAAGACCAAGCCGGCGAGCAGGGCCAGGGACGCACGGAGGGCTCGGCGATGGTTCGTCAGCACGGGCCGAACACTACCCTTCGCACGGTGGCGCCCCCGCCCCGCACAGGATCAGGCCGAACTGATCGTCGACGGCGGTGACCAGGTCGGCTCTGGGGACGGTCGACAGCGCCTGATCGGCTTCGATCACGAGGGTGGGATCGGCATCGTCGCTGAACGAGTAGCGGTACTCGATGCAGCCCCCTTCGAACACCTGGAACCGACTGCCGCTGAAGGCCGGTTCCAGCGCCGTCGGCTGCTGATAGATCCGCATATCTGCCTCGTCGGGGGACGGGGGGATCTCGACGGCGGCCGAGATGTCGCAGGAATCACGGACGGAGACCTCGACGGAATGGATGCCGGCGCGGTCGTGGTCCAGCCAGAACACCGTCTCGTCGTTGCGAGCCTCGACGCCGGCGAACGACCACCCGATGGGCAGATCCGCGATGCACGGCAACACGGTGGCGGTAGGCACCGATTGAGCCTCCAGGATGATGATGCTGCTGTCCGGTCTCGAGCAGGCAGGAGTCGCCTGGCTGCCATCACTGCAGCCGGAGGCCACGATCGAAAGCACAGCGAGCAGCCAGATCGTTCGGCGCCTCATGCGAACGCCGCCCAGTTCGTCGCGATGAGAGCCAGGAACACCAGGGCTCCCACCAGCACCGTGGCGGTGAGCCCGATGCGCCGAAGGCTCCATCGCTGGATGCGGACCTGCGGCCTGGTGGGCGCCAGTGCCTGGAACCGCTCGGCGAGGTCACGACCGTCGTCCTTGAGCATCGTCCGCAGCTGGGTCGGGCTGGCGACCCCTCGGGTAGCTGCGAACGCCTCGCCGATCTCCTCGGGGGTGAACAGGCGAAGGGCGCGCTCGTACACGGTGTCGGCGTCCGAACGTAGTCCCAACACCAACATCATGTTGGCGAGGTCGACCGCCTGACGCCATGGAGACGGGCGCACCTGCACGAAGAACACGTCGATCACCTTCAGCTGTTGATCGCGCACCATCAGGTTGGCCGGCTTGACGTCACGGTGGGCCAGCCCGTCGTCCCACATGTCGCGGATCAACGAAAGCCCCTGGTCGACCACGGTGACATCGATGTCTGCTTCCCCGATCTCGACCGCGCCGTCGAAGAACTCCATCACGATCATGTATTCGCGCTCCGGGGTGATCTCCACCACGCCGTACGGCTGGGGAACCGGGAAGCCCAGGTCTTCCATGAGACGCAGGGCGTAGTCCTCGTATTCGACGAACCGTCGCACGGTGCTGAAAGGCGTCTCATCCTCCAAGGCCCCATACAAGATCGTGCGACCGACCTTGTACCAACGGTCGGCGCGCACGTGGTTCTTGGCGTAGAGCTTGGCGAACAACGTGCGTTCACCGGCATCCTGAGAGCCGTCGGCACCCTGGTCTGCGCGTACGCGCAGTCGCAACGGGGTCGACCCACCTGAGCCCTCGAGACCCACCGGCTGGATGTCCAGGACCTGGTAGCCCAGCTGGTCGCGCACCGCGATCGCGATGGCGTCGGCTCGGCGGCCCGTGACGTCCAGGTGCGCGGTCTTGCCTCGCCGGTAGCTGACCGGGAAGACGTCGTTGGGGGCGAACCACCGGAAGGCCGTGAGCCCGATCGCGACCCCCAGCACCCCTCCGAACACCGTCGCGGCGGGAGGATCGACCGCGAGGTAGATCCGCGAGAGGCCGATCGCGATCAGGATCCCGGCGATGATCCACTTCGCGCCGTCGCGATAGCGCCCGTGGGGGATGAGCGAGTACGCCATGCCGACCAACGTCACGGCCACGGAGGCCATAGGCCGCGACGGCATCGAGAAGCCCTGCCACTGCCAGAGGATCTCCACGCCGAATGGCCTGGGCCGATGGATGAACAGCGTCATGGAATAGGCGATGGCCTCCTCCGCCACGATGGCGCCCACGAAGACCAGGAGCTGACGCCACCGACGCACCACCACGAGCGTGATGATGGTGCCCCACCGCAGGGCTCGCAGGACCCACCGCGTCGAGAGCAGGGCGAGCCCTTCCATGACGGTGGTGAGCGGCTCGAAGCGCCACGACGCGACCCAGCGAAGGATGGCCGTATCCACCTGCTCGTACAGCCTCGCCATGGGTTCGAACAACCACAACCCGATGACGGTCCCGACGAAGTAGGCCACCATCGTGAGCCAGAACTTGCCGCTGCGTCCGAGCTCGCGGGGCAGGGGGGGAGCTTCTCCACTGGGTCGGCGGCGGATATCGGGTCCCAGCAGCCGACGCCGCTGCTCGTGTGGGGACTCCGAACTCATCGTGTCCTTCTCCACTGGCCTCCTCGTCTGGGCGATGCTACTCGCCTGCCTGGGCCACCATCTCCTGGGTCGTCGATCCGTGTGCCTGCAGCCAACGGTGGGCCACCTCGGCGGGGTCTGCGCCGAGCGCCACCTGGCTGTTGAGGGTTCGCAGGGCCTCGGTGGTGAGCAGCGCCGACACCCGGTCGAGCGCCAGGACGAGGCCCGGCCCGAATCGCTCGACGGCGTCTTCACGCACGATGGGCGTGAGGTTCTCGGCTGGCTGCAGGAGTCGGTCGTCTTCCAAGACGACGAGGTTCCCTTCGTCCAGCACGCCGTCGGTGGTGAACATCACCCCCACGTCGACGGTGCCACGTTCGATCGCCTCGGCGGTGAGCGAGCCTCCTCCGTCCAACGGCAGGAACGAGTCGAACCGCAGGCCGTATGTG
>DATDJD010000348.1:0-8199 GCA_036520695.1 Actinomycetota bacterium
GGCATCCGATGCGACCTCACGGTGATCCGCAAGGATCAGGAGCTCTTCCGGGTCGTCACCGGCGGCGGCAGCGGCCAACACGATCTCGCGTGGTTGCGTTCGCAGATCCACGACGACGAGATGGTGGCGATCACCGAGCGCACCGGGTCGCTGTTCGCGTTGGGGCTGTGGGGTCCGCGCGCGCGCGATGTGCTGGAAGCTGTGACGGTCGCCGACGTTTCGAACGAAGCGTTCCCGTACATGACGGCGCGGTATCTGCACGTCGGCGAGGTCAACCCGGTGTGGGTGCAACGGATCTCCTACGCAGGTGAGTTGGGGTACGAGTTGTACGGCCAGTTCGCGATGGGCGATCGAGCATGGGAGCTGCTGTGGGAGGCGGGGCGAGACCACGACATCACCGCGGTGGGTGGTGGCGCGTTCGATTCCCTCCGGCTCGAGAAGGGGTACCGGCTGTGGGGTCAGGACATCCACACCGAGCATGATCCGCTGGAGGCGGGCCTCGGGTTCGCCGTGAAGTGGGACAAGGATTTCCAGGGCCGTGAGGCGTTGGAACGGATCAGAGATTCCGGTGGACCTACACACAAGCTGACATGCATGACGCTGGACGATCCGGCCGATGTGGTGATGGGCAAGGAACCGATCTGGTCGGGCGAACGGGTCGCCGGCTACGCAACCTCCGCTGCCTACGGCTACACCATGGGCCGGTGCATCGTCTACGGCTACCTCCCGGCCGCGCTCGCCGTCGAGGGAACTCCGGTGCACGTGGAGTACTTCGGGCGATCGATCCCGGCCACCGTGAGTGCGGACCCGCTGTGGGATCCCAAAGGCGAACGCCAGAAAACGTGAGCCAAGAAACCTAAGCAGCAGATGCTGAACGAGAAGGGCTGAACGACGATGAGTGGAGAAGAACTCGACCTTTCCAGCCTTCCCGACGACGAGCTCGTCGCCCAGATGCACGACGATCTCTACGACGGGCTTGCCGACGAGATCGCCGAGGGCACCAACCTGTTGTTGGCTCGCGAGTGGGGTGCGGACCGCGTGCTCAACGAAGCGTTGGTTGAGGGCATGCGGATCGTCGGCATCGACTTCCGGGATGGGATCTTGTTCGTGCCCGAGGTGTTGCTGGCAGCGAACGCGATGAAGGCGGGGATGGCCATCCTTCGTCCCCTGTTGGCCGAGACCGGCGCCGAACGTATGGGCACGATCGTGATCGGCACCGTCAAGGGCGACATCCACGACATCGGGAAGAACCTGGTGGGCATGATGCTGGAGGGAGCCGGTTTCGACGTCATCGACCTGGGCATCAACAATCCGGTCGAGGACTACCTGGCTGCGTTGGAAGAGCACAAGCCCGACATCCTGGGTATGAGTGCCCTGCTCACCACGACGATGCCGTACATGAAGGTCGTGATCGACGAACTCGTCGCCAAAGGCATCCGGCAGGACTACATCGTCCTGGTGGGCGGCGCGCCACTCAACGAGGAGTTCGGCAAGGCCGTGGGGGCAGACGCCTATTGTCGTGATGCCGCTGTGGCTGCCGAGACGGCGCAGGCGCTGATGCTCGCGAAGCGTGCCGCGACGGCGAGCGCGTGAGGGAGGGCTGATCGATGGCTGACCTCACGGTGATCTGGTGGCGCGACATCCCGGCGCAGGTGAACGTGAAGGGGCCCGGGCGATCGCGCGCCAAGGCGCCCTTGTCCGACCGGTTCCAGGAAGCCATCGATATGGCGGCGACCCGCGTAGGCCTGATCGGCACCGACGAATACCTCGAGCAGTGGCACCGCGAGACCCGCAGCTGCGGCGAGGACCTGCAGGCCGAAGCCGATGCAGAGGCGCACCGGCTCGAGCAGGCGTTCGGTGATTCGGCCCTGGATTCGCTCGTGCGGAGCGGAGGCGTGCGTCAAGGGACCAGCGAAGGGTCGTCCGCGTGACCGATACCGTCGTCTCCTCGGCGACCCGAGAGGTCGTCATCGGCTCGGGTCGGCCGTTCGTGGTGATCGGCGAACGCATCAACCCCACCGGTCGCAAGAAGCTGGCCGAAGAGATGAAGGCCGGCGACTTCTCGACCGTCGTTGCCGATACCCATGCCCAGGTCGCTGCGGGCGCGCACATGCTGGACGTCAACGCCGGTATCCCGTTGGCGGACGAGCCGGCGATCTTGGCCGAGACGATCCAGCTGGTCCAATCGCTCACCGATGTGCCGCTCTCGATCGACTCCTCGATCGTCGCCGCGCTGGAAGCCGGCTTGTCCGTCTACCAGGGGAAGGCGCTCGTTAATTCGGTGACAGGCGAGGATGAGCGCATCGAGAGCGTGCTGCCCCTGGTCGCCAAGCACGGCGCCGCCGTCGTCGCCATCACGAACGACGAAACCGGGATCAGCGAAGATCCCGACGTCCGTTTCGCGGTGGCAAAGAAGATCGTGCGGGCCGCGGCCGAGCATGGCATCGCACCCCACGATATCGTCGTCGACCCGTTGGTGATGCCGATCGGCGCGATCGGGACGGCGGGACGGCAGGTCTTCACGCTGGTGCGCAAGTTGCATGACGAGCTTGGCGTGAACACCACGTGCGGCGCATCGAACGTTTCGTTCGGTCTGCCCAACCGCAACGGCATCAACGGAGCGTTCCTGGCGATGGCGATCGCGAGTGGGATGACGAGCGCCATCACGAGCCCGCTGCACGCCGAAGTTCGACAAGCCGTGATGGCGGCCGACGTCCTCATGGGCAACGACCCCGACTGCACCTCGTGGATCGCGCAGTACCGCGAAGGCGGCACCGGCAAGAGCGACGCGGGACGCCGGCGCGGTGGCCGGGCGGGCAGGCGGGGGAGCGGCGACGCCACGGACGACCCCTCGGGCACCGAGGCGCCGACCACGTGACCGACCCCGACGGCTCGCTGGTCGTCTTCACGCCCTCAGGACTTCGAGGCAGGTTCGCCGAGGGCACCAACCTCTTGGATGTCGCGCGAACGCTGGGCGTCGACCTGGATTCGGTGTGCGGTGGCCGCGGCATCTGTGGCCGGTGCCAGGTTGTGGTGAGCGAAGGGGAGTTCGCGAAGCACGGCATCACCTCGAGCGCAGACCATCTCACGGCGTTCAGCGCACCTGAACAGGCCTATCGCGACCGCAGCGGCCTGGCGACAGATCGCCGGCTGGGGTGCCACGCGCGCGTCTGCGGCGACCTGGTGGTCGACGTGCCGCCCGAGAGCCAGATCCACAAGCAGGTCGTGCGCAAGGAAGCCGACGCGCATCCGATCGAGGTCGATCCGGTCATCCGGCTGCACTACGTGGAGGTGCGAGAGCCCGACCTCTCCGATCCCAGCGGTGACCTCCAGCGGCTCCTGGAGGCACTCCTTCGCGACTGGAAGCTCGAAGGGCTCGCGTGCGATCCCCACGTGCTCGCGGCCCTCCAGCGTACGGTGCGCGCCGGCGAGTGGAAGGTCACCGTCGCCGTGCACGACGGACGGTCGATCACGGCGATCTGGCCGGGGTTCCACGACGTCGCACTGGGTGTGGCCTTCGACATCGGCTCCACGACGGTGGCCGGTCACCTCTGCGATCTGCACACCGGCGAGGTCCTCGCGAGCGCAGGTGCGATGAACCCCCAGATCCGATTCGGCGAGGACCTGATGAGCCGGGTGAGCTACGTGATGATGAACCCGGGCAGCGAGACCGACCTGACCCGAGTGGTCAGGGAGTGCGTCGACGGGCTCGTCGCCGACCTGTGCACGCAGGCCGCCGCGGACCCCGGCGACGTGCTCGACCTCACGATCGTCGGGAACCCGATCATGCACCACCTGTTCCTCGGCCTCGACCCGACGGAGCTGGGTGGTGCGCCGTTCGCCTTGGCGACCGACGAGGCCGTCGCTCGTCGTGCCGGAGCGCTCGACCTGGTGACGCCCAACGCCGGTGCTCGCGTCTACGTCCTGCCGTGTATCGCCGGCCATGTGGGCGCCGACACCGCGGGCGTGATCCTGTCCGAAGCACCGTACGACCAAGCGACCGTCAACCTGCTCGTCGACGTGGGGACGAACGCCGAGATCGTGCTGGGCAACCGTGACCGCATGTTGGCGGCCTCCAGTCCCACCGGCCCCGCGTTCGAGGGTGCGCAGATCTCGTGCGGCCAGCGCGCGGCGCCGGGCGCGATCGAACGTGTCCGCATCGACCGCGAGACGTTGGAGCCCCGGTTCCGGGCGATCGGGCAAGAGGTGTGGTCCGACGAGGATGGGTTCCGCGCCGAGCAGGTCACCGGGGTGTGTGGGAGCGGCATCATCGAGCTCGTCGCCGAGCTGTTCCTTGCGGGCGTGCTCACCACCGACGGGGTGATCGACGGGTCGCTCGCCCAGCGGACGCATCGCGTCGTGCCGAACGGCCGGACGTTCTCCTTCGTGCTGCACGATGCACCCGACGCACCGAGGCTGGTGCTGACCCAGAACGACGTCCGCCAGATCCAGCTCGCGAAGGCGGCGCTGTACGCCGGGTGCCGGTTGCTGATGGATGCCTACGGCATCGAGACGGTCGATCGCATCCGGCTCGCCGGTGCCTTCGGTGCCCACATCGACCCGGTACACGCGATGGTGCTCGGGCTGGTGCCGGACTGCGATCCCTCCGAGGTCACCAGCGCGGGCAACGCCGCGGGCACCGGCGCCCGCATCGCGTTGTTGAACCGCGCCGCGCGCGCCGAGATCGAGTCGGTCGTTCGCCGGGTGGAGAAGCTCGAGACCGCCGTGGAGCCCAAGTTCCAGGAACATTTCGTGGGGGCCATGGGTATCCCGCACACGAACGATCCCTTCCCGCACCTCGCCGAGGCCGTGGATCTTCCCGCGCCGCGGAGCTCGGGCGGCAACGCGTCCGACCGACCACGTCGCCGTCGCCGAACGAGCGGCGAGACCACCTCCGACCCCTCCGACACGACCGCCGACACCGCCGAACACCCATCCGAGAGGAGCACCCCATGAGCGACGAGGCACCCCGCCGACGCCGAAGCGGAGGTCGCGAGGCCCGCCAGGCTGCGCGGCTGCACGCCGTGGTCGAGCACATCCCGTTCATCACGCGGACGCTCACGCCGTTCGAGGTCCTGTCGGAAGAAGGTGTATCCCTCATCGAGCAGAACGCCGACACGATCTTGAAGCAGGTCGGTATCGAGGTGCATGGGGCGCCCGACGCCTTGGAGCTGTTCAAGCAGGCAGGTGCCGACGTCGTGGAGGAGCTGGTCCGCTTCCCGTCAGGGATGTGCCGTCAGATCGTGCAGGCCACAGCCCCGTCGATGTTCACCCAGTACGCCCGCAATCCCGAGAATCACGTGCAGATCGGCGGTGACGCCACCGTGCTCGCCCCGGCCTACGGTTCGCCGTTCGTCCGCGACGTCGACGGTGGGCGGCGCTACGGCACGATCGAGGACTTCCGCAACTTCGTGAAGCTCGCGTACGCCTCGCCGTTCCTGCACCACTCCGGCGGCACGGTGTGTGAGCCGGTCGACCTGCCGGTGAACAAGCGGCACTACGACATGGTGTACGCGCACATGCGCTATTCCGACCGCCCGTTCATGGGCTCGGTGACCCATCCGCAACGTGCGCAGGACACGGTCGATATGGCCCGGATCCTGTTCGGCGCCGACTACCTCGAGGACCACTGCGTCGTGATGAGCCTGATCAACGCGAACTCGCCGTTGGTGTGGGACTCCTCGATGCTTGGCGCGGCTCGCACCTACGCCGAGGCGAACCAGGCGGTGATCATGACGCCGTTCATCTTGGCGGGGGCGATGTCGCCGGCAACCGTGGCGGGCGCCGCCGCGCAGACGCTCGCCGAAGCGCTCGCCGGCATGGCCTACGTCCAACTGGTCCGTCCCGGTGCGCCGGTGGTCTTCGGGTCGTTCGCCTCGTCGATGTCGATGCAATCGGGTGCACCGACGTTCGGTACGCCCGAACCGGCGCTCGTCCTATACACGCTCGCGCAATGCGCGCGACGGCTCGGCGTGCCGTTCCGATCAGGCGGATCGCTGACAGCGTCCAAGGTTCCCGATGCCCAGGCCGCCTACGAGTCGGCCAACACCTTCCAGCCCACGATCTTGGGCGGGGTGAACTTCGTGCTGCACGCGGCTGGGTGGCTCGAGGGCGGTCTGACCATGGGTTATGAGAAGTTCGTCATGGACCTGGACCAGTGCGGCATGATGGCGGCCATGGCCAAGGGAGTCGACCTCAGCCCGAACGGGCAAGCGCTGGACGCGATCATCGAGAACGGTCCGGGACAACACTTCCTGGGGACGGCGCACACGCTCGCCAACTTCGAAACTGCGTTCTTCCGCAGCTCCATCGCGGATAACAACTCGTTCGAACAGTGGGAGATCGAGGGCGCGCAGGACTCGATCACCCGAGCGAACGCCCTCTGGAAGAGGACCCTTGCCGAATACGAAGCGCCACCGATCGACGAGGCCGTCGATCAAGAGCTCTGCGAATGGGTCGAACAGAAGAAGGCGTCCTTCCCAGATTCGAACGTGTGAGGCGGAACGGAACGATGGCGGTGCGAAGGAAAAGGAACGCGAGCGGGCTGACCCCCGACCAACGCGCGGTGCTGCGCGGCTTGGTTGCCCACCCCAAGTTCGAGCTGATCCCCCTGAAGAACGCGATGGAGGCCGCCGACGCGCTCCCGCACGCTGCCACGGTGACCGTGACTGCCTCGCCGAGTCACGGGCTGGAGTCCACGGTGGAGTTGGGCGAGTCACTCGCCGAGCGAGGTCACGTCGTGGTGCCGCACCTGTCGGCGCACATGATCCGCGACCGAGCCCACCTGTCCGAGCTGCTCCAACGGTGCCGCGACGCCGGCTTCACCCGCGCGTTCGTCGTGGGTGGTGACGCGAAGGAGCCCGGCGACTTCCACGATGGTTTGTCCCTGCTCCGCGCGATGGACGAACTCGGTCACCCGTTCACCGAGATCGGCGTGCCGAGCTATCCCGAGGGCCACGTCGACATCTCCACGGAGCGCCTCCTCGAGGTCCTCAAGGAGAAGCAGCGCTACGCGAAGTACATGGCGACCCAGATGTCGTTCAACCCGGGCGCGATCCTGTCGTGGCTGGGTCAGATGCGGGCGAACGGTGTGATGCTGCCCGTCCACCTCGGCACCCCGGGCGTGGCAGAACTCACGAAGCTCATGACGATCAGTACCCGGATCGGTATCGCCGACAGCGCGCGCTACCTCAAGAAGAACCGGCGCATGGTGGGCTCGCTGCTCACTCCCGGCAAGTTCGGTCCCGATGCGCTGCTGGAGGGGATGGGACCGGCGTACACCGACCCCGGCGCGAACATCGAGGCCCTGCACCTGTTCACCTTCAACCAGGTGCAGGCCACGGTGGACTGGCAAGCGAGGATGCTGGCCACCCTGGACGAGTAGCGTCTGCACACCGACGGATCGGTCAACCATGGAACGGAGAGGGAGCGATGGGTACCGAGACTGCAGGAGGGCTACCGAGCGATGAGCGGTTCGCGGTCGTGGCCGTGTTCCAGACCGATGAGCAAGCTCAGCTCGGATTCACCTCCCTGATCGATGCCGGTACCCGCGCCGACCGCATCAGCATCATCGGCGCGGGTGAAGCCGACGCCGACGAGGCGTTCACCGGATCCGCGAGCTCGACCGCCGAGGGGGCGGGCCGGGGCGCAGTGTTCGGCGGTATCGCCGGGGCGGTCGTCGCGATCGCGATCCCGGGCGCTGGGTTGATCCTGGCCGGTGGTCTGGTCGCCGGGGCCGCGGTCGCCGGAGCAGGCCTGGGCATCATCACCGAACTCGGCGTGCCGCAAGCCAACGTTGCCGACTACGAAGAGGACCTCACCGATGGCCGCTACCTGGTGGTGGTCCACGGCGCTCCCGACGACGTTCGCAGCGCCCATGCCGTCCTGGACATGACCGACACAGAGGAACTTCACCTCTACGTCTGAACGGCGCTCCCGGCGGCGGCGAGGAGCCACTCGACCACGTAATCGGCGAACGAGGTCCGGACCAGGAGCCTCGTGGAGTCAGGCCGTTCGATCAGGATCACCTGCGCTTTGGCCAGGACCGTCTGTGCGCACATGCCCGCCCTCCATGAACGCGGATGCAGGTCGAGCGAGCATCCCTTCGCCAGCAGCTCGAGGCGACCGGTGCCCGACAGCTCGATCGCGACCCGGTTGGCACTGACGTCCGTGATCGACCGGTGCTGGTCGCCCAGCAAG
>DATDJD010000349.1:0-2576 GCA_036520695.1 Actinomycetota bacterium
GTCGGGCGTGATCATGCCTCGCTCTGGGTGGTGCCAGCGGGCGAGGGCTTCGAAGCCCACCACCGACCGGTGCTCCAGGTCGATCTTGGGCTGGAAGAACAGGGTGAGCGCGCCGTCGTCGATCGCTCTGCGGAGCTCGGCCACCAAGGCAAGGCGGTCGGTCGAGTAGGTGTCCTGCTCTTCGGCGTACACCTGGAACGGCGCGCGGCCGGCCTTGGCGACGTACATCGCGACCTCGGCTCGGCGCATCAGGGTTTCCGGATCCTCGCCTTGATCGGGGAAGCTCGCGATACCGATGCTGCCACCCAACGCGATCTCGATGTCGCTCACGCGGAAGGGCTCGTCCAGCGCGTCGTTGATCTTGCGGGCGACCTCCTCGGCTTCCTCGGACGCCCGCAGGCCGGTGATCGTGACCCCGAACTCGTCTCCGCCCAATCGGGCCACCGTGTCCGAGCCCCGCAGCACGCCGCGGATCCGTGGGCCGACCTCGTTCAACAGTTCATCGCCGTGGTCATGGCCCAGCGTGTCGTTCACTTCCTTGAAACGGTGCAGGTCCAAGACCATGACCGCGATCGTGGAACCGTCACGGCGCGCCGACAGGATCGCCTGCTCGACGCGATCGTGGAACAGCAAACGGTTCGGCAACCCGGTCAGTTGGTCGTGCATGGCGAGGTGGCGGTTCTCGTCCGCACGCCGACCGAGTTCGTCGCGGTCGCGCCTGATGCGTCGCGAGGCGCCGAGCCCGATCCGGAACAGGACGGCCCACAGCAGGACCAAGCCGGCGGTGAACAGCAGATAGAGCCTACGTGCGTCGGCCGAGATCGCATCCTGGATCGGCGCATAGGGCAGGTACAACTCGAACGCGCCGACGACTTCGCCGTCGTGTCGCACCGGCACGTAGACCTCGAGCAACGTGCCGAACGAACGCTCGCGAACGTTCTCAGCGGCGTCCAGTTCGCTGACCTCTGCTTCCAGCTCACCCTCGAGCGCCTCTTCCAGATCGCTCTCGATTGGGAACTCCTTGCCGATCAGTCCCGATTCGTCCGAGTACAGGATCGTGCCCTTCGACGACCAGAGCTTGACCCTCACGATCCGCTCGTTCTCGAGGCCGGTGGCGAACACCTCGTCGAGTTTGCGGATCGTGGACGCGTCGAGGCCGTCATCAAGGGCGTCGCCTCTCAGGTGCGGTTGCAGCCCCACCTGGGCCAGCAGCTCGGCGGACGCGGCGGCATCCTCGATCGCACGGTCGCGCTCACGAGCCGATTCGACCTGCGTGAATCCGATCCACAAGACCATGACCGCGGCGGCACTCAGCAGCGCGAAGCGGCCCACGAATCCGAGGCGCAGAGAGGGGAAGCGCATGACCCCTGGGGTATCGGGCCCTTCCGGGCCAGCCTTGACGCTAGGAGGCGGTCTCGTCGTGGCCGTAGTACTCGAACGCCGACATGGCCTTACCGGTGGACGAACGCCACTCGCGCTCGGCTTCGGGAAGCTTGCCCAGCACCTTCGCCATCTCGCGGACGTGTTCGGCGACGGCGCCGCAGCACGAGCCGATGTAGCGAACGCCGGCCTCGCGGGCGTCGGCGGCGAACCGGGCCAGCACCGCGCGGCTCAGCGTCATGGGCGTGAGTTCGTACGGGAACTCGTCCCACGAGGTGAAGTCGGGCATCCCGTTCGTGGTGGCGTACGCGACCGGCTGCGCCGCGATCGGCACCGCGCCTGCAACCCCTCGCACCATCTCCACCGCGATCGGCAGTTGCTGGGCCGGCGCGTTCAGGCAGTTCACACCCACGATGTCGGCGCCGGCGTCGGCGAGTTTCTTGGCGCAGGTCGCCGGGTCGTCGCCCTCGTAGGATCGGGCCGGCAGCGTCTCGAAGGCCATGGTCACCATCACCGGCAGGCCGGTGGCCTTCGCACGTTCGACGAACAGCAGCGCCTCGCCCAAGAACGAGAACGTCTCGCCGATCCAGAAGTCGGGTGGGCCCGCGTCGATCTGGCCCTGCAGCTGCGCGTCGAGGAGTCCTCGGACGTGGTCGGGACTGGCGGCGTCGGCGGGATCGTAGGCCCACGTCAACGAGAGGTTGCCCGCCACCAGCGCGTCGCCTTCGTCCGCGACCTCGCGAGCGATGCGGACCGCGTTCCTGTTGATCTCGGCGACCTTGCCGCCGAGACCGACCGTGTCCAGCTTGTCTTCGCTGGCGTAGAAGGTCATGGTCTGCAGCACCTCGGCACCGGCTCGCAGGAATTCGCGGTGCAACCCGCGGAGGGCTTCGGGGTGATCGATCACCACCTCGGGCGTGAACGGTCCCGCCTGCACGTACCCGCGCTTCTCGAACTCCAGCAGGTAGCCGCCGTCGCCCAGCACGGGGCCCGCGGCGAGCCGTTCCATGATCCCCGCCGGGGCCGCCATCTCAGGCGTTCTTAGCGGGACGCCGCGGGTCCGGCGTGGTCCCTGGGTCACGCAGCGTGCGCAGCTTGTAGTAGGCGCGTTCCACCATGAAGAGCGAATCGCTGGAATCGGGATCGGCGAGGGCCGCCGTGAGCCAGCGCTTCACTTCCTCGACCTCGGTGGCTTC
>DATDJD010000350.1:0-2789 GCA_036520695.1 Actinomycetota bacterium
CTGCCGGTGCACCCCCGCAACTACGGCACGTTCCCGAGGGTCCTCGGGCCCTATGTACGCGACGGGCTGCTGAGCCTCGAGGTCGCCGTCCGCAAGATGACCTCGCTGCCCGCTGACCGCTTCGGTCTGCGCGATCGCGGACGGATCGCTGAGGGTGCCTACGCCGACCTGGTGGTGCTCGACCCGTCGACGGTGAACGACATCGCCGACTTCGGTGACCCGCACGCGTTCCCCGAAGGGATCGCGACGGTGGTCGTCAACGGCACCGTCGCGTGGGACGCAGAACACCCGACCGACGCCATCGGTCGCTCGGGGCACGTGCTTCGCTCGCGCTGAAGGAGGGCGGTCAACCTTCGGTGGAACACGATCCCCAGAGCCCAACGCCGTCGTTGCGAGCGGCGGTCTGAGCCGCGGTCAACCGATCCACGTACCGCACGTTCGGCGGGATCGTCAGCAGCACCGCGACACCATCCCGCACGATCCTTTCGTCGAACAGTTCATCGCCGATCCAGACGTAGGCCAAGGTTCGGTCATACCGGTCCGTGCGTTCGACGTCGAACTCCAGCCCGACGCTGACGCCATCGAGAGCACGGGTCGTGTAGTCAGACGCCTCGCGCCCGAAGCACTCTTCGTCGGTGAAGGGGCCGTCCTTCTCAGGCGTGTCGATGCCGATGATCCGGATCGTGGTATCCCGCCCGTCGAGCAGGACGTGGATCGTGTCTCCGTCGACCACTCGCGTCACCGTGGCCTCTTCCAGCTCCGCGGGCGGACCCGTTCCCTCCGGGCGTTCGTCTCCGGCGTTCCCGGTGCACGAAACGGTGAGCGCGACCACGCATGTGATGAGCCACGATCGCATCGGCGAACGCTACCGCAGCGATGAAGGATCCGGTCGAGCGTCAGAGGTCTTCGACGAGGCGAGAGTGACCCAGCGTCGCCGCAGCGACCTGACGGAACACAGGCTCGAGGTCGCCGCTGCCCGATTCGCAGAAGTAGTTGTCGCCGTCGCGGTTCTCGAGGGGCCCACAACCACCGGGCACGTCATCCGTTGAGTCGGTGGCGGCGAGCGCGAGGTTCGTGCTCGCATACCTGCCGTTGAACGGACCGGAGCTGTCGCGACTGCAGCGAGCACCCGCGACGCCGTAGCCGATCGTGTAGATCGTCTGATCCTCGGCCTTCGCGATGTTCGCCTTGGTGTTGAGGTAGTTGCACGGCAGCATGGTGTCGGGCTGGTTCGCCTCACCGTCGGTCATGAAGATGATGATGTCCTCCACGTCGGATCGACCTTGGGTGGACAGCATCTCTCGCGCCGCGTCGAGGGGATCACCCAGGTTCGTGTGCCCGGCACTGGTGCGGACGGTGCCGTTGACGCGGATCACGGGGTTGCCTGCGAGACGCAGGCAATTGATCCGTTGCACGATCGAACTGGAGGTATTCAGGGTGCCGTTCGCGTTGTCGTAGTCCGAACTGAGCGGACTCACCTGCCAGAACGATGCGGCGGCCTGGGGATAGAGCTGAGGATCGGCCACGTTGCACGGATCGGCTGCCGACCGACCGTATGGCAAGGCCACGACGCCCACGTGATGCTCGGACGAGTCGTAGAAGTCCAGCACCGACAGCGCCGCATTCTTGGCGTTGGCGAGGTCGGTGGACGTCATCGACCCGGTTCGGTCGATCACCATCACGACATCGAGCGGGTTGGGTTCGGCACCGCACGCCCCACGGCAGGACGCGGCGCTCACCGACCCCGTGTTGCCCCGTTGGATCCCGATGACCGGCGCGAAGATGTAGTTGACGATGTTGCTGGTTCGAACGACGACCGTGTTGCATTTGTCGCCCGCATACGGATTGCAGAGGTGCTGCGCGCGACCACGCTTGACCTTCCAATCAGTGGTCCAGGTGCCGGAGGAAGGACCGCAGATGAACGGCACGTCGGAAAGGTCGGCCTGACCGTCGCCGTCGCGGTCACCCACCACGCACTTGAACGAGATGTTGATCGTGGCAGGGTCCAACCACGGCGCATTGTCCAGGGTCACCTTGCGTGCTTCTGCCTCGGCGATCCCGCCAGCGGTTGCCCCCTGTGCCGGCAGTTCCTGTGCGCCGGCGAGCGCGCCGAAGTCGACCGCGTTCTGCAGCACCTGTCGTTCGTGGAACAGCCTGGACAGGTCGATCGCGAACGCGACCGCACCGAAGAGCACGACCAGGACGAGAGCGAAGAGCACGACGACCGCGCCGGATTCCTCACCGACCCGCTTGCTTGCACGTTCCGGCGCGCGATCCATGCTCACTCTCCCTCGAACCGGACTTCGGACTGCGAGTGCAACATGAGGTCATCACCGAGACCCACCATGCCCGGGAGCGGGGTGATGTACGGGTAGCGGTAGTCGACGGACACTCGGATGTAGTCACCCTCGGCCCAGACTGAGCCGCAGGTTCCGAACACGGAGCCGCCACGGCTGCACGTCACTTCCACGCTCATCTTCGATTGATCGAGGAAGTTGGCCGCCGCCCGTGTGCGGGCGATGATCGCGTTCCTGTCTGATTCGACAGCCGCCTGCCGAGCGCCTTCCCGGGCGGCGTGCGCGGTCCCGTTCCATGTGTGGAAACCGAACCCGAAGTCGATGATGCCGAACACGAGCATGAACAGCAGTCCGGCCACGATCGCGAACTCGATCGCAGCGGCACCGTCTTCGTCACGACGACGAACCGTTCTGTGCTTGGTTCGGCTTCCTCGGTCCTTCACGAGAGCGCTCCAGTCGATCGTTGAACCCGCCAACATCTCTTTGTCGGAA
>DATDJD010000351.1:0-33535 GCA_036520695.1 Actinomycetota bacterium
GGCCTGGTGCAAGCCGGCAGCGAACAGTTGGCACTGCTCCGAGGCGAACGATGGTCCGACGTGGAGCGGGCTGTCGATCGCATCGAGAACCGGTTCGGAAAGGGTGCGGCCCAACCAGCATCGCTGCTGGACCGCGAACGGCGCCGATGACCCGAGCGGTGCAGCCGACCCGTGATGCACGTGCTTCTTCTGCCGAAGTGTCCTTCGACGATGAGTACCTCCCTATAATCGAAGGGACGACACCGGCTCCCCCGCGAGGATGATCCCCAACGATGCCGCTCAGCGATCACGAACAACGGATACTCGAAGAGATCGAACGACGTCTCGCCGAGGAGGACCCCAAGCTCGACGAGCACGTCGGGCGGACCGACCTCTACACCCACCTGGCGCGACGGATCCGTCTCGCCGCTGTGGGCTTCGTCGTGGGGTGCGTGCTGCTGTTGTTGTTCGTCGTGAGCCCATGGGTCGCCGCCGCCGGGTTCGTCCTGATGATCTTGTCGGCGCTCGCCATCTATCGCTACCTCGGGCAACTCGGACGCGATCAGATCCGCGCGATGCAGCAGGACGGACGCATGTCGTTCACCGGCATGCTGGGTCGGCTGGCGGGGCGCTTCCGGCCCCCGACCGGCCCATCGGGTGAAGACTCCTAGCCCGTTCGGGTGATTCTGCGACCCCTGTGACCTCACGGCTTGCCGCTGTTCCTCGCGCTGGTGTACAACGAGGTCCCTTCCCCTGGGCGCGTGACCGTCGACCGTAGGTTGACCGTTCGATCGGACACCGTGCCGCGGCGCAAGAAGGAACGACACACACGAACGTCGATCGAGGGGGCACGCGTCCGGATGGAGGGATTCACCACCCACCAAGCATGCAAGTTCACCGCCTGCACATCACGTCAGCTCAGGTATTGGGATCAGATCGGATTGGTCGAACCATCGGTGCAAGGAACCGGCGGACGCCCCGGCATCCCCAGGCTCTACTCGTTCCGAGATCTCGTCGCCTTGCGGGTCGTCAAGTCGCTCCTCGACGGCGGCATGTCGCTCCAGCGGGTGCGACGTTCCTGGGAGTTCCTCAACAAGAAGGCCGGCATGGGCAAGCACCTGTCCGAGGTGCGACTGGTCACCGACGGCCAGAGCATCTTCAAGATCTGTCGACGAGACGGTGAGGTCATGGACGCACTGCGCGACGGGCAGATGGCGTTCTTCGTCGCGATCGACGACATCGCCACCGGCGTCGAGACCAACGTCCGTCAGTTCGAGGAAGACCGCGAGAAGTTCGTGAGGGCCCTGCGGGAAGCCGCGGCCCATACGGCCACGGGCACCTAGGGCTGGAAGAACGACCCTCGCAGCTCAGATGCGTCGGAACGGGCCTGTGATCCGTCGAGCCCAACCAGCCTTGTGCCGCAACGCCTTCAAGGTCGCAGAGGCGGCTCGCGAAGCGTCAGCCGCATCGCGGACTTCGGGTTCCCACTCGGCATAGGCCGCGTCACTCGTCAGGGTGGTCAGCCTGCCCAGCTCCTGCTCTGCCGATGGATCCTGGGTGAGGCCCCCTTCGATGCAGACGCCGTCCTGGTACTCCTGCAGCGTCTGGCTCGGAGCGCGTGGGAACCCGAGTTCGGCGGCCCGTTCCGTGAACACGTCGTAGGTGGCGAGTATCAACGTTCGAGGCTCGCGGGCAGCCTTCCAGAGCCGGCGCCGTCGTCGCAACGCGCGCACGGGCGGGATCAGGGCGAACCCGACGGCAACGACTGCGGCTCCCACGAGGAGCCAGCCGCGTGGTGAGAGCCCGGCTCGTTCGGGAGGAGGTGTCTCGGCCTGGGTGTCGAGCGAACCGGTGCGTGGATCGCCCAGCGTGCCTCGTTCCTTGAGCTGAAGGATCGTGGTGTCGATCTCGTTCCGATCGGTTGGACGAGCCGGGATGGGCCCTTCGCCATCTGGGTCGAAACAACGAGGGCCGGAGCACGCCGAAGCGGGCGCTGGATCGAGGTAGGGGTAGGCGACCGTGTCGGCCCGGTTGGGCGTGGGATCGAACGTGAGCCAGCCGTAGGTGGGGAAATACACCTCGACCCACGCGTGCGCCTGATCGGTCGTCACTCGGAACTCGCCGGTCTCTTCGTTGAATGCCCCCGCCGTGTAGCCAACGGCGACGCGCGAGGGGATCCCCTGGGTTCGAAGCATGACGGCCATGGCGCTGGCGAACTGCTGACAGAACCCGGTCTTGCGGTCGAGGAATTCCACCAATGCATCGGTGCCACCATCCGGCCTGACACCATCGTCGTAGGTGAAGCCGCCATCGGACGTGAACTGTTGCTGGATCGCCATCACGCGGTCGAACACGTTGTCGCCGGCGCCTTCCATCCACGTCTCGGCGCGCAGGGCGATCTCATCCGGCAGATCGGCCGGGACGTTGAGGTAGTCGGCCAACGGCGCTGGATCAGCCTCCGGCAGGTCGCGGAGTTCATCGGGGGTCGCACGCACCGATCGTGCCACCACGTCATAGGAAACGCCTTCGTCGATCGTATCGCTCAGTTCCAACGCGCCGACCTCCGGGTCCCATCGCAGACCATCGCTGCGCAGGTCCGTCGAGACGGCGGGGTAGGGCATGGGGAGCCATGGCAAGGCGAGTTCTCCGGTCGTGCGGAACGACGCGGTGAACGATTCTTCCGACACGGAAGGATCAGCGGGATCGTTCACCTGCCACGGCGTGCCGGGGATCGGGTCCTGCACGACAGGGTCGGAGTCCGGATTCCAGTTGATGCCATCGAAGTGCGGGGACGCGACCACTCGCCAGTACGAACGCTGTTCCGTCACCACATTGAACACCGGCACAGGATCATCGCGCTGCAGTTGGGCGCTCACCGAGACCAGAGGGTTCAAACGCACCTGATCGCCCCCGGAGCTGCTGAGATCGATGATGGCCTTGGAACCGAATCCCGGCAGCAGCAACGGTGACAGGGCAGCGACGCCGATCGCCGCGGCCGCCACCCGGCGCGCGCCTCGACCCGCCGTGAGGTTGAGGCGCGCATCGCGTCCGGGACCGGTCCACACAGGTCCCCACCCCTGCACGCGCCGCAGGCCATCGGCGAAGATCATGGCCGTCGCCGCGATGAGGAAGGCCACCCCGTACAAGGGGCGCACGATCTCTTCGAGGACAGTGTCGGCGAACGCCACGAGCGCGATCGGGGGCAGGAGGGCCAAGATCGGGCTCCCCGCGCGGAACGCGAGTGCGTGTGAGGAGAAGATCGCGGCCCATGTGGCGGTGAGCGCCGCCAGCATCAGTGGTGGCAGCGGTTCGGTGGGTGCGACCTGAACCCGCGCCTGCTCACCGACCAGGGCGGCCGCGTCCAGCATGGCGCGCAACGTCTCGAGGGTCGGCACGCCGTGCCACGTGGTGTCGGGGAAGACCATGAACCCGACGACGACGATCATCGCCACCGCGCTCACCACGGTCGCGAGCAATAGGCTGCGCCGTTCCAGTGCCACGGCGATCGCGGCCGAGAGCAGGCCCGCAACGGCCATCCGGTAGGTCGAGGCGTGGTCCACGAACACGCGACCGATCGCGAACGCCGTGGCCGTCGCCAGCAGGGCGGTGGCCAGCAGCGCGGTCAGCCGTTGCGTACGAGCATTCGTTCCTTGGGTGCGTGCCATCGTTCCCTCAACTTCATGGACGGGGGTAGGACGATCGGATCCCAACCGGCTCTCGTGAGCGTGAGGACCGCCTGGGTCGCCCGGCCCTCCCACTGCACGCGCCGGTCGTTCGGAAGCGTCGCGGGGTCGGCAGGGTAGATCAAGATCGCGAGCTTGGGTCCGAAGCCCGCGCCGCTACGGATCAGCGACGTGAGTTCGCCGGGCGCCGGGGGGGCGGAGACGAACACGAGCGAAGTGTCTGCGGATGCGCCGGCCCGCAGATGCGTGAGCGCCCTGCCGATCGTGCGGGATTCCACGTGCGTGACGCCAGCGAGCGCGTCCAGGAACAGTTCTTCCGTCACGTTGGCCGGAGGGATATCGGCGGTCGCCAACCGCAAGGTGAAGCCGCGACGGGCGAGCGCGACGCCCAGCGTCGCACCGACGGAGACGGCGCGTTCGAAGGCTGGCCCATGGTTCTGGCCCAAAGCCTGCGTCCGGGTGTCGATGAACACCAGACCGTTCGCTCGCTTGGATGATTCGTCCTGCCGGATCATGAGCTCGCCTGTGCGGGCTACGGAGGGCCAATGGAGACGACGAAGATCGTCACCCTCTTGGTAGCCCCGCATCGTGTAGTAGTCCTCACCGGTTCGGAAGAGCTGCCGAGCCCGCGCCGCTCCGAAGTTCGGGCCGTCGGCGGACTCGGCGGCGCCGAACAGGTCTTCGATCTCGGGGGTGACCAGGAGTTCGTCACGCTCATCGAACTCGAGACTCTGCTTGGTCAAGGCGAAGGGATCGGAGACATCAGCGATGAGTGGCCCGAGCCGATACCTGCCTCTGGTCTGGGGCAGCACGGTGTAGGTCACCCTCTGGACGCTTCGACCAGGGATGCCCGACACCACCAGTCGAGCGGGTCTGCCGAGCGCCGGCGGGAGGGTGTCCTGCACCAGAAGGAAGGTCGACGGGACCGGTGCGTGGTTCTCGACGTCGAGCTGGACCGTCACTCGAGTGCCGGGCTGCACACGAACGTCCGTCAGCCGGCGATGGATCGTGATCTGTGTGCGTCCCCAGCGCACGAACAGGGCGGCGGCGAACGGCAGGACCATCAGGCCGACGGCAACGACCTCCAGCCCGGGCGAACCGACGATGCGGGCACCGATCCACATCGCCAGGCCGGCACCGGCAACGGCGACGCCTCGGCCCGAAGGCATCAGGGGCTCTCCGCGACCGGCACCGCGACGTCGGCCAGGACCTCTCCAACCACGACATCGGGGGAGCGACCGCTCATGACGGCGTCGGCCGTCACGATGATGCGGTGCGCCAGCGTGGGCACCGCGAGCGTTTTCACGTCGTCGGGGATCACGTAGTCACGCTCCTGGGCGGCGGCGAATGCGCGAGCCGCCCGCATGATCATCAGGGAGGCACGCGGACTGGCGCCGAGGTAGATGTCGCGGTGATCGCGTGTCGCCTTCGCGATATCCACGATGTACTGCCGGATCGCCGGAGCGACGTGGACCTCGCGCGCCTGCTCGATCATCTCAGCCACGCCCGGTGCGTCGGTCACCGGCCTGATGTCGGCGAGGGGCGCGCCGGTCGTGTGACTACCGAGGATCTCGGCTTCGACCTCGACCGACGGATAGCCGATCGACAGCCGCAGCATGAAACGGTCGAGCTGTGCTTCGGGCAAGGGGTAGGTGCCCTCGTGCTCGATCGGGTTCTGGGTCGCGATGACCATGAACGGTGTCCCGAGGGGGTGGGTCTGGGTGTCGATCGTGACCTGACGTTCCTCCATGCACTCCAACAAGGCGGATTGGGTCTTGGGGGAAGCGCGGTTGATCTCGTCCCCCAGCACGATGTTGGCGAAGATCGCGCCAGGCCTGAACTCGAAGTCGCGCTGCTCCTGGTTGAAGACGTTGACGCCAGTGACATCGGTCGGCAGTAGGTCAGGGGTGAACTGAAGCCTGCGGAAGGAGCAATCGATCGATCGGGCCATGGCCTTGGCGAGCATCGTCTTGCCGACACCCGGCACGTCTTCGATCAACAGGTGTCCCTCGGCGATCAGCGCCACCAGCGCGAGGCGGATCTCTCGGTGCTTGCCGCGCACCACTTTCTCGACGTTGGTCTCGATCTCGCGGAAGCGCTGCGCGAAGCGCTGCCATTCTTGTGGCCGTTCCCGTACTTCCACGATCACCTCCGGGGCAACCCGGCAATCGTACGCCACATCGGTGGGAACGGATCCCTCGAGAATCTCCAAGAGAGAGACGGATGAAGGAGACGGATCGGTCGCGTTCGCGGACGCCCCGCGCGGCCCCTATTCGCAACTCCAGGCATCGCGCGCGACCGATCCGCCGCCTCGCCGAACAGATTACACGGTTGTGATTCACTCGGGTCGGCGATCGGGGGAGTTCGCAGACGCTATGAGCCCGTCGTCGAGCATGGAACGGCCCGAGGGGGATGTTGGCCGTTACACTCGTTCCATGGGACGTGCGCTCGTCCTCAACGCGTCGGACTCGCCGTTGGCGGTGGTTCCCGCGCGCCGGGCCGTCGTGCTGGTCCTCAAGGAGAAGGCCGAGGTCGTCCTTTCCAACGGCATGGTCTTCCACTCTGAGCGGATCGTCATGGAAGCACCGTCGGTCGTCCGGCTCCGCCGGTACGTTCGCGTGCCGTATCGTCCGCATGCCCCGCTCACGCGTCGTGCCGTGTTCGCTCGTGACGCCTGGCGTTGCCAGTACTGCGGCGCGGCCGCAGAGAACCTGGATCACGTGATCCCTCGCTCCCGCGGGGGACTGCATGTGTGGGAGAACGTCGTGGCGGCGTGCCGTCGCTGCAATACCAAGAAGGAAGACCGCACTCCCTCCGAGGCCGGGTTCCACCTTTCCCGTCAGCCCTTCGCTCCACGCGACGGCTTCCACCTCACGCTCGGCCGCCTCGAACCGGGCTGGGAAACGTACTTGGTCTAGTCGGGGCTATCGCTCGCTTCGCTCGCTACTTGAGCCCCCAAAGCCTTCGGTACCAGCGTTCGCTGACGTTCGTCATCTTGGCCCGAAGGCATCGCGCTCGACCTCCCTTCCCGGATCCCCAAGATCCCTCCCTTGCCGGGCTTCCCGGCGCCCCGCTCCCGCTCGAACAGGTGTTCTCGTTGACGTGGTGGAGTGTAGGTGGCATAAGAGTGGAGCATTGTGGAGGAAAGGGGAGGAGGCGTGGCCGAATTGCTCGGCACGCACGGTTACCAGCTCGACCCCAAAGGCAGGGTGTCGTTGCCGGCGAAGTTCCGGGCCGCGTTCGTTGACGGGGCTTGGATCACGGTTGGCCAGGATCGATGCCTGTACTGCTTCCCCAGGGCCGAGTGGGATCGCCGTTCCGAAGAGGTCGCGTCCTTCCCCCTTTCCGACAACGACGGCCGTGCGTACTCGCGCCTGTTCTTCGGCTCCTCCGACGAAGTGAAGTTGGACGGGCAGGGACGCGTGACGATCCCGCAGCGATTGCGGGAAGCGGTCGGCATCGACAAGGAAGTCGTGGTGCTCGGCGTGCGGGACCGGATGGAGATCTGGGACCGCGAGACCTTCGAGGCATACAGCGCCGGTTTCGCAGATGCGTACCAGAGTGGTGCGCTCGATCCCAGGGGGTAGGCAACGTGGCGACACCGGTAGGACCGAACAACAAGCTGGGCACCGAGGTCAGGCAGAGCCTGTCCCTGATCGGCATGACCGCGCTGACCCTGCTGGCCTCGATCGGCCTGGGGATCCTGGCTGGGCACCTCGGCTGACGGTGACCGATGACGCGACGACGTCGGGCACCTCGGGGCACGAGCCGGTCATGGTGAGCGAGGTGGTCTCCTACCTCGGCGGCCGGGGCACCGTCGTCGACATGACGCTCGGCGCGGGGGGACACACCGAAGCATTGCTCGAGGCCGGAGTGGCACGAGTGATCGGGATCGATCGAGATCCCACGGCATCGGCCATGGCGAGCGAGCGTCTGGCTCCCTACGGCGACCGGTTCCAGAACGTCCGAACCACGTTCTCCGGGGTTGACTCGGAGTTGACCGGCGGACCCGTCGACGGCGTCCTCTACGACCTGGGCGTGTCGTCGATGCAACTGGACACGGCGGAGCGCGGATTCAGCTACCGCATCGATGGCCCGCTCGACATGCGCATGGGTGGACCGTCCGAGGTCGATACCCTCACCGCGGCTGAGCTGGTGAACGAGCTGCCCGAAGCCGAGCTGGCTGACCTGATCTATGAGTACGGCGGCGAGCATCGCTCCCGTCGGATCGCCCGCGCCATCGTGCGGAAGCGGCCGATCACGACGACCGATCAACTCGCCGGCGTCATCGCGGGTGCGCTCGGGAAGCGGCCGGGGGGCCCCCACCCCGCGCGTCGTACCTTCCAAGCGCTCCGTATCGCGGTCAATCGGGAGATCGAGGAGTTCGCCGCCTCCCTGCCTCGGGCGGTCGAGCTCCTCGCTCCCGGTGGCCGCGTGGTCGTCATCGCCTACCACTCGCTTGAGGACCGGATCTCGAAGCGAAGCTTCCGTGAGGAAGAGCGATTGACGATCTTGACGAAGAAGCCCCAACGACCGTCTGAGGACGAGATCGCTCGCAACCCGCGAGGCCGCGCTGCGCTCCTGCGCGCCGCTGAACGAACGGAGGCAGCGGCGTGAGTGTGCCGGCGCGGCAACTCCCCGCCCCCCGTCGTGATCGACGGACCCCTCCTGCTTCTGACCGTGCTGCGCGTCCCGCGCGCACACCCGCGGCGCGCCCGACACACTCCACCCCTCCCCAGCGTCGGGCGCGCCGCGGGACCCACCACCGACGCCGCATGGCGTTCTGGATCTTCACGGCGTTGCTCATGACCACCCTGGTGATGACCGTAGTTGCGCTCAACGCGCTGGTCGTGAACGCCACCTATCGGCTGCAGACCGCCCAGGAACAACAGCGCGCCCTCATCGGGGACGGCGCTGCGCTGCGGATCGAGGTTGCCCGACTTTCCTCGCCCTCTCGCATCGCCCTCTGGGCCGCCGACAACGGCATGCGCATGCCTGCGTCCGACGAGGTGATCCCGTTGCGGGTCGCCGGCGCGGGTGGAGGGTCTGCGTGAGCCCACGTCCCCCTGCCCATCGCCTCGTCGCGATGCTGGCGATCATGGTGGTCGCGTTCGTCGGGATCGTGGTTCGCCTCGCGACGCTGCAGGTCCGTGACAACAACACCTTGTCCGCCTTGGGGATGAACCAACGGATGCGGACGATCGACCTGCCCGCCGAGCGTGGCCAGATCCTCGATCGGGACGGCACCGCCCTGGCCGTGACGCGTGAGGCCCGCGACATCTACGCCAACCCGACGCTCGTGACCGACCCGTTGGGGGAGGCAGAGACGATCGCGGAGGTGCTTGAGCTGAAGCCCAAGGATGTCAGGACGGCGCTGGGGACCGAGGGCACGTTCGTCTACCTCAAGCGCCAGGTCGATCTCGATGTGGCTCTCGACCTGGAGGCGTTGCAGCTGCCCGGCATCGGCTTCCTCGAGGTTCCGCAGCGGTACTACCCGGCGGGTGCGCTCGCGCCACAGGTCCTGGGGATCGTCGATGTGGACGGCGTCGGCATCGCCGGTTTGGAGAACCAGTACCAGTCGCAGCTGGCCGGCTCACCGGGGGAGCGGACCGCAGAGCTCTCCGCCGACGGCTTGCCCATCTCCACGGGAACCCAAACCATCCAGGAACCGGTGCCGGGCACGTCGGTCGTCACCACCTTGGATCGACAGATGCAATACATGGCGGAGACCGCGCTCCAGAGGGCCGTCGAGCGCAACGGGGCCTTAGGCGGCACCGTCATCGTGATGGACCCACACACGGGTGACATCTACGCGATGGCGACCTATCCGGGGTTCGATCCGAACGACACCAGCGACGTGACGCAGGACGAGATGCGCAACCGCACCGTCACCGACTCCTTCGAACCAGGGTCGGTCAACAAGATCATCACCGCGGCCGCTGCACTCGAGACCGGCGCGGTGAGCCTCGATCAGCGCTTCCAGGTCCCTTCCCAGTTGCAGGTGGGGCCGTTCACGATCGAGGATTCGCACGTCCATCCCATCGAGACGATGACGATCGGCGACATCATCGCCGAGTCGAGCAACATCGGGTCGGTTCTGGTCGCCGACGAAGTCGGGAATGACCACCTCGGGGACTACATGGAACGGTTCGGCTACGGGCGTGAGACCGGCGTGGGATTCCCCGGAGAGGCCGAAGGAGTCTTGCTCCCATCCTCACAGTGGGATGAAGTGATCCGCGCGACCGTGTCCTATGGGCAGGGCATCTCGGTCACCCCACTGCAGATGGCCCGTGTCTACGCGACGATCGCGAACGGCGGCACCAGGGTGCAACCGCGCCTAGTGCGGGGGTTCGAAGGGGCTGATGGCACGTTCCGGAACGCGCCGGCGCCTCGCACCCGCCAGGTCGTGCGTCCAGATACAGCCGATCTGCTCACCAGGATGCTTGCCTACGTGGTGGAGGACGGCACGGGCGCCGAAGCACAGATCCCCGGTTACCAGGTCGCAGGCAAGACGGGAACGTCACGCAAGCTCGACGAGTACGGCCACTACGTGCAGCGATACATGGCGTCGTTCGTGGGGTTCCTGCCCGCATCCGACCCGGAGGTCGTGATCGCGGTCTCGATCGATGAGCCCAGGACCGTCTACGGAGGCCTGGCCGCCGCGCCACTGTTCCAGGAACTCGCGCGCTACGCGATCCAACGCCTCTCGATCCCCGCCGCGCCGGCCGTTGCACTGCCGCCACACGCGCAAGAACTCCCTTGAGGGCTACCGACCCGGGGCAGGAGCCGCGGGTACGCTACGAACCGGTGGACCCTTCATTCCCCTTGGCCTTTCCCTTGGCCTTCCCCGCGATCTCGTTCGCCGACGTGGTCGCCGCGGTACCAGACGCTTCCAGACGCGGCGACACGGAGGTCAGCGACGTTGCCCTCGACTCACGCACCGTGGGTCCGGGGGCGTTGTTCTTCTGCGTGCCGGGAGCCGTCACCGACGGCCACGATTTCGCGGCCTCCGCGATCGAAGCTGGTGCGAGCGCGCTGGTGGTGGAGCGGTGGCTCGACCTCGATGTGCCGCAGGCGCTCGTGCCGTCGGTGCGATCGGCTATGGGTCCCATGTCCGCCGTGGCGTTCGGCGACCCCGCTCGAGCGATGACGATGCTGGGGATCACCGGCACCAACGGCAAGACCACGACCACCTACCTCATGGAGGCCATCCTGCGCGCGGGGGGCTTGCGGTCAGGCGTGATCGGCACCAACGGGGCACGTGTCGATGGTGAGCCCGTTCCCTTGGCCAGGACCACGCCAGAAGCTCCCGACCTGCACCGCCTGCTCGCTCGTATGCGGGATGCCGGCGTTCGGGGGGTGGCCATGGAAGTGTCGTCCCATGCCCTGGCTCAAGAGCGCGTCGGCGGTGTCGTCTTCGACGCGGTGGCTTTCACGAACCTGTCTCGGGATCACCTGGACTACCACTCGTCCATGGAGGACTACTTCGAGGCGAAGGCCGCCCTGTTCACGCCGGAGCATGCCCATGTGGGCGCGGTGAACGTCGACGATCCGTTCGGTCGCCGCCTCGCGGAGGCGCCGACGATCCCGCTCTCGAGCTTCGCGATCGATCGTGAAGCTGATCTGCGAGCGACGGAGGTGGTGGCGACCACCGACGGGTTGTCGTTCCGGATCGGGGAACGAAGGCTCACGTCGAATCTTCGCGGTCGGTTCAACGTCTCGAACTGCCTCGCTGCCATCGCGTTGGCACGGCGGATCGGCATGGACGATGGCGTCAGTGCCGCCGGCATCGAAGCGGTTCGCGAGGTCCCGGGACGCGTCGAGCCCATCGATGCAGGGCAAGGATTCCTGGTGGTGGTGGACTACGCCCACACGCCGGATAGCATCCACACCGTGCTGCAGGCGGCGCGCCCGCTGACGTCGGGCCGACTCTTCATCGTGTTCGGTTGCGGGGGTGACCGCGACCGCGATAAGCGACCCCTGATGGGTCGAGCCGCGACCGCGGGCGCCGATCTCACCGTCCTGACCAGCGACAATCCACGCTCCGAGGATCCGATGTCGATCATCGCGCAGATCGAAGCGGGCGCGGTCCAGGGTGGAGGCGACTATGTCGTTGAACCCGACCGACGGCTCGCGATCCGCCTCGCCCTGGGTCAGGCCCGGCCCGGCGACATGGTCGTGATCGCGGGCAAGGGCCACGAGCCGTATCAGGTGATCGGCGACACGATCGAAGGGTTCGATGACCGTCAGGTGGCTCGCGAGGAACTCCTCGCGCTGGGGGGACGTTCATGAGAGCCCGTCGGTTGCGGGATATCGCCCCGGTCGTCGACGGGCAGCTCGTGGGCGGCGATGCAGAGATCACGTCGGTGGTGACCGACTCGCGAGCCGCCAACCCCGGCAGCCTGTTCGTGGCGTTGCCCGGTGAGCGCACGGATGGCGGACTCTACCTCGCCGAGGCATTCGAGCGTGGCGCTGCGGGAGCGCTGGTTCGCGATGGTGCCGACAGCCCAGGTCCCGCGGTGTTCGTCCGCTCGACCGGCGAGGCGCTCCTCCTGATCGCCGCCGATGAACGTCGCCGGATGACCGCCCGCGTCGTCGGCGTCACGGGCGCCAACGGGAAGACCTCGACGAAAGACCTCGCCGCCGCGGTCGTGGCGACGACGTTCAACACGCACTCGAGCCCGGGGTCGTTCAACACAGAGGTGGGGCTCCCCATGACGCTGTTGGGCGCCCGCCAGGACGTGGAGGTCGTGGTCGCCGAACTCGGCGCCCGTCACAAGGGCGACGTCACGCTGCTCTGCGAGATCGCTCGGCCCGACATCGTGGTGGTCACCAATGTGGGCGTCGCGCACATGGAGATCTTCGGATCGTGGGATGCGATCGTGGAAGCCTCCGCCGAACCGGTCGAGGCGGTGGGGCCGGGCGGAGTGGCCGTGCTCAACGCCGATGACCCGGTGGTGGCAGGGTTCGCCGAACGGTGCGGCGGCCGGGTGGTGACCTACGGCACTGGCTCAGGTGCCCACGTCCGCGCGGCGGACGTGTCACTGGACGAACACGGGTGCGCCGGATTCTTCATCGAAACCAGCGGGGAACGCGAACATGTGCGTCTCCTCGTGCCCGGTGAACACATGGTCTCCAACGCGCTCGCGGCCGCGACCGTGGGTCTGGAGCTCGGGATATCGCTCGATGCCGCGGCGGAGGCTTTGGGGCGGGCCAACGTCTCCCGTTGGCGGATGGAATCGTTCCTCACGCAGGGCGGCGTCACGGTGCTGAACGACGCGTATAACGCCAACCCCGAATCCATGGCCGCAGCCCTCAGGACCGCGCGGTGGATGGCTGGCGACGGCCGGTGCATCGCCGTGCTCGGAGCGATGGCCGAACTCGGCCCCATCGCCGACCGTGAGCACGAGCGAGTCGGTGAACTCGCCGCCCGGTTGCGGATCGATCGGGTGATCACGGTGGGTCAGGACGCCGCACTCATCGCCACCGCGGCTGAACGCGAAGGTGTCGAGCCTGAGAACGTCGCTGCCTACGACGGGATCGACGAGGCCCTGGCCGATGTGCGCGCGCATGCGGGAGCCGGCGACGTGGTCGTGTGCAAGGCCTCGAGGGTCGCGGGCCTGGAGCGACTCGCGGAGGCGCTCCGGTGAGGTCGATCCTGGTCGCTGCCGCGGTCGGCTTAGCCGCCACGCTCCTGGGCACCCCCATCGCGATCCGAGCCTTCCGCACCTGGGGGTGGGGCCAACGCATCCGTGAAGACGGACCGCACACCCACTTCGAGAAGATGGGCACACCCACGATGGGCGGCATCGTCGTCCTCATCGGCCTGGTGACCAGTTACCTCGCCACCAGGATGACGGTGGGAGGGTTCAGTCCGTCGGGGTTGGCGTTGGTCCTGGCGGCCGTTGGGTTCGGGGTGGTTGGCTTCGCCGACGACTTCACGAAGGTCCGCCGCCGCCGGTCGCTGGGTCTCACGAAGTCGCAGAAGTTCCTCGGGACCGCCGTCGTCTCTGTGGTGTTCGGCGTGATCGTGATGCGGTACGCCGACGTCTCCGGCACGGTGACGAGCGTGTCGTTCATCCGTGATACGGGTCTGCGGCTTGGCATCTTCTTCCTGCTCTGGTGCTTCTTGGTCCTGACGGCTTCGTCGCACTCCGTGAACCTCACCGACGGGCTGGATGGACTCGCGTCGGGGTCATCGATCCTGGTGTTGTCTGCCTACGTGTTCGTGGCGTTCTGGGAGTACCGCCACCCGTGCGGCGGTGCCGGTGTCGTCCAGGCGGGGTGTTACGCCGTAGACGAACTCGCGATGCTGGACACCGCCGTGATCGCGGCCGGCATGATGGGTGCGGTCGCGGGGTTCCTCTGGTGGAACGCTGCCCCTGCCCGGATCTTCATGGGTGACACGGGGTCCTTGGCGATCGGAGGACTCCTCGGCGCACTCGCGATCACGACGAACACAGCGCTGCTGCTGGTGATCCTCGGCGGCTTGTTCGTGATGGAGACGATGTCGGTGATCCTGCAGGTCATCTCGTTCCGTGGGTTCCACCGCAGGATCTTCAGGATGTCGCCGATCCACCACCACTTCGAGTTGGCGGGATGGCCAGAGTTCACCGTGATCGTGCGGTTCTGGATCATCGCGGGTCTGTGCGTCGCTGTCGGACTGGGCCTCTACTACACGGACTTCATCGCTCGAGGAGGTCTGGATTGACGGCCGGGTCCGCTTCGGTCGGCAGGTTCTCGGGCGAGCACGTCGTGGTCGTGGGCGCCGGGGTCGCCGGCGCGGCGGCTGCGCAGGTGCTACTGGCCGAGGGCGCGAGCGTGACGGTCTCGGAGGCCCGACCACTCGCCGATCTGCCGAGCGCCGGCACGCTCGTCGAGGCCGGCGTCGTGGTGCTGGCGGGAGGGCACGATCCTTCTCACTTGGCCGGGGCGACCCTCGTCGTGACCGGGCCCGGTGTCCCGGAGCAGGCGCCGATCCTGGCGTGGGCGCGCGCTGAAGGCATCCAGGTCTGGGGTGAGATGGAACTGGGGGCGCGGATCTGCGCTGTGCCGTACATCGCGGTGACCGGGACCAACGGCAAGACGACGGTGACCGGCATGATCGCGGCGTGCTTGCAGGCCGCCGGTACCGACGCCGTCGCATGCGGCAACATCGGCCACCCCTTCCCCTCGGCTGCACAGGAAGATCATCAAGCGCTGGTGGTCGAATGTTCCTCGTTCCAGCTGCGCTTGCAGGAGTCGCTGCACCCGCGCGTCAGCGTCTTGCTCAACCTGGCCCCTGACCACCTGGACTGGCACGGTTCCTTCGATGCCTACGCGGGAGCGAAGGCATCGATCTATCGGAACCAGTCCGAAGACGACGTGCATGTTGGCAACCGCGACGATCCGGCCGCCCGCGCCGTGTCCGATCGAGCTCCCTGCCCGGTCATATGGACCACTGAGCATGAGCCCCGCGCCGGCGAGGTCGGGATCGTGGACGGCCAGGTGGTCTCTCGAGCGTTCGGTCAAGACGAGGTGCTGGCGAACCTCACCGGGGATCGAGCCGGATGGCCCGCCGACCTCGCGGCCGCCGCGACCGCGGCGTTGGCGTTCGGGGTGCCGGCGGAGGCGGTTCGGGGGGGTCTTGCCTCCTTCACACCGGCGTCACATCGCGGTGAGACGGTGGCGACGGTGGCTGGTGTCCGGTTCATCGACAACTCCAAGGCGACGAACGTCCATGCTGCCCTCGCGGCGATCGGCAGCGTCGAACGTGCGGTGCTGATCGCGGGAGGCCGCGCCAAGGGCGCCGATCTCACTCCGCTACGTGACGTGGCAGACCATCTATCCGCTGTGTTCGTGATCGGTGAAGCGGCGCCCCAGCTGATGCAGGTGTTCGCCGGCGTGGTTCCGATCGCCGAAGCCACGTCGATCGAGGAAGCCGTACGGTCGGCGTTCGACGCGGCCCGCAGTGCGGGAGACGTCGTCTTGCTCGCACCGGCATGCGCCAGTTGGGATCAGTTCACCGACTACGCCGAACGCGGCGATCGGTTCGCGAGGGCCGCTCGTACCTTGGCGGAGGTGAGCGCCGATGGCCGGTCGTGACGCCGCTCAGCGTCGTTCCACCCCTGCACGACGGGCGTCCCATCTCCGTGTGGTTCGGCCTCAGAAGGCGCGCTCCCGGACGGCCGAGGCGGCACACGGCCGCAGGAACAGCCTGCTCCTGTTGCTGATCCCCGCCGCGGTGCTGACCGTGGTGGGTCTCATCATGATCCTGTCGGCCGGATCGATCTCGGCCGTCGAGGGTTACGGCACCAGCTTCTGGTACTTCAATCGACAACTGGTCTACGCGGTGGCCGGCGTGGTCGCCCTTGTGGTCGCGTGGCGCATGCCACACACGGCGTGGCAACGCCTCTCCGGGCCGCTCCTGGTGGCGATCCTGCCACTCATGATCCTGGCGCTCCACCCTTCGCATGGCACGGCGATCTACGGGGCGTCACGGTGGATCGACCTCGGTCCGATCACGCTGCAGCCCGCCGAGTTCCTGAAACTCGCCCTCGTGGCTTTCGCGGCCACGGTGTTGGCCAACAAGTGGCAGAAGCTGGACGACCCCAAGCATCTGCTCCTGCCGCTCGCCCCGGTGATGGCGGTGGTCTCCCTGCTGGTCATCCTCCAGCGTGACCTCGGCACCACGATCATCTTGTGTGGCTCGGTCGGGCTGCTGCTGTTCGTTGCGGGTGTGCGGATGAAGTACCTCGCCATCACCGGCGCGGTCGGCTTGGCGGGGGTCGCGTACCTGATCTTCGGCGAGGCCTATCGACTGACCCGGTTCGTCTCGTTCCTCGACCCGTGGAACGACCCGCGTGGTGACGGATTCCAGTTGATCCAGGGGATGATCGCTTTGGGGTCAGGTGGATGGACGGGAGTAGGCCTCGGCGCCAGTCGTCAGAAGTGGGACTACCTGCCCAACGCACACTCGGACTTCATCTTCGCGATCATCGGAGAGGAACTGGGACTGCTGGGCGCCCTGTTCGTGCTGGGGATGTTCGTCGTGATGATCTTCGCAGGGGTCCGGATCGCGATGCGGGCTCCCGATACCTTCGGTCGGTTACTTGCAGCGGGTGTGACCGGGTGGATCGGGCTGCAGGCCATCGTGAACCTCGGAGCCGTGACCGGTCTGCTCCCGATCACCGGTGTTCCGCTCCCGCTCGTGTCGTTCGGCGGTACCGCACTGGTCGTCACGTTGGCGGGGGTCGGGGTGCTGGCCAGCGTCGCCCGGGCAACACCCACGACCGCCGCGGCCTCGACCACGGTGCGCGTCCGGCCATCCGGGATGAAAGCGGGCACGCGATCACCGGCGAAAGCCCCGCGAGTCGCTGCGCGCAAGGTCAGCCGATGAACGTGGTTATCGCCGGTGGCGGTACGGCGGGCCATGTATTCCCCGCGATCGCACTCGCTGATCGGCTCGCCGCAGACGGCGATTCGGTCTCCTTCGTTGGGTCGTCCGATGGCCAGGAGGCGATCCGTGTCCCTGCGGCCGGCTACCCCTTCCACCCGGTCGATGCGATGCCGTTGAAGCGAGAGGTGTCGCTCGCCACGGCGAAGGCGCCGGTGGTCGCGCTCCGATCGGTCGGAGTGGCCGGGCCACTCGTCGAGCGTGCCGATGTCGTCGTCGGGGTGGGCGGCTACGTGAGCGTGCCGGCGGTGTTGGCGGCCCGTCGTGCCCACCTCCCCATCGTGCTCCACGAGCAGAACGCGATCCCGAGCCTGTCGAACCGATTCCTGGCGCGCTTCGCGCGGGTCGTGGCGGTCTCGTTCGAACGGTCGGTTGGCTCGTTCGGTCGCAGGGTTCGCGTGGAGGTCACTGGCAATCCTGTTCGCGAGCAGGTCACTCGGGTCCCGGGTCGTAGGGAGGAACTCGCGGGTGAGGCATGGGCGGCGCTCGACCTGGCGCCCGATCGCACCACGGTGGTCGTGTTCGGTGGCAGCCTGGGGGCTTTGCATGTCGATCAAGCGGTCGCCCAGATGCTGCAACGCTCCGCGATCCGCGAGCGCGACGACCTGCAGCTGTTGGTGCTCACAGGCCCCGACCATCTCGGCGTCGTGGCGGGACATGCCTCGGACCCGATGCCGTTGCGCGTGCGCGTGTTGCCGTTCTTGGACCGCATGGATCACGCCCTTGCGATCACCGATCTCGCGGTCGCTCGGGCCGGCGCCGGCCACATCGCTGAGCTCACCGTTTGTGGCCTCCCGTCGATCCTGATCCCCTATCCGCATGCCACGGAGCACCATCAAGAGGCGAACGCCCGCGCACTGGTCGACGCTGGAGCGGCCGAGATCTTCCTCGATGCAGACCTCACGGGCGACCGACTGAGCGCGCGCATCCTGGGCCTGGCCGACGATGCCGATCGGCGTTCGCGCATGGCCGACGCTGCCCGTGCGTGGGGACGCCCCGAGGCCGCCGACCGATTGGCCCGATCGGTGCACGAGGCCGGTGCAGCGTGACCCACTTCACCCCGCCCGCCGGCAGCATCCCCACACTGGAGGTTCCGACGCTGGAGGGCGTGCGATCGGTGCATCTGATCGGTATCGGTGGCGCCGGCATGCGGAACCTCGCACGCTTGCTCTTGGCTCGTGGCACATCGATCTCCGGTTCGGACCTGAAGGACTCGAAAGGACTCCGAGAATTGGCGGACGCAGGGGCCGACGTGTGGGTCGGTCACGACGCCTCACGCCTGTCCGAAGTCGATGTCGTCGTCATCTCCTCCGCGATCGGAGAGGCCAACCCCGAGTTGATCGGGGCACGAGATCGTGGCATCCCGGTGTGGGCGCGCCAACAGGCACTCGCCGCCCTCACCGTGGGTCACCAGGCGATCGCGATCGCTGGGACGCACGGCAAGACGACCACCACCTCCATGGTCGGCACCGTCCTGGAGCGGGCGGGTCTCGATCCGAGCTACCTGATCGGTGGGGATCTCAACGAGAGTGGGAGCGGCGCACGTTCGGGGGCGGGTGATCCCTTCGTGTTCGAAGCCGACGAGAGCGACGGGTCGTTCCTGCTGACCCGCCCGTCCCTCGGTGTCATCACGAACGTCGAGGTCGACCACGTGGATTTCTACACGGAAGGCCGCGAACAGATCGAGGCGGCGTTCGCCGATTTCGCGGGGCGCAGCGAGCACGTCGTCGCGTGCGGGGACGACCCGGGCGTTCGCCGGGTCCTGTCGATGGCCGGCGTCGAAGCCGTCACCTATGGGGTGGACCCCGGCAACGACGTGCGCCTGACGGTCGATGCTCTCGGGCCCGCAGGGGCCCGGGGGAGCGTGACGTCGGATCGCGCAGGCGTCACCGCCATCCATCTACAGGTCGACGGCGTCCACAACCTGCTCAACGCAACCGCGGCGGTCGGCGTCGGCGACGTGTTCGGCATCGATCGTGCGGTCGCTGCCGAAGCGCTGGCCAAGTTCGGCGGTGTGCATCGTCGCTTCGAGCATCGCGGCACCGCGCGTGGCGCTGACTTCTTCGATGACTACGGGCATACGCCGACCGAGATGTCGGTCACGATCGAAACTGCTCGCCGTCGCGAACCCACTCGCCTGATCGCCCTGGTCCAGCCGCACCGCTACACGAGGGTGCAGGCACTCTGGCGGGAGCTCGGCGCGAGCGTCGCCGATGCCGACGTGGTCCTGATCACCGATGTGTACGGGGCGAGCCAACAGCCGATCCCCGGTGTGACGGGACAGTTGGTCGTGGACGGGGTTCGTGCGGTGTCTCCGTCGACCGAGGTGGTGTACCTCCCGCACCGCCGTGATGTGGTGGACCACCTCGATCGCGAGGTGCGCCCCGGCGACCTCGTGGTGACGATGGGGTGCGGCGATGTCTGGATGCTCGGCGATGCAGCGATCGAACGGATCCGAGAGTCCACCCCGGGAACGCTGAGGGGACCGAAGGATGGATGACGTCCTCGGTCGGGCGGAGGCGATCCTGCGTCCTGCGATGGGCCCGAGGGTCCACACCTCGTTCGCGATGGCCCCGTTGACGACGTTCCGCATCGGGGGTCCTGCGGCGATCTTCGTGGAGCCCGAGTCTGAGGACGACCTGAGCGCGGTGTCGGCAGCAGTCAGGGAGACCGCGGTGCCGCTCGTCGTGATCGGGAAAGGTTCCAACGTACTCGTCTCCGATCGGGGTTTCCCGGGTATCGTCCTGCGCCTCGGGCGGGCCTACCGCTGGGCAGCACGCGATGGTGATGCATTGTCGGCCGGTGGCGCCATGCCGCTGCCGGCGTTGGCGGGAGTGGCGTTGCGACACGGGCTGTCGGGCATGGAGTTCGGGGTCGCGATCCCGGCGACCCTCGGTGGCGCCGTCAAGATGAACGCCGGAGCGCACACACGCTCGATGTCGGAGGTGCTCACCGGTGTCGATGTCTTCCTGCTGGGTGAAGGAGCGACGAGGACGATCGCGGCGACCGACGCCGGGTTCGCCTACCGTCGTTCGGCGCTCCCCTCAGGCGGGATCGTGATCGGCGCGTCGGTGGAGTTGACGCCCGGGGGCGATCAGGAGATCCGCGAGCGTATGGACCAGGCGCGCGAGTGGCGTCGTCGTACCCAACCGCTCGCCGAGCCCAATTGCGGCAGCGTCTTCAAGAATCCACCCGACGGATATGCCGCGCGACTGATCGAGGAAGCGGGACTCAAGGGCCTGCGGGTCGGTGGGGTCCAGGTCTCCACCAAGCATGCCAACTTCATCGTGGCCGATCCGGGCGCCGACGCCGACGACGTCCGGACCTTGATCGCGCGTATCCAGGCCGAGGTGCAGGATCGGTACGGTGTCGAACTTGAGCCTGAGGTGCAGATGATCGGGGGGTTCGCCGATGTCGCGCGCTGACGATCACGACTCCGCGATCGTCGAGTCCCCGGGATCTCCGCCCACCCCGGAGCCGGTCACGATCCCAAGATCTGCACATGACGACGTCATACGTGTCGGTGAGGCGCAGCGCCGATCCCTGCGGCGATGGGCGATCGCCGCCGGTATCGTGCTCGCCATCGCGGTACTCGCCGTGAGCCTGACGGCGACTCCGCTGTTCCACGCCAAGACCATCGAGGTTGAAGGCGCGCATCGACTGAGCGATAGGCAGGTCCGCAAAGCCGCGGGGGTGGACGCGAACACGAACGTCTTCTCGCTCGATGAGGGGACCGTCGAACGCAGGCTCGAACGCGATCCGTGGATCGCCGATGCGGTGGTGGTCACGTCGCTTCCATCCACGGTACGGATCAGTGTGAGCGAGCGGATCCCTGTCGGCCTCACCCGTACCCAGGATGGCGCGATGCTCGTGGCCGGCGATGGTTCGATACTCGGCCCATCCTCGGGCGGGACCCTCCCCGAGATCCGCATGCCCACGCCGGCGATCGGGCAACCCGTGGCCCCGGTGCCGACGCCGCTCCTGACCACAGCCGCGAGCGCTGCCGCCGAGTTCGGTCCCGCGCTGCGTCCCCAGATAGCGGCCATCATCGCGCAGCCCGACGGGACGCTGACCCTCGAGCTCGGCGATGGCGTCACGGTCGCTTTCGGTGGCCCGAACGACCTAGAAGCGAAGGCCGAGGCGCTCAGGGCGATCGTGGACTATGCGGACGCGGAGGGTGAAGATCTCATCTCGATCGACGTGCGTTCGCCAGCTGCTCCGACCGCCGTGTTCGTTGGGTCCGCGGTGTCATTCCAGGTGCCGACCGACGGGGACACGGCTAGGCGGCATGACAAGGACGATTCACCACGGGAACCATCCAGCCCGAAGCCGTCACCCTGAGGTTGCCACTACTGTCAGTCACGGCGACAATCAGGTTGAGGCACAGACTTGACGGACCTGCGGTTTCTTAGTAACTTCCCCCACTCTACGTTAGGTAGATATAACAATAACGGTTCAGTTAACGGTTAAGGTTTCGCACGGTTCGGTGTGACATTCCCCAAGGTCGAACCGGTGTGCACTGGCAGGCACCGGGGTTCGGAGGAAGGCAGAGATGGACGCTCCCCAGAACTACCTCGCCGTCATCAAGGTTGTCGGGATCGGCGGGGGCGGTGTGAACGCGGTGAACCGGATGATCGAGGCAGGCCTCCGGGGCGTCGAGTTCATCGGCGTCAACACCGACGCACAGACGCTGCTGATGTCCGACGCCGAAGTGAAACTCGACATCGGGCGTGAGACGACTCGCGGGCTCGGTGCCGGCTCCGACCCCGAGGTCGGCAAGGGCGCCGCGAGCGAGCACAGCGATGAGATCGAGGAGATCCTCAAGGGCGCCGACATGGTGTTCATCACCGCTGGCGAAGGCGGCGGCACCGGTACAGGTGGTGCACCCATCGTGGCCGAGATCGCTCGCGGTCTCGGGGCGCTCACGATCGGGGTCGTGACCCGGCCGTTCGGATTCGAAGGTCGCAAGCGGGCCACGCAGGCCGATATCGGGATCACCGAGCTGAAGAAGGCGGTCGATACCCTCATCGTGGTGCCGAACGACCGCTTGCTCCAGGTCGCCGACCCCAAGATGCCCATGATCGAGGCCTTCCGCATGGCCGACCAGGTCCTGTTCCAGGGCGTGGATGGCATCACCTCGCTCATCACCACTCCCGGCCTCATCAACCTCGACTTCGCTGACGTGAAGTCCGTGATGTCCGGCGCAGGATCCGCGCTCATGGGCATCGGGATCGGAACCGGTGAGGATCGGGCAACCGAAGCGGCCAAGGCGGCCATCAGTTCTCCCTTGCTGGAGTCCTCGATCGACGGTGCGAAAGGCGTGTTGCTCTCGATCGCAGGCCCCACCGACCTGACGCTACACGAGGTCAATCAAGCGGCCGACGCCATCACCCGGGTGGCCCACCCCGACGCCAACATCATCTTCGGTGCCGTGGTGGACGATGCGCTGGGTGAAGAGATCCGCGTCACGGTCGTGGCTGCCGGTTTCGACAAGGTGGCCCCCAACGCTCAAACGTCCAACCAGTTCGAGTCGCGCCTTTCGAGGCTGCTGGAGGAGCCGGTCCGCGAGGGCTCCGAGGAACGCTCGTCGCTTCCGTCGATCTTGGTCGAAGAGGTGGACGAAGAGACCGACGTCTTCACCACGGGAGAGGTCGAGCCCCAGCCAACGGTCTCGTTCGATGCCGAAGAGGATCTCGATATCCCCGACTTCCTGAAGAGCTAGCCAGAAGAGTCAGACCAGCACGACCGCCGCCCTGCGCGGCCCCGAGCGGGGCTCACGAGGGGCGGGGAGCTCCGATGCGAGGAGGCGCCCTTCCCCCGCCTCTTGGCCGAGAGAGTCGGATCACTCCCCGCCCCTCATCCATGCCGGGACCCCTCTACACCCACGGCAGGGTGGCGTGGTTGGGTACCGTGCTCGACATGCACGGGTCACGGGACGAGGTCGCGGCCAACATCGCGACGATCAGATCAGTCATCGAACGGGCCTGCGAGCGGTCGACGCGTGATCCCGGCGAGGTGCTCCTCGTCGGGGCCGCCAAGACACTGCCCGCTGAGGTCGTTCGATGGGCCGTGGAGCTCGGGGTCACGGACATCGGCGAGAACTACGTGAAAGAACTGCGCTATGTGCACGAAGAGGTGTCGGGCGTGCGCTGGCACTACATCGGGGCGTTGCAGACCAACACCGCGCATCATGTGGCCGCCCTCGCCGACGTGGTCCAGACCGTGGCGGGCGTGCGCGCCACTGAGCGGCTCGCCCGGCGAGCGGCGGAACACGGCCGCACGATCGACGCTCTGATCGAGGTCGATCTCACCGGCGAGCGTTCTGGGGTCTCGCCCGACGAGACGCTGGTGTTCGCCGACCGGGTCGCTGCGATGGACGGCCTCACGCTCCGCGGACTCATGACCATCCCGCCCCTGGAACACGACGCTGAAAGGGCTCGACCGTGGTTCCGGGAGCTTCGCGTGCTCCGCGATCGGGTGCGAGAGAACCACCCCGACGTAGTGGACTTGTCCATGGGGATGTCGTTGGATTACCAGGCCGCGGTCGAGGAAGGCGCTACGATGGTTCGTATCGGAACCGCCTTGTTCGGTCCGAGGGCGCCGTGATGTAGGGAGGAAGTGATGGCCGGCGTGTGGAAGAAGACCCTGAACTACCTCGGACTCGTCGAAGAAGACGAGGACTTCGTCGATGAGATGCCCGAGGCGGATCCCGCGCCGGTTCGGCGGATGCGTCCCCAAGCGGTTCGTGAGGTGCCCGCCGAAGCTGACGGCATCGTGCGCACGATCGCATCGCCTCGTCCTGCGGTGGCCGCTACCGGCGCCATCCACAAGTCCGAGCCGAAACGGTTCAACGAAGCCCGCGAAGTTGCCGACCGTTTCAAGGAAGGCACCGCCGTCATCATGAACCTGCAGTCCACCGATGACGCCATCGCTCGCCGTCTCGTCGACTTCGCCAGCGGGCTCGTCTACGGGCTGGACGGCAAGATCGAGCTGGTCGCCAACCGCGTCTATCTCTTGACGCCCGCCGATGTGGAGGTATCCGCCGAGGAGCGCGAGCGTCTCGCCGGGGGCGGCTTCTACAACCAGTTCTAGCGCGAAGCCCTCACCAGGTCGACGATGTCCGGTTCCCGGACGGACTGTTAGCCTCGCACTCGATGATCGCGGCATCCCCCGTCGTTCGGCTGCTCTGCGTCGCCCTCACGGTCTTCTGGATCTTGCTACTGGTCCGGATGGTCCTGAGCTGGGTGGAGCTCGCTGGTGTGCGTCCACCCGGCACCGGTCCGCTTCGATCGGCCTACGAGCTGTTGTTCGACGTCACCGAACCGGTCCTGCGTCCGTTGCGCAAGCTCGTGCCGCCGGCAGGTATGTTCGACCTGTCGAGTTTGATCGCGTTCGTCATCATCTTGGTGCTGCGGATGGCGATCTGCAGCTAGGTCAAGCAGGGGGAACCAGGAGGCTTCGATGGGCAAGAAGGACAAGACAACGACAGACAGCACATTCGAGCCGGCCGCGCCGGCGCCCGCATCGGCGGCGCCCAGGGCCGTGCTCGGACCGCTCGAGATCCAGGCGAAGGAGTTCCGCGTCTCGAGGTTCGGCGGCTACAAGATGCGGGATGTCGACGAGTTCCTGGACTCGGTCACCGATTCGATGTCCGCACTGGTCTCGGAGAACGATCGACTGCGCAAGGGCGGCGTGCCGGCACCGGTAGTGGGTTCTCCGGATCTCGACGACGTGTCGCGGCAGGCAGACGAGATCATCCAGCGTGCCCGCACCGAGGCAGCTCGTATCGTCGCCGAAGCGAAGGTGGCTCGACCCGGCACCGCCTCGACGCCGCAGGACCGTGCGGCCGTGAACGCGTTCTTGGCGAAGGAGCGGGAGTTCCTCCAGAGTTTGGCGGGACTCGTGCAGGGGCACGCCGAGACCGTCAAGGGGATGTCGAAGGCGGTCAAGAAGCCCGCGTCCGCGCAGCCAGCCTCATCGGCGGCACCTTCGACCCCGGTCTCATCGAACGTCGAGACGGTGCCAGAGCCCACCGCCGCGCAGGCAACAGCCAAGAAAGCTGCCGCGCCTCCCACGGAAGCGGCGGTCAGCGTGGTCGAACCTGAGCCCGCGTCCGTGGCACGCTCGGGTGACGACGGTTCGATCGAGGGCGATCGCTCCCTACGCGATCTGTTCTGGGGCGAAGACTGACCGCTCCTCAACGGCCACCTACCCACGGCCGACGACAGGATCGGGTCTACGGTCGCGATGTTGCGCTGCGCTTCATGGCAGCTTGGGTCGCTGCCCTGGTGGCCCTGGTGACGCTGGCGGCAGGGTTGATCGTCGAGCGCGGAGCCACGTGGATCCTCGTGGCGACCGTGGCTGGGTTCGCGTCCGTGGTGTTGACGGGTTCTGGGGTACTCAGGCGGTGGCGGGGTTCGCCCACTCCGCCTTCTGCAAGGTGATCACCAGCGGTTCCTCGTCGATCGTCGTTTCCTGACGGTCGCCGTCGATCTCGCCGACGATCAGGTCGACCGCGAGGGTCTCGGCGACGATCACGTCTCGGTGTGCCGAGACGGCGGCGCTCACCGCGGGGCCAGCGACCACACCGAGCTGGATACGATCGGCGACCTCGAATCCGGCTGCCTTCCGGGCGTCTTGGACCGCCCGGATCAGCTCGCGCGCCGTCCCTTCGATCCGGAGCTCGTCCGTGATCGCGAGATCGAGGGCGACGGTGATCCCACCATCGCTCGCGACCCCCCAGCCCTCTCGGATCTCCTGGCTCAGGTCGACCGAGTCCGCTGCGAGGGAGATGTCCCCGCCGGGTAGGGACACGATGACGTCCTCACCCCGCGCGAGGGCTGCGGCGAGTGAGCCGTCGTCGGCCTCCAGCGCGGCGGCCACGAGCTTGACCCTCGGGCCGAGTTCCGGGCCCAGCGTGCGGTAGTCGGGCTTGGCATGCCAGCGGCCCATCTCGTGGGTGGTCTCGGCGAACACGATCCGCTTCACGTTGAGTTCGTCGGCCACGATGTCCAGCAGAGCTGCGAGCGCGGTGTGATCGCCTGCATCATGCACCACGGCCTCGGACAGGGGCTGACGAACACGTGTCTTGGTCTCCACGCGCACGGTACGGCCGAGGCTCACGATGCTGCGAGCGGTCCGCATCGCCTCCTCGAGGCGTTCATCACGAGCCGTGCCGTCGGGCTCGGGGTAGTCGGCGAGGTGGACGGACTCGGGTGCTCCATCGCGGCCGGCCGCGAGGTTCAGCCAGAGCGCATCGGCGATGAACGGTGTGAAGGGCGCCAACAACGTCGACAGGGTCCTCAGGCATTCGTACAGCGTGTGGAAGGCCGCGAGGGAGTCTTGGTCTGCGGACCCACCCGGGTTCCAGAATCGGCGCCGGGAACGGCGCACGTACCAGTTCGACAGGTCGTCGACGAACTCCTGGATCGCCCGCCCCGCACCGGTCGCGTCGTAGGCATCGAGCCCGTCTCGGGCGTGGCCCACCACGTGGGCAAGACGTGAGAGCGCCCATCGATCCATGGACGAACGTTCGTGCACCGGCGGTGCCGGCGTGGCCGGATCCGATGGATCGAACCCCTCGGCGTTGGCATAGGTGACGAAGAATGCGTAAACGTTCCAGAGGGTGAGCAGGAATCGCCGCAGGACGTCGTCGAGCACCTCGTGGCCGATGCGGCGTGAGGACCAGGGCGAGCCGTTCGTGAGCATGAACCACCGGAGCGCATCGGCTCCTTGCCGGTCCAGCGCCTCCCACGGGTCGAAGATGTTGCCGAGCGACTTCGACATCTTGCGGCCATCGCTGTCCACGAGGTGTCCCAGACAGACGACGTTGCGGTATGCCGTCTCGTCGAACTGCAGGACGCCTTCGGCCATCAGCGTGTAGAACCAGCCGCGTGTCTGGTCGATGGCCTCGGAGATGAAATCGGCCGGGAACCGTTCAGCGAACAGCGCTTCGCCTCGCCCGAGGTCCGGGTGGTAGCCCCACTGGGCGAACGGCATCGCCCCTGAGTCGTACCAGGCGTCGATCACCTCCGGAACCCTGGTCGACGATGCGCCGCACTCAGCGCACGCGAACGTCACATCGTCGATCGAGGGTCGGTGCGGGTCGATCGCCGAGACGTCGCGACCGGCGAGTTCGCCCAGCTCGAGGAGGGAACCGACGGCTCGAACATGACCCTCGGCACAGCGCCAGATCGGGAGCGGTGTGCCCCAGTAGCGCTCGCGTGAGACTCCCCAATCCACGTTGTTCTCGAGCCAATCGCCGTATCGGCCCTCCCTGATGTGGTCGGGGAACCACTGCACATCGTCGTTCACGGCGAGCAATCGGTCCTTCACGGCCGTGGTGCGCACGTACCACGAGGTGCGCGCGTAGTAGAGGAGTGGCGTCGCGCATCGCCAGCAGAACGGGTAGTTGTGTTCGTAGGTCTCTTCGCGAAGGAGCACGCCTCGTTCGCGCAGTTCCTGCACGATGTGCGGGTCGGCGTCCTTGACGAACAGACCACGGACGAACTCGGGCGCGAGGTCGGTGAAGCGTCCATCGTCGCCGACCGGCTTGAACACGGGCCACCCTTGGGCGCGGCCGATGGCGAGGTCCTCGGGCCCGAACGCCGGGGCCAGGTGCACGATCCCCGTGCCGTCGTCCATCGAGACGAAGGTGCCGGCAACGACCACATGGGCGCCCTCGACGTTCGGATAGGGGGGTTCGTACCGGGAGCCCACCAGGTTCGAGCCGCTGATCGTGCGTTGCACGACGACACCTTCGCCCAGTACACGCTCAGCGAGCGCCGCGGCCACGATCAACCGTTCACCTTCGGCCTCGACGATCGCGTAGGGGTCATCGGCGCTCACGGCGACTCCCGTGTTCGACGGAAGCGTCCACGGTGTGGTGGTCCACACGACCAGCGACGCACCGACGGTCTCGGGATCGGGGGAGTCCACGATGGGACACCGGATGTAGACGCTGGGGTCCTCGACCGTCTGGTAACCCATCGCCACTTCGGCGTCGGACAGGCCGGTGCCACATCGCGGGCAGTAGGCCGTGACCCGGTCGGCCTCGACGAGCATCCCTCGTTCATGGAGTTGTTTGAGGGACCACCAGACGCTCTCGACGTACTCGGTCGACATGGTCCAGTACGCGTCGTCCATATCGATCCAGAAGCCGATCCGCTCGGTCAGCCTGGCCCACTCGCCCACGTACCGCTTGACCGACTGCCGGCACAACTCGTTGAATCGCGCGACTCCGAAGTCCTCGATGTCGCGCTTGCCGGTGGTGCCGATCGTCTTCTCGACCTCCAGTTCCACCGGCAATCCGTGGCAGTCCCATCCGGCCTTCCGGGGCACGAGGTGACCGGTCATGGTCTTGAACCGCGGGTAGATGTCCTTGAACGTGCGCGCTTCCACGTGATGGACACCGGGCTTGCCGTTGGCTGTGGGAGGACCCTCGTAGAAGACCCACAAGGGGGCGTCTTCTCGCCGCTCTAAGGATCGCTCGAAGATCCGGCGGTCCTTCCAGAACGACAGGATGTCGCGTTCGAGCTGAGGGAACTCCACCCTCGGGTCCACCGGGTCGAACCGTGCCATGTGGTGCCCTCCTCCCTGTCGGTGCAGGGACGAGGCGCTCACGGCCCCGCGGTACCACCCCGCTTGCCGGCGCGCGTCGGCGCCGGCCGCTCTCGGGTCCGGACGCCGCGGACGGCGTCCGACCTCTCCGCTATGACGGGCGGATCCCGCCTGCGCCTACTTGGGGCGGGGCGGGGTGCCGCCGACGCTCGGTTCGGGCAGGGGCTCGGGGATGATGGCGGCGGGGGCACGGCACCGGGCTCTCACCGTCCCCGGTTCGCTCACGCTGGGCGTTCCCGCAGCGTTGTTCCCGTCGCTGCCTGTGATTGGGCATGCTACACGTCTGCTACCCTTCGCCGACCATGGTCCAGTCGAAGATGACGAAGAAGGAGATCGATGATCTTCGGGCACGCTTGCTCGAAGAAGAAACCGAACTCCGCACGCAGCTCGCCACGATCGAGGAGGAAAGTTTCTCCGCGACGCAATCCGATATGGCGGGTGACGTCGGCTTGGACGAAGAGTCGGCGGACGCTGGCACGGCCACGTTCGAACGCGAGAAGGACCTGTCGATCGAGCAGAACGTTCGTGACCTGCTCGACAAGATCGAGCGCGCCCTGAAGCGCATCGAGGCCGGCTCCTATGGCATCTGCGAGCGCTGCGGCAAGAACATCGAGAAGGCCAGGATCAAGGCCCTGCCCTACGTCGGCCTCTGTCTCAAGGACGCACAGGCGCAGTCGCGCCGCTAGGGCCGTGGACCGCGTGCAGCGGCACGCCGCGGTCGTGCTGTTCTCGGCGGCGGGCGTGGCCTACTTCCTCGATCGCGTCTCGAAGATCTGGGTGGAACGCACCCTCCCCGGCGAGCCCATCGAGGTCATCCCAGGCGTCTTCACCCTCCGGTTCACGACCAACTCGGGTGGGGCCTTCAGCATCGGGGGGAGTACCCCTTGGATCTTCGCGACGGCGACGATCGTCGTCTCGATCGTCATCGTCGCGACCGCGTTCCGCCATCGATCCATCCTGACGGCGATCGCGCTGGGACTGATCCTGGGCGGAGCGTTGGGCAACCTCACCGACCGCATCGCGAGGGGACCGGCGTTCTCGGGCAAGGTGGTCGACTTCGTCGATCTGCATGTATGGCCGATCTTCAACATGGCCGATAGCGCCATCGTGGTGGGCGCCGTACTGCTGGCGATCGGCTCGTTCCGATCCGACCGTCGTGATCCCGAACGGGCTGATCCGGAGGGTTCGCCATGACGACGGGACCCGAACGGTTCACGGCCCAGCCGGGCCGGCTCGACGTCGTGACCACGGCCCTCACCGGCCTGGGCAGGGCCGATGTGCAACGCGCGATCGCGGCGGGCCAGGTCACCGTCGATGGCCAGCACTGGCCGAAATCGCATCGCCTGAGCGGTGGGGAAAGCATCGAGGTCGATATCCCGTCGATCGCCGAGCTCGCGCCAGAGGGTCCGCCGGTGCCGATCCGCTACGCCGACGACCACATCCTCGTGATCGCCAAACCCGCCGGGCTCATCTCCCATCCCACGGCGAGCCGACGTGCAGGCACCTTGGTGAACCGGCTCCTCGGCATGGAGGTGCCCCTTTCGTCGGTGGGCGGACCGCTTCGGCCCGGGATCGTGCACCGGCTGGATGCCGGCACCTCGGGTCTGATGCTGGTGGCGCTCAACGACGACGCTCATCGGGAGCTGGCCGCCATGATGAAACGCCACGACGTCGAACGCCTGTATCTGGCGCTGGTGCGGGGAGTGGTGGAACACGACAACTTCGCGGTCGACGCCCCATTGGGGCGCAGGGCGGATCGCGTCGTCGTGGACCGCACGGAGGGCCGCGATGCCGAGACCGTCTTCGACGTGCAGGAACGGTTCGAGGGCGCGACGTTGCTGCAGGCGGCACCGCGGACGGGCAGGACCCATCAGATCCGGGTTCACCTACAGGCGATCGATCACCCGATCCTGGGCGACCGGGCATACGGGGGCACGGGTGATCTGGCTCGAACGCTGGGACTGGAACGTCCCTTCCTGCACTCGGCGAGCGTCGCGTTCGACCACCCGATGACGGGGGAGCGGGTCGAGGTGACCGAACCGTTGCCGCAGGACCTGGAGGAAGCGCTGCAGAAGGCGAGAGCGCTGGACGCGGACGGGGGCTGAGCCCAGGATCCGATCGCGCCGCCCTTCGCCACCTGCGACCTTGACGCTGTTCGGAGCCGGGCGTACCGTGACTTCCCCGCGAATCACAACCATGTAAGTTCTCCACACCTTGCGGCGAAGGTGTGGATAACCTCCCCGAAGGAGGCCCGAGCAGCGGCGATGTCTGACCCCACCACCGGCTCCACATCCGGTTCCATGTCCCGCAGCCACACGGGCGATTTCGTCCACCTCCACGTCCATTCCGAGTACTCGCTGCTCGACGGCGCTGCTCGCATCGTTCCGCCGAAGGCCAACCCAGGCGCACCCACGATCTTCAGCGAGGCCCAGCGGCTGGGTATGTCCGCGGTCGCGGTCACCGACCACGGGTCCATGTTCAGCGCCCTGCCCTTCTTCGAGGCCGGACGCGAAGCGGGCGTCAAGCCCATCCTCGGCGTGGAGGCGTACGTCGCGCCCGGTTCGCGCTTCGATCGCAACCCCGGAGAGAGTCAGGAGAAGTACTACCACCTCACCCTGTTGGCCCAGGATGAGACGGGCTACCGCAACCTGCTCAAGCTGGTCAGCTACGCCCACCTCGAGGGTTTCTACCACCGCCCTCGCATGGACAAACAACTGATGGCCGAATACTCACAGGGGCTCATCTGTCTGTCCGGGTGCCTGTCCAGCGAAACGTCGGTCGCACTGCTCAACGGTCAAGAGGACAAGGCAGCAGCGATCGCGGGGGAGTATCGGGACATCTTCGGCCCCGAGAACTATTTCATCGAGGTGATGGATCACGGCATCGCCGACCAGCACAAGATCCTTCGCCGCCAGATCGAACTCGGACGCTCGCTGGACATCCCGATCGTGGCGACCAACGACCTGCACTACACCCTGAAGGAAGACGCGAAGCCGCACGACGTCCTGTTGTGCATCCAACAACAGAAGGTGCAGACCGACACCAAGCGACTTCGGTTCGATTCCGAGGAGTTCTACCTCAAGAGCGCCGAGGAGATGCGCGAGGTCTTCCGGGAGCTTCCCGAAGCCTGCGACAACACGCTCGCGATCGCTGAACGATGCGAGCTCGACCTGGTCTACGGTGACCGCGCGCCGGCCGACCAGCGCTACCACCTGCCGCGGTTCGACACGCCCGGCGGCCTCGACCGCGACGTGTATCTGCGCCAGCTGGTCGAGGCCGGCTCAGCGGAGCGCTACGACGAGATCACGCCACAGATCCGCGATCGCATCGAGACCGAGCTCGGCGTCATCCTGTCCATGGGTTTCGGCGGCTACTTCCTGATCGTGTGGGATCTCATCCGCTACGCCCGCGAGCATGGGATCCGAGTGGGGCCAGGTCGCGGCAGCGCGGCCGGCTCGGTGGTCTCGTACTGCTTGCGCATCACCGACCTCGATCCGTTGCGGTACGGGTTGTTGTTCGAGCGCTTCCTCAACCCTGACCGCATCCAGATGCCGGACATCGATATGGACTTCGATGAGCGCCGGCGGGATGAAGTGATCCGGTATGCCACCGAGAAGTACGGCGTGGATCACGTGGCCCAGATCGTCACGTTCCAGACCATCAAGGGCAAGCAGGGCATCCGCGATGCCTCGCGGGTCCTGGGGTTCCCGCCGGTGGTGGGGGACCGGCTCTGCAAGATGTACCCCCCCGCCGTCATGGGCCGTGACTACCCGATCGAGGATGCGCTCAAGCTTTCGCCGGACCTCGCGGCCGCCTACGAGAAGGAACCCGAAGCCAAGGAGATCATCGAGACCGCGCGAGCCCTCGAAGGGCTTCGCCGCGAGGACTCGGTGCACGCTGCCGGTGTCGTGATCGGTGACGCACCGCTCGTGAACTACCTGCCGCTCAAGCTGTCGAAGGACTCACGCGACGACTCCAAGAAGATCGTGACCCAGTTCGACATGAACGGTGTCGAGGCGCTGGGGTTGCTGAAGATGGACTTCTTGGGTCTGCGCAACCTGTCGGTCATCGAGGACACCCTTCACCACCTCCGTGCTCGAGGCATCGAACTCGACATCGACCACGTGGCCCTTGACGACGAGGCCACCTATCGCATGTTGCAGCGTGCCGAGACGACCGGCGTGTTCCAGATGGAATCGGCCGGCATGCGCCAGCTCATCAAGGTGCTCGAGCCCGACCGTTTCGAAGATCTCATGGCCCTGGTCGCCCTCTACCGCCCGGGTCCGCTCAACAGCGGCCTGCACACCGAGTACGCCGAGCGCAAGCACGGGCGAAGGAAGGTCACCTACCCGCACCAGGACCTCGAGCCCATCCTGAAGGACACCTACGGGGTCATGATCTATCAGGAGCAGGTCATGCAGGTGGCCGTCACCCTCGCAGGTTTCTCCATGGGGCAGGCCGACACGCTCCGCAAGGCCATGGGCAAGAAGCAGATCGACGTGCTCATGCCGTTCAAGGAGCAGTTCATCGCAGGCTCGGTGGGCAAGGGGTACGACCACAAGCTCGCGGCGGACATGTTCGACATGATCGTCCCCTTCGCCGACTACGGGTTCAACGCCTCACACGCGTGTGCCTATGGATTGGTGGCCTACCAAACCGCCTACCTCATGGCGCATCACCCGGTGGAGTACATGGCGGCGGTGCTCACGTCGGTCAAGGACGACAAGGATCGCAAGCCGTACTACCTCTATGCGTGTCGCGGTATGGACATCAACGTGCTGCCCCCCGACGTCAACGAGTCCGAGTTGGACTTCGCGCC
>DATDJD010000352.1:0-2377 GCA_036520695.1 Actinomycetota bacterium
ACGACCGGAGGGCAGTGAACTCGACGTCTGGCTGGCCGGCCATGCGGACCTCGTCCGCATCGGGGGGGCCCTCGTCGGCGCGGTGATCTTGTTCGTGACCGGGATCGACTGGATCCCGGTCGGCATCGTGGTCGCGCTCTATGGCGGCCTTCTGTGGGCGGTGTCGGTCGCGATCAAGCGTGTGGGCTCGGCGGCAGAGACCTCATAGATGCCCGAAGGCGCGAACGTCGAGATCGCCCACCACCTGCACGAGCACGGTGCCCATGGGGATCGCGGCCCCAACGGCCCCTCCAGGCCCGAGCGATGGCTGGAGATCGGCGAGGCGATCCTGCTCGCGATCGTCGCGATCGCGACCGCGTGGAGCGGGTACCAGTCGGCGCGGTGGGACGGTCTATCCGCTGAACGCTACGCCGAGGCGTCGAAGTACCGGGTGGAACAAGACCTCGCAGCGACGCAGGCCGGCCAACAGCTGTTGTTCGACACGAGCACGTTGAACTCCTGGCTCTTGGCGAAGACCAGCGGGGACCAGGAGGCGACCGCCCTGTTCAAGCGGCGGTTCACCGACAACTACGCGGTCGCGTTCGAAGAATGGTTGGCATTGGATCCTCTCCACGATCCCGACGCCCCGCCGGGTCCGATGTTCATGCCCAGTTACTCGAGCCCGCTGGACGAGAAGGCTGCCGAGCTGGACCGGAAGGCATCGGAGGCCTTCGAAGCCGGTGCATCCTCCCGGGAGACGGGTGAGGGGTTCGTGCGCGTCACGGTCATCATGGCGATGGTGCTCTTCCTCATCGCGATCTCGCAGCGCTTCGATGTGAAGAAGGCCCGGATCGGTCTCATCGTCGTCGCGCTGGTCTTCCTGGTGTTCGGCCTCTCACTGTTGGGGAGCTATCCGCAGATCTGATCGGCCGCTACGGCGCGTCTGGCGGAGCGTCATCTGCCGGCTGCTCGGCTTTCCATCTGGTTGGTCGCCACGCGTTGATCACCTTGGCCACCGCAGTGACCAAGAACAGCTGTCCGATCAACATCTCCAGCACCGCGAATGACTGCCCTGGGTTGCCCGCCGGCACCAGATTGCCGTAGCCGGTGGTCGTCAGGGTCGTGAAACTGAAGAACAGCGCTTGTGCGACCGTTTCCTGTTCCCCACCCTGGAAGAACGGTGAGTTGATCGCACCGAGCGCCATGTAGGTGTAGGCGAAGAACATGCCCACCAACAGGTAAGCGTCGATCGCGCCGAGCACGGTTTCTTGGTCCACCTGCGACTTGGAGATCAACGCCCGCAGGATCGATATCGGCGCGATGAAGTAGAGCAGGGCGCTCACGAGGAACACCGGCGCCGCCAGGTCCGTCTCGCCCACACCGACCACGTTGAGCACAGCGATGACCCCCGCGAGCGCGAGCGCGATGCTCGCCATGAGGATCACATTCCGACGGGCTTGCGCGATCCGCAACGCGAGCCACACGGTTGCGATCTGGAGGACGAGCACCAGCGACTGCCCCCATGCCGCGTCGACGCTCACCGACAGCGCGTAGGTCGCCAGGATCAGCACCATCACCGACCCGAAGCTGTCCAGAGAGACGAAGGCGAGCAACAGTCGCTTCACCGGCCGATGCAGCTTGCTCCTGGTGTGGGTCGTGCTCACGTCCGGTCCCGGGGTGCGTTCAGCGCATCATCGACCGTCGCGACGGCGAGCACGTATGCCGCGTGGGTGCCGATGGCGGTGGCGAGCACGTCCGGTGGCCACTTCCAAGGTGGAGGTGTCTTACCGAGGAGCGGGAACAGTGTGAACGTCGCCGTCATCAGGGTGGCGCCGAACACCAACGCGGCCCAAGGCTCGGGCATGACCTTGCGTAGGGTTCCGTGCCACACACCGAACGCCGAGCCATACCCCCACCGCAACGCCGTGCCTAGTTCCGCGTCACCCTTGTCAGTGACGTTCGGCAGGTGCAGGACGCCGGCAACGATCTGACCCGGGACCAAGCTGTCGTCGTAGTCGAGCTGGGTCGTGGCGTGACGGATTCGCCGCTCGGATCCATACGCCAGACTCATCGCGGTGGTTCCAGCGGCGCCGGCGATCACGCTGCGGACGGGCCAAGGGATCTTCATGGCTCCTATCCTTCCATCGTCGACCACCGCCTGGCCACTTCTCAACGAACAGGCGAGTGCTGGACGCACGGTGGACCAGGGGCTAGCCTCCGCCCACGGTCGGAAGAACACGGGTGGGGGCGCCAACAGGCATGACACGGACAGAACCCGCGGCACCGACGGGTCCTGCGAGCGCAGATCATCAGCTCCGCCGGCAACCTCGCTCCCTGCGGACCGCTGATATCCGCGTGTTCTCGTCCGCGAGCGACGCGCCGCGGGCACGGCGCCCCA
>DATDJD010000353.1:0-2378 GCA_036520695.1 Actinomycetota bacterium
ACGACCGGAGGGCAGTGAACTCGACGTCTGGCTGGCCGGCCATGCGGACCTCGTCCGCATCGGGGGGGCCCTCGTCGGCGCGGTGATCTTGTTCGTGACCGGGATCGACTGGATCCCGGTCGGCATCGTGGTCGCGCTCTACGGCGGCCTGCTGTGGGCGGTGTCGGTCGCGATCAAGCGCGTGGGCTCGGCGGCAGAGACCTCGTAGATGCCCGAAGGCGCGAACGTCGAGATCGCCCACCACCTGCACGAGCAGAGCGGGCATGCCGGGGGGTCGAACGACCCGACCCGCCCTGAACGCTTCCTGGAGATCGGCGAGGCGATCCTGCTCGCGATCGTCGCCATCGCGACCGCGTGGAGCGGTTATCAGTCGGCGCGGTGGGACGGTCTGTCCGCGGAACGCTATGCCGAAGCGTCGAAGTACCGGGTGGAACAAGACCTCGCAGCGACGGAGGCCGGCCAACAGCTGTTGTTCGACACCAGCACGTTGAACTCCTGGCTCTTGGCCAAGACCAGCGGGGACCAAGAGGCAACCGCCCTGTTCAGGCGGCGGTTCACCGACAATTACGAGGTCGCGTTCGAAGACTGGTTGGCCTTGGATCCGCTCCACGATCCCGACGCCCCGCCGGGTCCGATGTTCATGCCCAGTTACACGAGCCCGCTGGACGAGAAGGCTGCCGAACTGGATCGGCAGGCATCGGAGGCGTTCGAAGCCGGTGCATCCTCCCGGGAGACGGGTGAGGGGTTCGTGCGCGTCACGGTCATCATGGCGATGGTGCTGTTCCTCATCGCGATCTCGCAGCGCTTCGACGTGAAGAAGGCCCGCATCGGCCTCATCGTCGTCGCCCTGGTCTTCTTGGTGTTCGGCCTGTCGCTGCTGGGGAGCTATCCGCAGATCTGATCAGCCGCTACTTCGGAGCTTCCGATGCAGCGTCATCTTCCGGCTGCTCGGCCTTCCATCTGGCTGGTCGCCACGCGTTGATGACCTTGGCCACCGCCGTGACCAGGAACAGCTGTCCGATCAACATCTCGAGCACCGCGAAGGACTGCCCCGGGTTGCCCGCCGGCACGAGGTTGCCGTAGCCAGTGGTAGTCAGGGTCGTGAAGCTGAAGAACAGCGCCTGTGCGACCGTCGTCTGTCCACCGTTCTCGAAGAACGGCGAGTGGATCGCACCCAATGCCATGTAGGTATAGGCGAAGAACATGCCTACCATCAGGTACGCGTCGATCGCGCCCAGCACGGTTTCTTGGTCCACCTGCGACTTGGAGATCAACGCCCGCAGGATCGATATGGGCGCGATGAAGTAGAGCAGCGCGCTCACGAGGAACACCGGTGCCGCCAGGTCCGTCTCGCCCACGCCGACCACGTTGAGTGCAGCGATCACCCCGGCGAACGCGAGCGCGATGCTCGCCCCGAGCACCACCCCCCGGCGGGCCTGCGCGATCCGCAACGCGAGCCACACCGTGGCGATCTGCAGGACGAGCACCAGCGACTGCCCCCATGCCGCGTCGACGCTCACCGACAACGCGTAGGTCACTAGGATCAGCACCATCACCGACCCGAAACTGTCCAGCGAAACGAAGGCGACCAGCAGTCGTTTCAACGGGCGATGGGAGAGACCCTTCGCGTGACTCTCGCTCACGTCCGATCCCGCTGCCCGTTCAGCACATCGTCCACGGTCGCGACGGTGAGCACGTACGCCGCATGGGTGCCGATGGCCGTGGCGAGCACGTCCGGTGGCCACTTCCACGGAGGTGGGGTTTTGCCGAGCAGCGGGAACAAGGTGAACGTCGCCGTCATCAAGGTGGCGCCGAAGACCAGAGCGGCCCATGGCTCGGGCATGACCTTGCGCAGGGTTCCATGCCACACGCCGAACGCCGAACCATAGCCCCACCGAAGTGCCGTACCCAGTTCCGCGTCCCTCTTCTCGGTCACGTTCGGCAGGTGCAGGACGCCGGCAACGATCTGACCCGGGACCAGGCTGTCGTCGTAGTCGAGCTGGGTCGTGGCGTGACGGATGCGTCGCTCGGATCCATACGCCAGACTCATCGCGGTCGTTCCAGCGGCGCCGGCGATCACGCTGCGGACGGGCCACGGGATCTTCATGGCTCCTATCTTTCCATCGTCGACCACCGCCTGGCCACTTCTCGACCGAACAGGCGTGCGCTGGACGCACGGTGGACCAGGGTCTAGCCTCCGCCCACGGTCCGAAAACACCAGGTGGGGGCGCCAAGAAGCATGACACGGACAGAACCCGCGGCACCGACGGGTCCTGCGAGCGCAGATCATCAGCTCCGCCGGCAACCTCGCTCCCTGCGGACCGCTGATATCCGCGTGTTCTCGTCCGCGAGCGACGCGCCGCGGGCACGGCGCCCCA
>DATDJD010000354.1:0-6605 GCA_036520695.1 Actinomycetota bacterium
GCCGAGCGATGCCGAGCCCACGATGTCCTCCTGGCATCCGATGAGGCCTACAGCGAGCTGTGGTTCGAGCCGGGAGGTCCACCCGCAAGTTCGCTCCAGGTTGGAGACCTGACCAACGTGCTCGCGATCAACACGCTGTCGAAACGCTCGTCGATGACGGGCTACCGCAGCGGGTTCGCGGCGGGTGACCCCGAGTTGATCGGGGCGCTGCAGCGGCTGCGCCCCAGCGTCGGAGTGACACCGCAAGAGTTCGTGCAGCGAGCCAGCGTGGCGGCATGGAACGATGAGGTGCACGTGATCGAGAACCGCGATCGATACGCGGTCAAGCGCCGGGTCTTCCTGTCGTTGTTCGAACGTCATGGTATCCAGGTCGCCGGCAGCGAGGCGACGTTCTACCTCTGGGTCGCAGTGCCCGACGGCGGGCCGTCGCTCCCGTGGGCGCTCGAGTTGCTCGAGGAAGCCGGGGTCATCGTGGCCCCCGGTTCGTTCTTCGGACCGGAAGGGGAGGGGTACGTGCGGATGGCGATGGTGCCGACGGTGGAGGATTGCGAGCGAGCGGCATCGGCGATGGATGCGCTGTTCCAGAGGGTGCGAACGTGAGCGATCTGGCGGAACTGCGCACGAGGATCGAGACCTCATGGGGATCCGGGACGCCCGACGCGGACGCCGTCGAGGCCGTGATCGATCTGCTCGATCGCGGGCAGGTTCGCGTCGCTGAGCCTGGGGGCGCATCCGGTGATCCCTGGGTGGTCAACGAGTGGGCCAAGAAGGCGGTCCTGCAGTTCTTCGCGGTGCGAGGGCTCCAGAGCGTGGAGACCGGTCCCTTCGAATATCACGACAAGCTCCCGCTCAAGCACGGGTACGACGAGTTGCAGGTTCGGGTCGTCCCGCCGGCGACGGCGCGCTACGGCGCGTTCCTGTCCCCGGGCGTGGTCCTGATGCCCAGCTACGTCAACATCGGCGCCTGGATCGGTCCGGGCACCATGGTCGACACCTGGGCCACGGTGGGCTCGTGCGCCCAGATAGGCGCTGGCGTCCACCTGGCGGGAGGTGTCGGCATCGGCGGCGTCCTCGAGCCGCTCCAGGCGTCCCCGGTGATCGTGGAAGACGGCGCATTCATCGGGTCACGCTGCATCGTCGTCGAGGGGGCCCACGTCGGCGCGCGCGCCGTGTTGGGCGCGGGCGTGATCATCACGGGCAACACCCCGGTGATCGACGTCACCGGCGCCGAGCCCGTGGAGTATCGGGCCGTGGTGCCAGATGATGCGATCGTGATCCCCGGCACCCGGCCTCGGTCGTTCCCCGCCGGCGACTACGCCCTCCCCTGTGGCCTCATCATCGGCTACCGCACGGAAGCCACCGACGACAAGGTTCGCCTCAACGAGCTGCTGCGCGACTTCGGCTCGTCCATGGGATGAGGGTCTCGAGTTGACCGACGAGCGAACACCGGGCCGCGAACGCGCCCGGCGTGCCGCCCCCGATCCCATGGTGCTGGAGTCGCCTCTGTCGGCGACGTGGCGGCCGTCGGTCCGTGAGCGGGCGGTGTTGGTGGGGATCGGGCCGGGGATCATCGAAGAGGACTTGGACGAACTCGCGGCGTTGGCCGATTCTGCCGGGGCCGAGCCGGTGGCCCGCATGGTGCAGTCCCGCAGCGAACCCGACCCCGCCACGTGGATCGGGCGAGGCAAGATGGAAGATCTCCACCACCTGGTGCACGCGAACGAGGCCAAGCTGGTGGTCTTCGACCGGGAACTCACGCCCGGCCACCTTCGGACGCTGGAATCCCGACTCGGGGTGAAGGTGATCGACCGGACCGCCTTGATCTTGGACATCTTCGCGCTGCACGCCCGCAGTCGAGAGGGCAAGGTCCAGGTCGAGCTGGCGCAGCTGAACTACCTGCTCCCGCGCCTACGGGGTTGGGGTGAGGCCATGAGCCGGTCCGGCGGTGGGATCGGTACGAGGTTCGGCGGCGGCGAGACGAAGATGGAGGTCGACCGTCAGCACCTGCAACGCCGTATCGCCAAGCTCCGCCGCGACATCCGGTCGTTGGCGAAGACCCGTGAGACCAAGCGCGCTCGCCGTCAGGACAGCGGGATCCCGCAGGCCGCCATCGTGGGCTACACGAACGCGGGCAAGTCAACCCTCATGCGCCGGATCACGGGGGCTGATGTTCTGGTCGCGGATCAGCTGTTCGCGACGCTCGACCCCACCGTCCGTCGGCTGAAGTTGCCGAAAGGCCGTCGATGCACCGTCACCGACACGGTGGGCTTCGTGGACAAACTTCCGCACGACCTGGTGGAGGCGTTCCGTTCGACGCTCGAGGAGGTCACGCTCGCCGAGCTCGTGGTGCATATCGCCGACGCCGCCTCACCGCACCTGACCGAGCAGATCGATGCGGTGCGGCGAGTGCTGGCCGAGATCGGTGCTGGTGACGTTCCCGAGATCCTGGTGCTCAACAAGATCGACGGCCTCGCAGGGTCCGAACGCGCCCGTCTGGCCCGCCGCCACCCGGGCTCGGTGCCCGTGTCGGCCCTGACGGGGGAGGGCATCGAGGGGCTGCTGGAGACACTCGAGGAAGCGTTGCCGCACCCGCCGGTCGAGGTCGAGCTGCTGGTTCCCTACGGCCGTGAGGACCTCATAGCACGTCTGTATCGAGACGCTGAGGTGTCATCGACGCGACACGATCCTTCGGGCACCGTGGTGCACGCACGCGTGGGACTACGCGAGCTGGCGGCTGTCCGGGAGTTCGTGCGGTCGGAACGGCGTTCCGCGGCACCCGAAGCGGGCTGATATCGCCGACCCAACCGGTCGCTTCAGAGCTTGCGCAGGACGGCGACGACCTTCCCCATGATGCGACCGTCCGGCATCTCGAACGGGTCCAACGCCGGGTTCTCGGGGATCAGCATGACCCGGTCGCCCTCGTGGCCCAGGCGCTTGATCGTAGCCTCATCCTCGGCGGGACCAGGCAACAGCGCGGCGACGATGTCACCGTCGCGTGCGTGTTCCTGGGATCGGATGACGACGACATCGCCGTCGAAGATGCCTGCGCCGATCATCGATTCGCCGGTCACCTTCAAGGCGAAGTGATCGCCTTCGCCCGCGAATCCTTCCGGAACGGCGAGATAGTCCTCGACGTGTTCGGTCGCCAAGGTGGGGGCACCGGCCGCGATCCGGCCTAGCAGCGGGATGGTGACCGCGTCGGCTTTCGGCTCGGAGAGAGCCATGGCACGCGGCTTGGTGGGGTCCTTGTGGATCAGACCCTTCCGTTCGAGGTTGGCGAGCTGCGCATGCACACTCGACGAGGACGTGAGCCCGACCGCTTCACCGATCTCGCGGACGGTGGGGGGGTAGCCCCGGTCGCGAACCGTCTCAGCGATGAAGTCCAGGATGCGTTGCTGCCGAACGGTGATGGGCGACTGCTCGGATGCCGTGTCAGTCATGGTCGTTAGCCTTCCCTCGATGGCGCGCCCACGGGCGCGACCTGCCAGCGGACGCTAACAGTCCACCGGGGGAGGTGCAAACATATGTTCGGAAATCAGGTTGACATCGAACAGACGTTCGGCAAACATGACGACCTCATGCATCGAACATACGTTCGTCGACGGATCGTTCTACTCCTCGCCGGTCTCGGGGTTACCGGGGTCCTGGCGGGGCCGATCACGGCTGCGTTCGGTGCCGACGGCCAGCTGATGAGGCCGGTTGCGGACCGCACGTATGTGGTCGAGCCCGGGGACACGTTGTGGGCCATCGCGTCGCAGGTGGCCGGCGGCCGTGATCCCCGGCAGGTCGTCGACGAGATCGAAGCACGCAACCAGATCGATGCCGGCTCCCTGCAACCCGGCACGGTGTTGCATGTCCCGGCCGCTCGTTGACGACACACCATCCTGCGGGTACCGTTCGCGCAGCCACAACATGTTGTGGCTACCACGATCATGCGATGCCCTTGGTGCGACGCCGACGAAGACCGCGTCGTCGATTCCCGGCCTGCCGACACCGGCGCGGCCATCCGTCGACGGCGCGAGTGCGGTGCGTGCTCGCGGCGCTACACGACGTTCGAGCGGATCGAGGACGTGGGGCTGGTCGTGGTCAAGCGCGACGGTTCGAAGGACCCCTTCAACCGCGAGAAGCTGGCCGCCGGCATCCGGAACGCACTGGCCGATCGCCCCGTCACGCCGACCCAGGTCGAGGACATGGTGGATCGTATCCAGATCCGCCTCCGACGGCAGGGACCCGAGGTGGCTTCCCAGGTCGTTGGGGGAGAAGTCTTGGCCGCGCTGCGCAAGACCGACGAGGTCGCGTACCTGCGCTTCGCATCGGTGTACAAGGATTTCGAGGGTGCCGCCGACTTCCAACGCGAACTGGTTTCGCTGCAGAAGAAGGTGCCCGCCAAGCGCCGTTCTCCGGCCTGAAACCGCCGGTTCACCCGATCGAGGCTGTCGTCCGATCTCGGTGGTGAGATACTAGATGTTGTGGGTGACAAGAAATCTTGCCACATGATGTTGACGTTGGCCGTGTCCCGCGACAGAATCACCGAGCCGAAATCACATGGATGTGGTTCTTTTCCCCAGGCTATCCACAGGCCAGGTTCGACAGCCAGGCACGAGCAAGAGGAGGGGTGCCCAAGTGGCGACCAAAGAGGGCGACGTTGAGGTTATCCGCGAGGGACTCACGTTCACGCGTTACTTCACGACCGAAGGACGACACCCGTTCGAGGACGTGGAATGGGAGACCCGCGACGCGGTGATCCCCAACTACAAGGAGGGCGGCAACGCCTTCGAACAGCGTGACGTCGAGTTCCCCAAGACCTGGTCACAGAACGCCACCAACATCGTGGCGCAGAAGTACTTCCGCGGAACCCTGGGCACGCCCCAACGCGAATCCAGCGTTCGTCAGCTGGCCGGCCGTGTCGTCGACACGATCCGAGGGTGGGGCACCAAGAACGGCTACTTCGCGACCTCCGAGGATGCGCAGGTCTTCGCCGAGGAGCTGACCCACCTCATCGTCACCCAGAAGGCGGCTTTCAACTCGCCGGTCTGGTTCAACGTGGGCGTGCCCGACACGCCGCAGCAGTGCTCGGCCTGCTTCATCCTGGCGGTCGACGACCACATGAGCTCCATCCTCAACTGGTACGTCGAGGAAGGCACGATCTTCAAGGGCGGTTCCGGTTCGGGCATCAACCTCAGCAAGATCCGTTCGTCTAAGGAGACCCTCGCCGGTGGTGGTACCGCCAGCGGTCCGGTCAGCTTCATGCGTGGCGCCGACGCCAGCGCAGGCACGATCAAGTCCGGTGGCAAGACCCGGCGCGCCGCCAAGATGGTCATCCTCAACGTCGATCACCCCGACGTAGAGGACTTCATCTGGTGCAAGGCCAATGAAGAGCAGAAGGCCCGCGCGTTGCGTGACGCCGGCTTCGACATGGACCTGGACGGCAAGGACAGCGCCTCGATCCAGTATCAGAACGCCAACAACTCCGTGCGGGTCACCGACGAGTTCATGCGCGCGTTCGAGCAGGATCAGGACTGGAAGCTGAAGGCCGTCACCAGCGACGAGACCGTCGACACGATCCGCGCTCGTGGGTTGATGCGGCAGATCGCCGACGCTGCCTGGCAGTGCGCCGACCCGGGCATGCAGTACGACACCACGATCAACGAGTGGCACACCTGCCCCGCCTCGGGTCGGATCAACGGGTCCAACCCCTGCAGCGAGTACATGCACCTGGACAACAGCGCATGCAACCTGGCCTCGCTCAACCTCATGAAGTTCCTGCAGGACGACGGGGGCTTCGACGTCGCCAGCTTCAAGCACGCCGTCGAGGTCGTCTTCACGGCCCAGGAGATCGTGGTGGGCGAGTCCGATTACCCCACCGTGAAGATCGGTGAGAACGCGAAGGCCTATCGCCAGCTGGGGCTGGGGTACGCCAACCTGGGTGCGTTGCTCATGGCGCGGGGGCTTCCCTACGACTCCGACGCCGGGCGTGCGTGGGCCGGGGCCATCACGGCCATCATGACCGGCCAGGCATACCGCACCAGCGCGCGCATCGCCGAGGTTATGGGACCGTTCGAGGGTTTCGCGCCCAACCGCGACGCCATGATCCGCGTCATGAAGAAGCACCGCGCGGCGACCGACGAGATCGACGCCGACCTGGTGCCCGAGGGTGTGCTCACCGCGGCGTCGAGTTCATGGGATGAGGCGATCTCGCTGGGCGAGCTCCACGGTTATCGCAACGCACAAGCCTCGGTCCTGGCGCCCACCGGCACGATCGGGCTCATGATGGACTGCGACACCACGGGCATCGAACCCGAGCTCGCTCTGGTCAAGACCAAGAAGCTGGTCGGGGGTGGCACGATGCAGTTCGTCAACCAGACGGTGCCCCGGGCGCTCGACAAGCTGGGCTACGACGCCGAGGAGACAGACGACATCGTCGCGTACATCGCCGAGCACAACTCGGTGGTCGAGGCACCCCACCTGAAGACCGAGCACTACGCCGTGTTCGACACGGCCATGGGCGCCGAGCCCATCCACTACATGGGTCACGTGCGCATGATGGCCGCGGCACAGCCGTTCATCTCCGGCGCCATCTCCAAGACCGTCAACATGCCCGAAGA
>DATDJD010000355.1:0-5061 GCA_036520695.1 Actinomycetota bacterium
GCGTGTTCGAGACGGCCCCGGTGATCGTGGAGGAGACCTACGACCAGCCGCGCCTGATCCCGAACGCGATGGAGCCTCGGGGGTGCCTCGCCTACGGCGTCGCCGCGATGGATGAGTGGACGTTGGTCAGCGCCACGCAGATCCCGCACATCGCGAAGGTGACGCTTGCGGGTGTGGTGGGCTTCGAGGAGCCGAAGTTCCGGGTGATCGCCCCCGACGTGGGCGGCGGCTTCGGTTCCAAGCTGAACGTCTACGCCGAAGAAGCGCTCGCGTGCGCCCTGACGAAGAAGACCGGCCGCCCCGTGAAATGGATCGAAGGCAGGCAGGAGAACTACGTGGCCACGATCCACGGCCGCGGCGTGACGCACGACTGCACGCTCGCCGGTACCGAAGACGGCATGATCCTGGGGGTCAAGTTCGTGGAGCTCGCCGACATGGGCGCGTACTTCCAATTGCTCACCCCGGGCATCCCGGAGCTTGGCGCCTGGGTCTACATGGGGCCGTACAAGCCCGACACCTACTGGTACGAGTTCCGAGGCATCGTCACGAACTGCACACCGACAGACGCCTACCGTGGTGCCGGTCGTCCCGAAGCCACGTACGTCCTGGAGCGCCTCGTCGATGCGTTCGCCCGGAAGATCGGCAAGGATCCGGCGGACGTTCGCAGGATGAACCTCCACCCGCCGTTCGATGAGGCCACGACCGCGATCTGCGGTCTGAACGTGGACTCCGGCAACTATGAGCCGCTCCTGGACAAGGCGCTCGAGCTTTCGGGCTACGACCAGTTGCGCGCGGACCAGAAGGCACGCCGCGACAGCGGGGACACGAAGCAGCTCGGTATCGGACTGTCGACCTACATCGAGATGTGTGGACTGGCCCCGTCGAACATCCTGGGTGCGCTGCGATACGCCGCGGGCGGCTGGGATGGCGCCACGATCGAATGCACGCCCGGCGGCGGCATCATCGTGAAGACGGGCACCTCGCCGCACGGTCAAGGGCATGAGACCAGCTGGTCGCAGATCGTGGCCGACGGGCTCGGCGTCGACCCCGACAAGGTCGAGGTGCTCCACGGTGACACGGCGATCACTCCGCTCGGCATGGACACCTACGGGTCGCGCTCGTTGTCCGTCGGCGGCGTTGCATTGCACTTCGCGATGGAGAAGATCAAGGAGAAGGCTCGGACGATCGCTGCACACGAGTTGGAGGTCTCCGAGGACGACCTGGACTGGACCGATGGCGCCTATCGGGTGAAGGGGGCGCCGGACAAGGCGCGAACGATCCCGGACCTGGCGGTGAGCGCGTGGCATGCCCACGACCTGCCGGCGGGTGTGGAGCCACACCTGAACGCCACGGCCGTCTACGACCCGCCCAACTTCACCTGGCCGGCCGGCGCACATATCTGTGTCGTCGAGGTGGACACCGACACCGGTGCCACCGAGATCGTGAAGTACGTGGCGGTCGACGACTGTGGCACCGTGATCAACCCGATGATCGTGGAGGGTCAGGTGCATGGGGGCGTCGCACAGGGCATCGCGGAGGCGCTCTACGAGGAGGCTATCTACGACGAGAACGGCAACCTCACCACGTCGTCGATGACGCAGTACCTCGTGCCGACCGCCGTCGAGATCCCGCATATCTTGACCGACAACAGCCAGGAGACGCCTTCGACCACCAACCCGCTTGGCGTGAAGGGTATCGGTGAAGCCGGCACGATCGCTTCACCACCGGCGGTCCTGAACGCGATCGTCGATGCGTTGGCACACCTGGGCGTGAACGACGTCGGCAAGCCCGCGTCGCCCGAACGCGTGTGGCGAGCTATCCAGGACGCTAATGCCGAGGCGTCGCCAGGAGGCCCCCGGAGCGCCGGTGACCGAGCGACGCCGGACGATCAAGGAGGTGCAGCATGATCCCCGCCGCCTTCGAGTACGCCCGGGCCGACTCGGCCGAACACGCGATCGACCTGCTGAGCAGCAACGACGACGCGAAGGTGCTGGCAGGGGGGCATTCCCTGCTGCCGCTGATGAAGGTTCGGTTCGCGCAGCCGTCGATGCTGGTCGACATCGGCCGCATCGGCGATCTGTCCTACGTGCGTGAGGACGGCGACGTGGTGGCGATCGGTGCACTGACGCGCCACCACGACGTGGCGAACAGCGAACTGCTGCAGGCCGCCTGTCCCATCGTCGCCGACGCCGCATCGCAGATCGGTGACCCGCAGGTTCGGCACATGGGCACGATCGGTGGTTCCGTGGCGCACGCAGACCCGGCCTCGGACATGCCCACCGTGATGGTGGCGACCGGTGCGACCTTCCGGGTGATCGGACCAGGTGGAGCGACGCGTGACGTGGCCGCCGCCGACTTCTTCAAGGGGTTGTTCACGCCGGATCTCGAGGCGAACGAGTTGCTCACCGAGGTCCGCGTGCCGAAGACGAGCGGTGGCTGGGCATACCTGAAGTTCAACCGTCGCGCGATCGACTGGGCGCTGGTGGGTGTCGCCGCCGTGCAGCAGAACGGTTCGGCGGCCGTGGCCCTGACGAACATGGGCGAGACGCCGATCCGCGCCGCCGGCGTGGAGGAGGCGCTCGCGGGCGGGGCGGATCCGGCGACGGCATCGGAACGAGCCGACGAAGGCACTGCACCGCCTTCGGATGCGTTCGGCAGTGCCGAGTATCGGCGTCAGCTCTCGAAGGTGCTGGTTCGTCGAGCGCTCGAGGAGGCAATGGGCTAGGGACCTTCCCGCCTCGCAGCCACCGCAGGCGATATCGTCGCCGGCATGGTCACGGAGTTGTTGGCGCAGGCGGAACGGTTCTCCGCGGAATGGGTTCGCGACGTCGCGTTCGGCACCGCGATCGCGATCGGGCTCGCGGCGGCCGTCACGATCGCGACCAAGATGTGGTCCCGTCGGGCCCGGCGGAAGGCCGACGCTGTCGAGGACGATCGTCACGAGGGGCATGTCCTACGTCGACGGGCGACCGTGATCGGACTGATCGCCGGCACGGTGCAGATCGTGGCGTGGACCACGGTGCTGCTCGTGTTGATGGCGGAGATGGGCGTCCCGCTCGGGCCGCTCTTCGCCAGCGCCGGCATCGCTGGCGTCGCGCTGGGCTTCGGCGCGCAGACCGTGGTGCGCGACACCTTGGCAGGACTGTTCATCGCGCTCGAGGGGCAATTCGACGTGGGCGATGTGCTCGAGCTACAGACCGAAGGGGGCCCGGTGAGTGGCACCGTGGAAGGACTCACCCTGCGCGTGACGATCGTCCGTCAGTTCGACGGCACGCTCAGCACGATCCCGAACGGCAACATCCAGGTAACGAGCAACAAGACCCGCGGGTGGGGGCGAGCCATCGTCGACGTTCGGGTTGCGCTCACCGAGGATCCCGAGAAGGTCCGCGAGGTCTTGGAGTCGCTCTTCGCCACGATGAAGGAAGAGGAGCCGATGAAAGGGTGGCTGCGGGAACCGCCGACGGTCCTTGGTGTCATCCAGCTCACGGACACGGCCGAGGTGATCCGGGCGGTCGCCGAAACCCTTCCGAACCATCGCCTCGACGTGGAGCGGACGCTGCGGGCACGGGCCTCGGCGGCGATCACCGAAAGTGGCATCAGGGTCCCGCCCGCAGCGGGCGTGGCGCCGGCGGTCTCCGGTTCCGAGGTCGGTCTGTAGTGGCGACCGATGGCGAGCCTCCCAACGATCGTCCCACGGTAGGCTGACGCGATGTCCGGCCTCCCGTTCTCTTCGGTCGACCAGCTGCAAGATGCGCTCGTCGAGCATTCCTACCTGGCCGATCGTGGACTCGCCACGTCGATCTTCCTGTCGCTGTCGCTGGGTAAGCCGCTGCTGCTCGAAGGCGAAGCAGGTGTCGGCAAAACCGAGGTGGCGAAGACCCTGGCCACATTGCTGGACCGTGAGTTGATCCGGCTCCAGTGCTACGAGGGGATCGATGCCAGCCAAGCGTTGTACGAGTGGAACTACTCGCGCCAACTGATCGCGGTGCGGGCGATGGACGCGTCCGACGCCCAGTCCCACGTGGAAGATCTGTTCGGTGAGGATTTCCTGGTTCAGCGACCGCTCCTGGCCTCGATCCGTGCCGGTGATCATGCCGTGCTCCTGGTCGATGAACTGGACCGCGCCGACGATGAGTTCGAGGCGTTCCTGCTGGAGATCCTGAGTGAATTCGCGGTCACGATCCCCGAAGTGGGACGGATCGCGGCCCACACGCCGCCCGCCGTCATCGTCACGTCCAACCGCACACGCGAACTGCACGATGCGTTGAAGCGCCGCTGCTTGTATCACTGGATCGACCATCCGCAGCTCGACCGCGAGATCGCGATCGTCCGTGCGCGTGCCCCGCAGGTCGGCGAGCAACTGGCCCGCGATGTCGCAGAGGCTGTCGCGCGTATCCGGGACATGGATCTGGCGAAGCTGCCCGGTGTCGCCGAGACGATCGACTGGGCCAATGCGTTGGCGTTCCTCGGTGCCGACCATCTCACCGAGCCGATGGCCGCAGACACGCTCGGCGCCGTCGTGAAGGACCACGAGGATCATGCCTTGGTTGCGTCCCGACTCGACGATGTCGTCGGCGCCGATGTATCCAAGAACGCCGGGTAGCGACGATGGCCAACGGTATCGCGAGCGCCAGCTCGACGATCGAGCCCGGTCCGGTCGCTCCGCTCGTCGCGTTCGGACGGCAGCTTCGAACGCGAGGGCTCCCCGTGGGGACAGGGCGCATCCTGACCTTCGTTCGGGCCGTTGCGGCGATGGGGCTCACCGACCGCGAATCGTTGTACTGGGCGGGCCGCGCTTCGCTGATCGCGCGTCGCGACGATCAGGAGGCTTACGACGAGGCGTTCGACGCTTGGTATCGATCCCTGGGTGCGACCGGCGGATTGCAGATCGAGCTGACCCTGCCCGCGCCTGGGGAGCAGCCGAAGTTCGACTGGGGTGAGCAGCCCGACGACCTCGATGTGCAGGTCGGCGAGACCGCCGCGGAATGGCACGGCCTGGACGATGACGAAGAGGTCGAGCCTGGCGAGGAAACGTCGATCCGCATCGTCGCCAGCGGCGCC
>DATDJD010000356.1:0-2541 GCA_036520695.1 Actinomycetota bacterium
AGCGCCACCGCACACCTGGATCCCGACCGTCGTGACCGGCTCCAACGTCAGGTTGCCACCACGAAACGGCGAGGCTGGGCCGATTCCATCGGAGAACGGGAGGAGGGTGTCGCGTCGGTGAGCGGACCCGTGTTCGACCAACACGGCTCCTTGACCGCGGCGGTGTCGGTGTCGGGCCCGGCCAACCGGATCGGGCAGCTCAAAGGACGCCACTACGCGCCTGCCGTGACCGCCGCTGCGAGCGAGATCGAGGCCTCCCTGCACGCCAAACGCCCCTAACACGATTCCCGTAAGCTCCACCGACATGTCGCATCGCGTTGCCCTGGTCCGACCGCTCGAAGGATGGCTCACCGCACGCCGCGCGATCACCGCATCGATCCTCAGCATGAGCGCGGTGATCCTGGTCGCGGCCACACCGGGTTCGCCATATCATCCCGTCCTGCCCGAGAGTCAGGGCAACGGCCCCCTCGAGCTCCTCGCGAAACTGCTGTTCCTGGATCGTCTCCCTCACGGCGTCCTCATCGCGCTGGGCTTCGCGGCCATGATCTCGGCGGGAGTGTGCTTCCTGCTCGTGCTCTGGGCTGCCGAGCGTGGCCTCATCACGACACGAACCGTGGTGACGCTCACGATCGCGTACCACGCCGCGATCCTGCTGCTGCCGCTGCTGCTGTCACGCGATGTGTTCAGTTACGCCTACTACGGACGCATCCTGAGCCGGTACGGGGGCAACCCATACGTCAACACGCCCGCCGACTACCCGGCCAACGACCTGTTCCGATTCACGTGGCCGGACTGGCGTGAAACCCCTTCGGTCTACGGACCGGTGTTCGTGTGGATGTCCGGCGCGATCACGGCCGTGTTCCGATCGATCCCCGACGTGATCGTGGCCTTCCGCGCGATCGCGGTGGCGGCGAGTCTGGCCTCGGTGTGGTTCGTCATCAAGACCGTCGACCATGTGCGGCCATCCAAGACCACGTATGCAGCAGCGATGATCGGACTCAACCCCGTGATCCTGTTCCACACCGTGGGGGGCGGTCACGTCGACGTGCTCGTCATGCTGGGCGTGTCGGCAGCGCTGTACCTGATCGCGACCGACCGAGCCCTGCCCGCCACCGTGGCCCTCACCGCTGCAGCCCTGGTGAAGGTCTCCGCGGCGATCCCGCTGATCCTGCTGATCGCCTACGTCGCGAGCCGTGCCGCGCCCGAACGACGGGTCCGCGTGCTCGTGACCCACATCGGGACCGTGGCAGGGATCGGCCTACTCGCCGTCATCCCGTTCATCTCGTGGCAGAACCCAACGTTGGGCATGGTCGAACTCGCCCAACACGGGTCGTGGATCGCGCCTCCCGCGCTGGTGGAACGGATCCTGGAATCGATCGGCAAGGTCATCGCCGGTGACGTCGGAGCGAGCGTCGGGATCGTCCTCGCGCGCCTCGCGATGGTGATCGCCCTCGCAGCTGGGCTCTACGTGGTGTTGCGTCAGGTGATCCGCCATGCGCAAGAGGGATCGTTGTCGTTCCTGGCCGCTGCTTGGGGGTGGTCGTTCCTGTTGATGATGCTCTTCTCGCCGACGCTGTTCCCCTGGTACTTCGCGTGGATACTGCCGGTCGCATGGGCACTGCCACTGGTGCCACGAAGGACCTTGGAGTTCTCATTCCTGGCGTTGGTCACCGCGCAGCTCACCACCGAGGCCTTCGAGATCACCGACTGGGTACACATCGACCTCGCGATCGGTCACCCGATCCTGGTCGTGATGCTGGCGTGGTTCCTCTACGACCTGTGGCTCCGGATGAAGTACGACGTGCCGCTCGACGCCGAAACCGACCTCGCGCGCGACGTAGAACGCGACCGACGGCGAACCCGCCGGGGTTACCAGGCGTAGGCTTCGGGCGCCGGACCTCCGGGGCCCGGGAAGATCTCATCCAGCTTCGACAAGACCTCTGCGGAGAGTTGGATGTTGAGTGCGCGGAGTGAACCCAGCAGCTGTTCCTCGGTCCGCGGGCCGATGATGGGTGCGGTCACCGCCGGCTGGTGCAACAACCAGGCATGCGCGACGTCCGCCGGACGTTCACCCAGCTCGGCGCACAGCGCTTCCCACGCATCGAGCTTGGCGCGATTCGCCTCGATCTCGCCGCGCATGTACTCCTCGCCGCGACGCCCGGCGCCCACCTTCTGGAGCGCCCCGGCGAGCAGGCCGCCCGCCAGCGGGCTGTAGCAGATCAAGCCCATCCCGTACTCCTGCACCGCCGGGATCACCTCAAGCTCGATGGTCCGCGCGGTGAGGTTGTAGACCGACTGCTCCGTGGTGAGGCCAAGGGAATGGCGGTCGCCCGCCAGCTCGTTGCCGCGGGCGATATGCCACCCCGCGAAGTTCGACGAACCCACGTAAAGGATCTTGCCGGTTCGCTTGAGCTGTTCCATCGCTTCCCAGATCTCGTCCCACCACGCGTCGCGATCGATGTGGTGCATCTGATAGAGGTCGATGCGGTCGGTACGGAGACGCTTCAGCGACGCCTCACACTGCTTGATGATCGAGAGCTT
>DATDJD010000357.1:0-2434 GCA_036520695.1 Actinomycetota bacterium
TTCGATCTCGACACCGAGGACCCCACCCGGGGCCAATCGGTCACTCGCCTGGCGTGCGAGGTTCGCATAGATCGAAGGATCGCCGACGAGTGCTTCGTACGGGTCGGCCTTGACATCGGCCGGCAGATCTCCGTGATCGGACGCTGCGACGTAGGGGGGATTGCTGATGACCGCATCGAACGGATCCTGGCGGTCGATGGGAAGGGAGGTCAGGAGGTCGCCTTCGACCACCTCGACGTCCAACCCGAGCCGCGCAGCGTTGGCGCCGGCCAGGCGAACCGCCTCAAGAGCACGATCGACGGCGATGACCCGGGCATCTGGTCGTTCGTCCTTGATGGAGAGCGCGATCGCACCGGTGCCGGTCCCCACATCGACGACCTTCGGACGAGCCACTCCACGCAAAGCGGCGAGGACCACCTCGACCAACACCTCGGTTTCGGGTCTGGGGATGAACACCCCGGGACCCACCTGCAGTACCAAGTGACGGAACCCCACCTCGCCGGTCAGGTGCTGCACCGGAGCCCCTTGGCATCGACGGCACAACGCTCTGCCGAACGCCCTCGACTCAGCCGGGCTGAGGGTCCGGGGACCGCGCGACAGAGCGGCCCGGTCGGTGCCCAACACATGTGCGAGCAGCAGCTCGGCACTCGCCGCCGATCCTTCGACCCCGTGACGATCGAGATACGCCTCAGCTCGGCGTAGCACCTGGTGCACGGTGGGGCCGCCGGGCGCGGCGGGATCGGCCACCGGGACGTTCACGTTCGCTGACCGTCCTCGCCTCCGTCGGCGAGCTGGGCGGCCCGTTCGGCGTTGTTCAGTTCGTCGACGAAGCGGTCGAGCTCGCCGCCGCCCATCAGGACGTCCTGGAGCTGATGGGAGGTGATCTTGATCCGGTGGTCGGTCACCCTTCCATCGGGGAAGTTGTACGTGCGGATCTTCTCGGACCGGTCCCCCGTGCCCAGCTGGGAACGCCTCGCAGCGGCCTCCTTGGCGTGCGCTTCGTCCTGAGCCTTCTGCAACAGACGGGCGCGGAGGTAGCGCAGCGCCTTCTCTTTGTTCTGGAGCTGGGAACGCTCTTCCTGACATTCGATCTTGATGCCCGTGGGCACGTGGACAACCCGCACCGCCGAGTCGGTCGTGTTCACCGACTGGCCGCCCGGGCCACTGGAGCGATACACCTCGATCCGGAGATCCTCGGGCCGCAGCTCGACCTCGACCTCTTCGGCTTCCGGTAGGACGGCCACCGTGGCGGTCGAGGTGTGGACCCGACCGGACGACTCGGTGACGGGCACGCGCTGCACACGGTGGACCCCCGACTCGTGTTTGAGCTTGCCGTAGGCGTCCTTGCCCCGGACCTCCAGTGAGACCTCCTTGAAGCCGCCCAGATCGCTCGGTGATGACGCCAACACGTCGGTCGTGAACCGGTGCCGCTCGGAGAAGCGCTGGTACATCTCGTAGAGCTCGCCCGCCCACAGGGCCGCTTCCTGCCCACCCGCACCAGCGCGGATCTCCAGGATCAGGTCCTTGCCGTCGTCGGGGTCCTTCGGTACCAAGAGGTGTTCCAGCACGGAGCGGAGCTGCGCGACACGCTCGTCAGCTCGGTCGGCTTCCTCGACGAAGAACGCTTCCATCTCCGGATCGTCCTCGGCCTTGGCCAACGCGTGGGCATCGGCCGCTTGTTCGCTCGCGGCGCGGTACTCCCGATACGGCCGAACGATCTCTTCGAGTTCGGAGAACGATCGGCCCAGGGTTCGCAGCTGGTCATGGTCGGCGATGACCTCGGGCAGCGACATCTGGGCCGAGACCGATTCGTATCGGGCCTCGACCTCGGCAAGACGCGCGTCGAGATCGCTTGGCATCCCTCGATCATCCCAGCCGAGCGACGCGATCGCTCAAGGCGGCGACGCGCGTTCAGTCGGTGGTGTCGGGGCGTTCCTCTTCGAAGTCGAGCTCGATCGAGGCCAGGTCGGGAAGGTCCATCGAACCGTCTTCTTCATCGGCATCGCTCTCGGAGCCGGTGTCCGGGTCGGAGGAGGGATCCGGATCCGAGGCGTCATCGTCGTCGGCGAAGAGGTCCTCGAACTGCACCTCGGCTTCGGTGGACGCGGTGTTCCCCTCGGCAGAGACCCACAGGTCTTCATATCGGGGGTCGAGCAACTCGTCCTCGTCGGTCTCAGATGTGTTCGAGGTCGAGGCCTCCTCGGCCATGGCGTCGCTGTCGGCCTCGGCCTCGGCTTCGACCTCGACTTCGACCTCGGCGACCGCCTCCGACGAAGGGTCCTCGATGACCGCTTCCAGATCCTTCGCAACCCCCAGCAACCTCGACTGCATCTCTTGGAGTTGTCCGACCAATGTCTCGCGCCGTGCCGACAGGCCGGCCAGCACCCTGTCGGCCTCCTCGCGAGCTGAATCCAGCGCTTCGCTCCCCTCCTGC
>DATDJD010000358.1:0-9978 GCA_036520695.1 Actinomycetota bacterium
GCGGCTCGAGCTCCAAGCCGACTGTCTCGCCGGCGTGTGGGGTCACACCCTGACGTCCGAGGAACTCGGGCCCGACGAAGTGAACGAAGCCCTCACCGCTGCTGCCGCCATCGGTGATGACCGGATCCAGTCGTCGACCACGGGTCGGATCGACCCCGAGAGCTGGACCCACGGTTCGTCGGCGCAGCGGGTGCGGTGGTTCCAGGCCGGCTTCGACTCCGGGAACCCGGACGACTGTGACACCTTCAACACCGACATCTGAGTCGTGCTGGTGTCTCACTCCGATGCGTCGAGGCTCGCGAGGAGTTTCCGCAGGATCGAATCGAGCTCGCGGCGATCGGCGACCTTCAACGAAGACAGGATCGCGCGCTCGTTCGCCAGGTGCACGTCGATCGCCGCATCGATCAGGCGCCGCCCTCGGCGGGTCAGCCGCACCAGGGTCCCTCGACGGTCGGTCGGATCGGGTCGTCGTTCGACCAACCCCGCGGCCGCGAGCTGGTCGATGCGCTTGGTCATGCCGCCGGACGAGAGCATCGTGGTGCGCATCAGCTGCGTCGGGTTCAGCTCGAAGGGATCGCCGGCTCGGCGCAGAGCAGCAAGTTGATCGAACCACCCGGGTTGCAGGTCGAAGCCCTCGAGTCCTCGACCGAGTTCGTCGCCGGCGAGGTGCGCGATTCGGAAGAGCCGGCCGAGTACCGCCAAGGCAGACAGCTCGAGATCAGGGCGTTCCCTGCTCCATTGCTCCACGATCCGATCGAGGTGGTCCGGCCGGCGTTCGCTCACGGAGCCAGCATAGCCGCAAAGAAGCTTCCCTGTTAGTATCTTGCTAGAAAGATACTAACGGCCTTCGGGCCCGACCGAGGGAGATCGTCGTGACCGATGATGGATCCGAGTTCGGCGGCTCCATGCGCGCCGTGCAACTGCATGAGGCCGGCGATCCGGCGTCCCTGACGCTCGAACGCATCCCCATCCCGACGCTGAGTGGCGGCGAGGTCCTCGTCCGGGTGATCGCCGCGGCCATCACGAAGGACGAGCTGGGCTGGCCCGAGGATCGGCTCCCTGCGACGCCGTCCTGGGAGGTCTCGGGGGTCGTCGACGCAACAGCACCCGACGTCACGGGCTTCGCGGTGGGCGACGGTGTCTACGCCCTGACGACGTCGGGCGCCGCGGCGGACTTCGTGGTGGTGCCGGTCGGGATCCTGGCGCCGAAGCCCACCGTGCTCGGCCATGCCGGAAGTGCGGCCGTCCCCATGGCCGGACTCACCTCGTGGCAAGCCCTGATCGACCAAGGGGAACTCGAGGAGGGACAGCGCGTGCTGATCCTGGGTGCCACGGGAGGCGTCGGGCACATCACGACACAGCTCGCCCGGAGTCGAGGCGCGACCGTGGTCGGCACGGCGTCGAGCGAGGACGCCGATCGCGCACGGGGATTCGGCGCTCACGAGGTGGTCGACAGGAACACCGCCTTGGAAGACACGGTCGCACCGGTCGACCTGATCATCGACACCGTGGGAGGCGACGCGGCGACGCGATCGGTCTCGGTCCTTCGGCCGGGCGGTCGGTTCGTGTCCGTCGCCGAGGAACCTGCGGCCGAGGTCACCGATCGCTTCCGGGCGACCTACTTCGTCGTCGAGCCCGACGGCGCTCAGCTCGTCGAGCTCGCCGGCCTGGTCGACGAAGGCGAGCTGCGACCTGAGATCGACTCACGATTCCCGTTGAGCGAGGCGCGCGCCGCGTTCGAACGCGTGCAGGCAACCGGCAAGCGTGGGAAGGTCGTGCTCGATGTCGGCGACGAGTAGGCAAGCGGCCAAGGCCGTCGCGTTCCGCGCACTACACGAGGGCGAGCCGTTCGTGATCCCCAATCCGTGGGACGCGGGTTCGGCACGGGTGATGGCTGCCCTGGGGTTCCGCGCGCTGGCGAGCACCAGTTCGGGCTTCGCGTTCACGCTGGGGCGACTCGACGGCGCGGTCACGTTGGACGAGGTCGTCGCTCATGCCTCGGCGCTCGACGGCGCCACCGACCTCCCGGTGTCGATCGACCTGGAGAACGGCTATGGGCCTGACCCCGCCGACGTGGTTCGCGCGATCACTGCGGTTGCCGGCGCCGGTGCCGTCGGTGCCTCGATCGAGGACTTCGATCGTGTCGAAGGGCTGTACGAACCCGCGTTCGCCGCGGAGCGGATCGCCGCCGCGCACGAGACCGCCGCCGGTCTGGGTTTCCCGTTCACCTTGACGGCGCGTGCCGAGAACCACATCCGCGGCAACCCCGACGTGGACGACACGATCACCAGGCTGCTGGCGTACCAAGCCGCGGGCGCCGACGTCCTGTTCGCGCCGGGATTGGCGACGCCGGATGAGATCCGCGCCGTCCACGACGCCGTCTCCAAACCCATGAACGTGCTGGTGTGGGCCGGGATGTCGATGGCCGAGGTCGTGAACGCGGGAGCGCAACGCCTCAGCGTGGGTGGCGGCCTCACTTGGACCGCAGTGAACGCGATGGTCGCCGCGGCCACCTCGCTGCGCGGCTCGGGCGATCTCTCCGGTTTGGGCCAGAGCCCGCCGCTCAGCGACTGGTTCGCCTGAGTCCTACGAGATGAACTCGAGACGGTCGCGATTCGCGGCCAGTTGCTCCACGATCGCCGGATCGATCGCGTGCTCCCGTTCGGGTTCATCGGCCTGGGGTTTCTCACCGAAGAGCTCCCCGGACAGGTAGCGCTGGCCGGTGTCGCAGATAACCGTCACGATCCTGTGCAGCTCCGGATGGGCGGCCGCCACCTTGTGCGCGGCCGCCACGTTGATACCCGAGGAGGGACCACAGAGCAGGCCCTCTTCGCGAGCAAGCCGGCGTGCTGTCTCGAGGGCTTCCTCCGTGGAGGCGGTGACCACCCCGTCCATGCACGACAGATCCAGGTTGGGGGGGATGATGCCGTCGCCGATGCCGGGCACGCCGTGGGTGCCCCACCGCTGTTCGGAGATCAACGGGCATTCGCTGGGCTCCACCGCGAACGCGAGCAAGGCGGGATCGTGGACCTTCAGTGCGCGAGCGACCCCGGTGATCCACCCCCCGGTCCCCTGCGCGCCGACGACCGCGTCGACGCGACCGCCGGTCTGTTCCCAGATCTCCTCGCCGCTCGCGAGCTGTGCCTGCGGGTTGTCGGGATTCTCGAACTCTCCCGGGAAGAAGTACCGATCGGGGTCGGCGGCGACGATCTCACGCATGCGTGCGAGCGCCAGGTCGATGTCGGTCCCGGCGCCGGGGGTCAGCACCAACTCCGCGCCGTACGCGGCGATCATGCGCTTGCGCTCGTTGCTCATGCCCTCGGGCATCACGATCGTGCACGCGTAGCCTTTGATGGCGGCGACCGCGCTGCACGCGATGCCGGCGTTGCCGGTGGTGCATTCGATGATCGTCATGCCGGGCCGCAGTTCGCCGCGCTCCTCTGCCTTCGTGAGCATCGCAGCGTAGATGCGGTCCTTCACCGAGCCGGTCGGCCCGTACCACTCCACCTTCGCCATCAGTTCGACGCCGGCTGGCTTGACGCGTTGCAACCGAACCAGTGGCGTCCGGCCGATCGCGTCGAGCAACGTCGGCGCCTCCATGCGGTTCGCATCCCAGCTGATCGTCATCTCGTGTGGCCCCTTCATCCGGCAGCCGGACGGCCCCGGTCGACGTAGCCCAGCCGGCGCGAGATCACCGCGGCGGCCTCGGCCGTGGCACGGCCGAACCGCGGAAGATCGACTCCGTGCATCCGGAAGGCCGGTCCCGACACGCTGAGCGCCGCGACGACGTCGCCACTCATCCCACGGATCGGCGCGGCGACCGCGTTCAGTCCTTCCTCGAGTTCCTCCATCGTTTGCGCATAGCCCCGAGCCACGATCTCGGAGAACTGGGACCGCAACACCTTCTGGTCGGTGATCGTCTTGGGGGTGAGCCTGGGAAGCCCGGCCTTCAGCAGGCGGGCTCGTTCGGTTTCACTCATGGACGCCAGCAACACCTTGCCGTTGGAGGTGCAATGCAGCGGCGTGCGCTGGCCCACCCAGTTCACGCTGACGATCGATCGAGTGCCGGTGACCTGGTCGATGTAGACGACGGCCTCTCCCGACACGACACCCAAGTTGACCGTTTCGTGGGTCCGTTCAGCGAGGTCTTCCACGATGGGCCTCGCGGTGCGCACCAGATCGTTGCCCCCCATGGCTGCTCCCGCCAGCGCGATGAGCCCGAAACCCAACCGGTACTTCTCGGTGACGGGATCGCGCTCCACGAACCCGCGCTCGGCCAAGGTCGCCACCAGTCTCGAGGCGGTCGCCTTGTGCACGCCGAGTTTGCGGCCGAGCTCGGTGACCCCGCACTCGCCTTCGGAGATCAGCTCGAGAGCGCGCAGCGCGCGGCGGACCGACTGAAGGTTCCCGCCCGGTTCGTCTCGCATACCGCAACACCCCTGAGGTGTCCGCAACACCGCGCGGGATCGTACGCCTCCGTGGATCCCTTGTCGATCCGACCGGCGAACGACCGGTCTCCGCCTAGGGGCGGGGTTTCGGAGCCTCGGTCGCCTTGCGCGCGATCCAGATGTGGTCGCCGGGGAAGTCCCGCGCCCAGTCGAGGGTCGTGTACGTCGTATACGTGGTGGTGGCTTCGGATGCCGGTCGCAACTCGATCAGGTCTTCGACGGACAAGCGCGCGTCGCGGAACACCCGGATCCAATCGCCATACCCCAGGTACCACTCGACACTCGTCCCGGTCTCGTCCGTGACCTCTGAGCGGCCGAGCTCGAAGTACGGACGATGCAGCGCCCGGTCCGGCGGATCGTCGTCGTTCGGCCAACACACCGCGACCCACGGCGTGGCGATGTTGAACACGAGCCGTCCTCCCGGCCGCAGCACCCGCGCGCATTCGGGGATCGTGACGTGAGGGTCCGTGAACGAAGTCGCGCCGTGATCGCACACGACCAGGTCGAAGCTTTCCTCGGAGAACGGGAGTTCCTCGGCACTCGCGCGCACGAGCGGGAATCGTTCGCCGGCTTCGACGACGTTCGCTCGTGCGGCAGCCAGCTGGTTCGCCGAGAAGTCGAGCCCGACCACGTCGGCACCGCGCCTCACGAGGTTGATGCCGAACTGACCCGCGCCGCACCCAAGTTCAAGTGTGCGCATACCCGCCACGTCGCCGAGCGCATGGATCTCGTCCTCCGGGATCGCCCAGGTGCCCCACACCACGCCGTCCCAACGGTTCAGCTGGGGGGCGTTCCTCTCCTGGTAGTCCGCGCTTTCCGCCTCCCAGCTCGCGAGGGTCACGCGGACGTCGTCCCTGCTCATGGGCCGAGCCTACGGGAACCGAGGTGGCGAACGATGCGTAGTCGATATCTTTCCCTCGTCCGGGAGTAGGCCCCTACGAACTGGAAGCGATCGGATCGGGAAGAGGTCATATGACGACAGGAGCCAGCCTCGAGAGCCGACTTCGCGACACGGTAGAAGGCCACGTCCCGGGGATCGCGGTTGCGGTCGTTGATGCCGACGGGATCCGCGACGCAGCCGCCGTGGGGATGGCCGACCTCGCGGCCGGCCGACCGGCCTCGCCGGAGATGGTGTGCCCATGGTTCTCCATGACGAAGATCGCGACGGCGACCGCCGCGATGCAGCTGGTGGAACGCGGGATCCTGGACCTGGATGCACCCATCGCGTCACGAGTGCCGCAGATGCAGCACCTCCGCCCAGCGTCAGACGCGGCCAGGATCACGGCTCGCCATCTCCTCTCGCACAGCGCAGGCCTCGCGAACCCGATCCCTGTGGGGTGGATCCATCGCCCCGATCAACCAGGCCCGGACCCCGACGCCTTCCTAGGCGGTCTGCTGTCGAAGCACGAGAAGCTCCGCTTCGAGCCGGGCGCGACGTCGAGCTACTCGAACCTCGGGATGCTCGTCCTGGGAGCGGCGATGTCGCACCTCACCGGCGAGCCCTTCTCTGACTTGGTGTACCGAGGCGTGCTGACCCCGTTGAGCATGGACTCGACGGGGTTCAACTACTCCGCCGCGATGGAGACCCGATCGGCGACCGGTTACCACCCGCGACGAAGCCCGATGCGCTTCCTGCTCAAACGTTGGGTGATCGGTCGACCGCAGGGTCGATGGATCTCCCTCAACCACTTCCTCCTCGACGGCCAGGCATATGGCGGGTTGCTCGGTCCCGTGACCGATGCCTCGCGATTCGTCAGGATGCACATCCGCGAAGGGGAACTCGACGGCGCGCGCGTGCTCAACGCTTCCTCGGTACGCGAGATGCGCGACGTCCGGTCGTTCGGGAAACGAACCGACTTCGGGCTCGGATGGTTCCGGCCGGCGAGCGCCCGTCAGGCGGATCCACCCTTCGTCCAGCACCTGGGCGGGGGCGCCGGATTCTTCAACGTGCTCCGGATCTACCCGACCCTGGGTGTCGGCATCGTCGTCATGGGGAACGCGACCAAGTACGACATCGATGCGGTGGCCGAGTTGGTACTGGACACCACCACGAACTGAGCACCCGGGTGCGGCCCATCCGGGAGCCTCGGTTGCGGAGCGCGCATCAGCTTCGTCGACCGTGTCCTCGCTCAAGCCCTACCCTGTCGCCGATGAGCGAGGGTTCCCGGTACTGGCGCGCAGCCGAGCCCAAGGATGCGTACGAGGTCGTCATCGTTGGCGCCGGAGGGCACGGCCTGGCGACGGCCTACTACCTTGCCGCCAACCACGGCATCACTGATGTCTGCATCGTCGAGAAGGGGTGGCTGGGCGGCGGCAACATGGCCCGCAACACCACGATCATCCGCTCCAACTACCTGTGGGATGAATCGGCAGCGATGTACGAGCACTCGCTCAAGCTCTGGGAAGGGCTCGAGGAAGCGCTGGACTTCGACCTGCAGTTCTCCCAACGTGGCGTGTTGAACCTGGCGCACGACCTCGGTGACATCCGCGGCTCGAAACGCCGGGTGTTCGCCAACGCGCTCAACGGGGTCGATGCGGAATGGCTCGACACCGCCCAGGTGAAGGAGTTCTGCCCGCTCATCAACGTCTCGCCCGAGGTGCGCTACCCGGTGCTCGGGGGGACGCTGCAGCGCCGTGGTGGTGTAGCGCGCCACGACAAGGTCGCGTGGGGGTACGCACGCGGCGCCGATCGCCAGGGCGTGGACATCGTCGAGCACGCCGAGGTCACCGGGTTCGTGCGAGGCGACGGTGGTCGCGTCGAAGGCGTCGAGACCACGCGCGGCACGATCCGAGCGCAGAAGGTGGCCCTGGCCGCCGCCGGTCACACCAGCGTGCTCGCTTCGATGGTGGGACTGCGGTTGCCGATCCAGTCACACCCTCTGCAAGCGTTGGTGAGCGCGCTCTACGAGCAGGTCCTGGACTGCGTCGTCATGTCCAACGCCGTGCATGTGTACGTGTCCCAAGCAGACAAGGGCGAGTTGGTGATGGGCGCCGGCATCGACGCGTACAACGGTTACGGACAGCGTGGGTCGTTCCACGTGATCGAACACCAGATGGCGGCCGCCGTGGAGCTGTTCCCCATGTTCGCGCACGCATCGATGCTGCGGACCTGGGGCGGCATCGTGGACGTCAGTCCCGACGCGTCACCGATCGTGGGTCCGACGCCGATCGACGGTCTGTTCATCAACTGCGGCTGGGGCACCGGCGGCTTCAAGGGCACGCCGGCATCCGGCTGGGCGTACGCCGAAACGATCGCGAGCGGCGAAGCCGGCGCACTGGCGCGTCCGTTCGCGTTGGAGCGTTTCACCACCGGCGCCTTGATCGATGAGCACGGCGCCGCGGCCGTCGCACATTGATGGAAGCACGGTAGGGAGGGACGTCGTGGGGATCCGAGCATCGACCGTCCGGGCGTTCGCTTCGACCTTGCCCGAGGCGACCGAGATCGAGACATGGGAGACCGCCACCTTCCGCGTGCGGAACAAGATCTTCTGCATGTTCTCCGGCGAGGAACGGCAGCTGTGGATCAAGTCGATCGATGAGGAACAACGCGCGCTGATCGACCAGGATCCGGAGGCCTACTTCGCCCCGCCTTATGTGGGATCCAAAGGCTGGGTCGGGGCTGTGCTCGCGAAGGCCGACGGTGATGAGATCCGCGAACTGATCACCGAAGCATGGTGCCTCACCGCCCCCAAGCGCCTGGTGAAGACCTTCGACGAGGCGAGGGAACGGTGAACATCGCATGCTCCTGATCCCGTGCCCCTGGTGTGGACCACGCGACGAGACCGAGTTCCGCTATGGCGGCCAAGCCCATCTGCCCTACCCTGCCGACCCCGCCTCGCTCAGCGACGAGGCATGGGCCGACTTCCTGTTCATGCGTGACAACCCCCGTGGATGGTGGTCGGAACGCTGGATGCACGCGTCGGGATGCCGCCGCTGGTTCAACCTCACGAGGAACACGGCGACGAACGAGATCGGCGTCGCGTATGCGATGGGTGCCGATCCTCCCGACAGGTCGAGCTCATGACGACACCACGGTGGGGAGATGCATCGCTGGGCACTGGGTGCGCCCGTGTCCTGAGGAAGGGCCCGTGAGCGGCCGTCGCCTCGACAGCCCGGCCGGACGCGGGATCGACCGGTCGATCCCGCTCACCTTCACCTTCGGCGGTCGAACCGTCGCCGCCTTCATGGGCGACACCGTCGCCAGCGCCCTGGTGGCGGCCGGTATCGACGTGGTGAGCTCATCCCCGATCCTGGGTCGACCACGGGGAGTGTTCTCAGCAGGGGTCGAGGAACCCAACGCATTCGTGTCGATCGTGGACACGGGTGTCGATCCGATCCTGCCGGCCACGATGGTCAAGGTAGTTGACCACCTGACGGTCGAGGGCGTCCCCGGTGTGGGTCGGCTGCCGGATGACGATACCGGGGCTCGGCACGCCGACCACCGCCACCTACACGTGGAGACCCTGGTCGTCGGTGGCGGGATCGCCGGCCTGCGGGCGGCGCAGGAGGCGGCTCGCCACGGTGATCGAGTCCTGCTCGTGGATGAGCACCACTGGCTCGGTGGAACGTCCACCACCGTGGACACGGTGGACGGCGTCCCCTCCCCAGCATGGGTGGACGAAGTCGTCGAGGAACTCTCGATCGCGCCGGACGTCACGATCTTGACGGAGGCGACCGCCACGGGTGTCTACGACGACGGCTTCGTGGTGGTGTACCAGCGATCGCAGGGGCTGGCCACCCTCCGGCACGTCCGGGCCTCCCGGGTCGTGCTCGCGACCGGCGCACACGAACGGCCGATCGCGCTCGCCGACGGTGACCGTCCGGGCGTGATGTTGGCGAGTGCTGCGCACACCTACGCGGATCGGTTCGGCGTGCTCGCCGGCGAGCGAGCAGTGATCTTCACGACGAACCATGCGGGTCACGCGGCGGCCGGCGCCCTCGCGGACGCGGGCATGGATATCGCCGCGATCGTGGACGTCGGACCGGGCGGACCCGCCACCGACGCCGCTCGAAGCCGCGGCGTGGACGTGCGGACCGGCTGGGCCGTCACCGGGACCGATGGCACCGCGCGGGTCTCCGAGGTCCACCTCGCGGGTCCCGGAGGCGCCACCGACACGATCGAGGCCGACCTGCTCCTCGTATCCGGCGGGTGGAACCCGGTCACCCAACTCTGGCGAGGGATCGGCGGAGGACTCCGCTACGACGAGCAGCGGTCCAACTTCGTGCCCGACGGCGGGGCGCCGCCGTGGCTGGAGATCGCTGGTGCGGCCGCAGGTGAGGTGCCGACATCGGTGCCGTTCTGGTTCACACCTTCGACCGACCTTTCGCGGCACTACGTCGACCTGCAACGCGACTCGACCGTCGCAGATGTGTTGGAGGCCGTCGGTCACGACCTTCGATCCACCGAGCACGTGAAGCGGGCCACCTACATCGGCACCGCGATCGACCAGGGCCGAACCAGCGGCGTCCTCACCGCCGCGATCGTGAACCAGGCCTGGGGTGCCGGACCCGGTGCGCAAGGACCCACGAA
>DATDJD010000359.1:0-3713 GCA_036520695.1 Actinomycetota bacterium
CGAGGCGATCGCGAGGCTTCAAGGAGCCGCGATCCCAGCGTCCATCTTGGAATCCGACGTCCTGCCTGCCCGTGTCCGGGGGTATCGACCGGCGGACCTGGACGCCATGCTCGCCGCGGGCGAACTCGTGTGGGTCGGACGGGGCTCGATCGCAGGCGATGACGGAAGGATCGTGCTCTGCTTCCGAGATCAGGCGAGGGCGCTCTTGAGCACCGGTGATCGAGGGCCTGGTGATGAGGCCGCCGACGGCGAGCTCCACGCCGCGATCCGTGGGCAACTCGCGAAGAGCGGGGCATCGTTCTGGCCCGATCTCGTGCTCGCCGCCGACACCGCGGACGAACGGGTCCTCCTGCGGGCGTTGTGGGATCTGGTGTGGGCCGGTGAGGTCACCAACGACACGCTTGGACCACTTCGAGCGTTCGTCAGAGGCGCAGGGGCCCGCGTGCGGGCACCGCGGCCGGGCACACGTCCGCGACCGGGTGCGCTCCGGCGGACCGGGCCGCCCGCGGGTGCAGGGCGGTGGTCGTTGGTGGCCCCTTCGTTGGTCCCGCCGGCCTCCGACACCGAGGTGGTGCACACCCGGGCACTCCAGCTCCTCGATCGTCACGGAGTGGTGACGCGTGAGTCCGTCCTGGCCGAGGGCGTCCCCGGCGGGTTCGCCGGCGTGTATCCGGTGTTCAGGGCCATGGAGGAAGCGGGCAAGCTCCGGCGGGGCTACTTCATCACGGGGCTGGGCGCGGCACAGTTCTCCCTCCCCGGTGCGGTCGACCGCCTCCGAGCGCTTCGCGAAGCGGCGGCCGACGACGATGATGGTGCGGTCGTACTCGCCGCCGCCGATCCCGCGCAACCCTACGGCGCAACCTTGTCATGGCCGGACTCGGGCGGGCGACCCTCGCGGGCCGCCGGCGCCTACGTGGTCCTCGTGAACGGCGCTGCCGCCGCCTTCCTGGAACGGGGCGCCAGGTCCTTGGTCACCTTCGATGTCGCGGCGGACCGGTGGGTCGACGCGGTTGCCTCGTTGGTCAAGGACGGCCGATTGCGCAAGATCGACCTGCTGCGTATCGACGGCGAGCCCTCGGGCGATTCCCCCCACCTCGACGCGCTCCGCGAAGCCGGGTTCGTGGACGGTTACCGGGGGCTCACCCTCCGGGGCTGACAGCCGCAGGAGGTTGACCGGCGATGCCCGAAGGCGACACGATCCATCGGACCGCGACCACACTTCGTGCCGTGATCGACGGCCACACACTCGATCGATCCCGGTTCGCCCACCCGACCCGCCAAGGCGGCGCGTCCGGCCTCGGCGGAACGAGCATCCTCGTTCCGGGCGAGCGCATCGGTCCGATCGAAGCTCGCGGCAAGCACCTGCTGATCGGATTCTCCGGCGGCCTCACCCTCCACACGCACCTGCAGATGTCGGGCTCATGGCACACCTACCGTCCAGGCGAGCGATGGCAGCGACCCAGCCGGCAGATGGTGGTGGCCCTCACCTCGACCAGTGCCGAAGCGGTCTGCTTCAACGCCCCGGTGGTCGAACTGCTCGATCCCTCCTCGTTCGCTCGTCATCCACAGCTCAACGCCCTCGGCCCCGACCTGTGCGTGCCGGGCTTCGACGCCGACGAGGTCGCGAGGCGCCTCCAACGAACCGACCAGGCGACGCCCATGGGGGTCGTGCTCTTGGACCAAACGATCGCGTCGGGTATCGGCAACGTGTTCAAGAGCGAAGCGCTGTGGGCCCGGTCGCTCGACCCGTTCGCGCCGCTCTCGTCGGTGGACGCCGAGACGCGGCAGGCGGTGTACCGAACGGCGTCGGACCAGCTCAGGGCCAACCTCGCTGAGACCGGACCGCGGCGCACCGTGCCGCAAGGCCTCGCCGTCTACGACCGAGCGGGCCAACCGTGCCGCCGATGCGGCACACCTATCCGCACCCGACGGCAAGGATCGGCCGGCCGAAGCACGTGGTGGTGCCCGGCCTGCCAAACTTGACCCATGGAACTCGCGGCAACCGGTCGCACGTGGGCGGCGGCGACCCCGCACACGTTGGCCACCGATGCCGCCGCGGTCGCCTTCGAGCGGGGGGGCAACGCGATCGACGCCGCGCTCGCGGCGGCCACCACCCTTGCCGTGGTCTATCCCCACATGTGCGGCGTGGGCGGCGACCTCTTCGCGTTGGTCCAGCATCCGGCGGGCGACGTGGTGGCGGTCAACGCCAGCGGGCGAGCCCCATCAGGCGCCGACCCTGCGACCGCGACCGCGGCTGGGGGCGGCACGATGCCCGAGCACGGCCCACACAGCGTCACCGTGCCGGGCGCGGTGAGTGGCTGGGACGCGCTGCATCGCCAAGGGGCGGCCCTCCCCTGGCGTGACGCGTTCACGCACGCGATCGCCTACGCACACGGGGGGTTCTCGATGCCGCACTCCCTCGCTGCCACCCTGACGGAGGAGCCCGACCGTTTGGCCGCCGACCCCGGCCTGGCCGCCATCTTCTTCGACGAGGACCGGAAGCCGCGCCATGAGCACGATCTGATCCGCCAACCTGCACTGGGCGTGACCCTGCAGTCGATCGCCGATGCAGGGCCGGGCGCGTGGTACGGCGGGACGGTCGGTGATCGTTACGCTCGCGGACTCGCAGCGCTGGGGGTGCCCATCACAGCCGAGGACCTCGCGGGGCACACCGCCGACCTCGGTTCACCGCTGCGGGGACGATACCGAGACCTCGACGTCCTGGTGCACCCTCCCAACTCGCAGGGCTTCGTCCTGCTCGAGATCTTGGCTGCGATCGAGCGGCTTGGGCTTCACGCCGATCCTTCGGGACCCGACGCCGGGGTCGTGGCGAACGTGTTCCGTGCAGCCGCCCGCGATCGTGATCGGCACCTGGCCGACCCCGACCACATGCGCATCCACCCTTCCTCCTTCTTGGACGAGGGCCACATCGCCTCGCTCGACGACGAGGTGCGCGGCGGTCTCCCCCGGCCACCGCCGAGTGCCGCGAAGCGCTCAGGCGACACGATCGCACTCGTCACCGCGGACATCGAGGGGCGAGGTGTCTCGCTGATCCAAAGCCTCTTCGACGGGTTCGGGGCGGGCCTGCTGGAACCGGACACCGGCGTCGTGGCGCACAACCGGGGAGCATGCTTCACGTTGGATCCCGATCACCCGAACCGACTCGCACCCAACAAGCGGCCCGCCCATACCCTCATGCCGGTGATCGTGCAGCGAGCAGGCAAGCTACGGGCTGTGGCGGGCACGATGGGCGGCTCGGCTCAGCCCCAGATCAACGCGATGACCCTGATGCGGGCCTTCGACCTGGGTCGTGATCCCGCGCAGGCGGTGGGCGAGCCCCGATGGCTCGTGGGGGGCATGGAGCCCGAAGGTGAGACACCGCTCGTCGTCGCCGAAGCCGACGTGCCGACCGTTGCGGTGGAAGCCCTCCAGGGCGCCGGGTATCGCGTCGATACGGTGAGCGAACGTTCCGAAGACGTGGGCCACGCGCACCTGATCGTGTTCGGCGACGCAGGCCTGACCGCAGGCACAGATCCCCGGGCCGACGGCAGCGCGCGGGCTTCGTAGAGACACGCACGCCGGACCGATCGAGCGGAGGGCGAACGAACGGTGACACCGAGCAGCGAGGATGCACGAGGGCTCCCCTCCTCCGACTCGTTCGACGACCTCGACGCCGTGGTGTGGGAAGCCGATGCCCGAACGTCGGCGTTGCA
>DATDJD010000360.1:0-2213 GCA_036520695.1 Actinomycetota bacterium
CCCGGCACCTGGTCGAAGGTGCACGACAAGGGCTCGCGATCGTCACGCCAGCGCACGAAGGTGGCGGCGTGGCGGAAGCGCCCCTTCTGCACGCGGTCGATCGTCACCTCGCAGACCAGGACCGGCTGCAGCGTGATCCAAGCCGCCTCCTTCCCGGCGCTCCAGCGGCTCTGTCCGCCGGGAGCCCTGCCACCCTCGAAGCTCTCGCCCCCTTCGAGCGGGCGGAGCACTTCGAGCATGTCCCGGCGTTCCTTCGCCTTGAACGAGGATGTGTGCCCGACGTAGTGAAGGGTCTCGCCGTCGTAGAGGCCGAGCAACAACGCACCGATGCTCGGTTCACTCGTGGCCCCGGTCTTCGACAGCCGGTAGCCGCCCACGACGCAGTCGAGCGTCGTGCGATGCTTCACCTTGATCCAACCGCGCTCCCCCGACAGGTATGGCTGGTCGATGCGTTTGGCGATGATGCCGTCCTGGCCGATGCCTGCGTCATCGTCGAACCACGCGCGGGCCACCTGCGGATCCTCGGTCGACGGCCCCACGAGCACGGACGGATCGGTCCCCACACCATCGAGATCGCCGGGCGCAGGAGCCCATCCCTTGGTCGACGCGAGCGAGGTCAACCGCTCGAGGCGCTCCCCGAGGGGTCGTACGGTGAGATCATCGTCACCGACCCGGAGGAGGTCGAACACGACCAGGGTGGCGGGGATCTCGCCGGCGAGCCTGCGAACGCGCGACTCGGCCGGATGCAGCCGCAGTTGCAGCTCGTCGAAGTCCATCCGGCCCGGCGCGATCCGTACGATCTCCGCATCCACCACGAACGGCTCGTGCCCGTCCGCCGAGATCGACCCGAGTCGCTCGATCAATTCGGGGAAATACCGCCCCAGCGCACGACCGTCGCGGCTCGAGAGCGTCGCCTGGCCATCGCGATCGACGGCAACGATCGCGCGGAACCCATCCCACTTCGGTTCGTAGGTCCAGCCGTCCCCCACCGGCATCTCCGGCTGAACCTTCGCCAGCATCGGCGCGGGAAGGTCGCCCGGCAACGTGCGTTTCGGCATGGCCGGACCCTATCGCGGCGTGGAGGAACCGGTCGGATGGTTCGACAGAGCCGTCGTGCATGTCCAGGGATACCCCCTTCCGGGTAGCGGGTTCCGCCCCCCGAGCGACCGATACCTCAACCATGCGAACGCACCGTGCACGCCCCGATGAAGACGGATTCACGCTGATCGAACTCATGATCGTCGTGCTCATCATCGGCATCCTCGTCGCCATCGCGCTGCCGGTCATGCTCGGCGCGCGAACACGCGCACAAGACCGCGCGGCGCAGGCGTACATCAAGTACGCCTTCAACGCTGAGCGCGTGTACTACAGCGACGGCCAGACCTATTCGAGCCTGCCTGCCGACATGACGTCGATCGAGTCGTCCTTGAACTACGTCGACGGCGACACGCCCGTCGCGCAGGGCCTCGTGTACCTCCACGTGCACCCAGGACCGAACGAGTTGTTCGTGTCCGTGAAGAGTGCCTCGGGCACATGCTTCTACGTGCGCGAGATCAACGGTGGTGGGGTTCGATTCGCGAAGAACGCTGCGTGTGGAATCGCTGACACGCAGTCGTTCACGACTTCGTGGTGACCGGACGAGCGAACCGACGGTCGCGCGAGTGTTAGGACGCCGGCTTGCCGCGTCGTGAAGCGCGGACACGTTCCTGTTGTCCCAAGATCACCTTCCGCAGGCGGACGTGGTTGGGCGTGACCTCGACACACTCGTCCTCGCGGATGAACTCGAGCGCCTGCTCCAACGACATCTGGAGCTTCGGGATCAACCGCACCAGCTCCTCGGCGTTGGCCTTGCGCATGTTCGTGAGGTGCTTCTCCTTGGTGGGGTTCACGTCCATGTCGTCGGCACGTGCGTTCTCGCCGACGATCATGCCCTCGTAGACCTCCTCGCCGGGCCCGACGAACATCGCGCCGCGTTCCTGCAGGTTGAGCAGAGCGAACTGGGTCGTGTCCCCGGTGCGATCGGCGACCAGCGAACCACTGGGACGCGTGCGCAGCTCGCCGTGCCAGGGTTCATAGCCCTCGAACACATGGTGGAGCTGGCCGGTGCCTCGCGTCTCGGTGAGGAACTCCGTCCGGAACCCGATCAGCCCGCGAGCGGGGACCAGGTACTCCATACGGATCCACCCGGTCCCATGGTTCACCATGTGCTCCAT
>DATDJD010000361.1:0-2481 GCA_036520695.1 Actinomycetota bacterium
TCCCATGCAGGGAACGCGGCATCGCGCGGCGTCAGTTCCGCGTCCGCCGGGACGACGCCAAGCTCCTTCTGGCGCGCGAAGGTCTCTTCGCGAAGCGTGTCCCACCCCTGATCGAACTGCCCCTTGTACCTGTCGGCCCACGCCGAGGCGACGTGATGGGGGGCGTGGCTGCATCCGGTGGAGAAGTAGGCGAAGAACGGCTTGTCGGGATCCTGGGCTCGGACCCCGTGGATCCACTCGATGGTCTTGTCCGCCATCGCGTCGGGGAAGTAGTAGGGGTCGTCGTCGTCGTAGAAGCCCTCCGGGGTCCCGATCACCTTCTGGTTCTCGATCAAGCACGGGTCCCATTGGCCCGAGTCCCCGGCGAGGAACCCGTAGAAGTAGTCGAACCCCCAGCCGTTCGGCCAGCGATCGAACGGGCCCGCCGTGCCCTGTTGCCCATCAGGGGTCAGGTGCCATTTCCCGAAGGCGGCGGTGCTGTAGCCGTTGTCACGCAAGATGCGGGGCAGCGGGGCGCAGTCCCTCGGCAGGCTTGCCGAGTAACCCGGGAACCCACCGGCGAACTCACCGACGGAGCCGAAGCCCACGGCGTGGTTGTTGCGACCGGTGAGCAAGGCAGCTCGGGTCGGCGAGCACAACGCCGTCACATGGAACCGGTTGTACTTGATGCCCTGGTCGGCGATCCGGGTGTAGTTCGGTGTCTGGATCGGGCCACCGAACGTGCTGGGGTTGCCGAACCCGGCGTCGTCGATCAGGACGAGCAGGACGTTGGGTGCGCCCTTCGGCGGAACCGGGTGTCCGATCAGGTTCCAGTCCGGCTGCGAACCGTCCAGGGTCTTGTTCGTCACACCCTGGAAGCCTCCGCGACGGATGGGAAGGTTCGTGCGATCCGGATCGGTCATCGTCCCTCCTTGGTGTGTCGCTGAGATCTGCGCTTGCGATCCATGGCGGAGCCTACCTCCGACCGTGTCGGTCCTCCTAGCGGCACCTGCGACGGCGACCCCGCCGGTGCATCCCTGCGGCCGACACCGGTGAAAGGGGCCGCCCGAAGGGTCGATGAATAGGGCGCAGGGACCGGTCGAGGACGGTAGGCTGCCCTCGAGCACATCGACGTCGTAGACCAACGAATCTCCGTCCATCTTCGGACCCTGGGTGAGAAGGGTGGAGGTCGTTTCGTCGACGAGACGCACTTCGTCGTCGCCGGCGGTCAGGTCAAGTCGATGCTGTCGTGGCTCGGATACATGAAGCACGGCGAACCGCAGCAGCGCGTCATGGGGTTTGACGATGCCACCACCCAACCTCCAGCCAAACTTCGAGAGCCAGGCGAGAGTGTTCGCGGACGGCCTCGTGGAGGGCACTCTCAAGCGAGTCAGTGCGTAGGTGCGACGAAGTCTGCGTGAGCCACGATAGAAGGAGGCCCATGACGACGAACGCGGAGATGCCAAGAACGCCATCGCCAGAACGACGCTGGCCGATGGCCGTCGCCGTCTTGGCGACGATCCTGCTGCAGGTGATCACGCCTCACTCGGGCAGGCTCGTGTTCTGGTGGGTATTTCCGGTGCTGGAGTTGGCGGCCCTCGTCGCAGTGATGCTGCGCGACCCCGGGCGCATCGATCGGCGCACACATGCGGCCCGCCGTGCGACCCTCATCCTGATCGCCCTGCTCAGCATCGGCACGCTGGGAGGGCTGGTGGTGCTTGCGTTCGACGTCGTCGACAAGTCCTTCGCCTACGTCGGGGCGACGGCGTTGCTTGGTCGTGGGGCCGCGCTGTGGGTGACGAACGTAGTGGTGTTCAGCCTCTGGTTCTGGGAGGTCGATCGCGGCGGTGCCGCCGAACGGGCGGCGCTGTCAAACATCCCTCCGAGCTTCGGCTTCCCAGAGGAAGCGATGCCGGAGTTGGCTCCCGACGGATGGATCCCTCGCTATCCCGACTATCTCTACCTTTCCTTCACCAACGCGACGGCCTTCAGCCCGACCGACACGCTGCCGGTGCGGACCTGGGCCAAGTTGACCATGATGGCCGAGTCGCTGATCTCACTGATCACCGCCATCCTGGTGATCGCACGGGCGATCAACGTGTTGCCGGGGTCGGGATGAGCGAGCGGTCGCCGCAGCAGCGCTGGGAGAGGGTCGCCGAGATCTTCGAGGTCTCGGTGCTCGCCATCGTCGCGATCGCCACAGCCTTCAGCGGTTACCAAGGGACGCAGTGGGGCGGAGAGCAGTCGCGGCTCTATGCAAAAGCATCGTCGACACGGTTCGCTGCCGACGCGGCGTCGACCTTCGGCGGGCAAGAGCTCGTTGCGGACTCGTCCTTCCTCACCGCATGGCTGCAGGCGCATCGGGCGGGAGACCAGCGGCTGCAGGCGATGTTGGAGCGCCGGTTCACCCCCGACTACGCAGAGGCGTTCCAGGATTGGCTCGCCACCGACCCATTCACGAACCCGGACGCCCCGCCGGGGCCTGCCGCCATGCCGGGTTTC
>DATDJD010000362.1:0-2050 GCA_036520695.1 Actinomycetota bacterium
GCATGACACGGACAGAACCCGCGGCACCGACGGGTCCTGCGAGCGCAGATCATCAGCTCCGCCGGCAACCTCGCTCCCTGCGGACCGCTGATATCCGCGTGTTCTCGTCCGCGAGCGACGCGCCGCGGGCACGGCGCCCCACCGACATCGTGTTGTTGGTGATCGCCATCCCGCTCATCGCTGCACTGTCGTTCGCAGCGCCGGGGCCCGGAGCCCTCGATACCGCGGTCGTCGGCCTCGTCCAGTCCCTGCCCGGACTCGTCGGGTGGCTCTGGGAGATCTCCTACGACCTGTTGTTCGGCTGGGCACTGTTCATCCTCGCGGTGTCGTTGTTCGCGCACGCACGGAAGAGGCTGCTCGTCAGCGAACTGCTCGCGGCAGTGCTCGCCTACCTGTTCGCGGTGGCCGCCGGAGAGATCGCTGGCACGGGGATCTCGGATGGGCTCCGGGGGCTCGCATCCTCCGACCCTCCCGCTGTGTATCCGGCGATGCGCCTCGCCGTCGCGGCCGCGGTGATCGTGGCGGCGTCTCCCCACCTGTCCCGCCCATTGAGGAACACCGGCAGGCTGGTCATCGCGCTGGGAGCGCTCGCGAGCATCGTCCTCGGTATCGCCCTGCCGATCGGGGTGGTCGCGGGGCTCGGTGTGTGTTTCGCTGCCGCTTCGGTGGTGCACCTGACCCTCGGCTCGCCCGGGGGCAGGCTCTCGCTGAAACAGGTGGGGAAGGCTCTCGAGGATCTCGGCGTCGATGCGACCGAACTCCGCTATGCACCGCTGGAGCCCAGCGGGGTCTCGCTGGTCTTGGCCACGGGGGCCGACGGCGGATCGCTGCTGGTGAAGATCTACGGCCGCGATGCGTGGGACGGCCAGCTGATCACCTCGGTCTGGTCCTCGTTGTGGAACCGGGGGCAAACGCCCCAGTTCGGCGGCCGGTTGCATCAGGTCGAACACGAGGCCTTCGTCACCCTGTTCGCCCAGCGTGCGGGCGTCCCCGTCATGCCGGTGGTCGCCGCCGACATGGCGGAGGGCCGAGATGCGGTCCTCGTGGTGGATACGGGCGATGCGCGTCCACTCGTCACGCTGGACCCCGGCGAACTCGACGACGCGCTCCTCGCGCGCATCTGGCAAGTGGATGCCCAGCTGTACGAACTCGGGATCGCCCACGGCGCCCTCGACGGGTATCGACTCGCGGTTCGGAGGGATGGCACGCCCGCCTTGGGCGACCTCTCCCAGGCGACGGTCTCGGCATCGGACGCGGCGCTGCGGTCCGATCGGGCGCAGCTCATGGTCTCGACCGCGCTCATCGTGGATCATCGGCGAGCGGTCGAAGTCGCGAAGTCGGTGATCGGCGCCGACGCCTTGGCTGAGATGCTCCCCTACCTGCAACCTGCCGCCCTGGATCGCACGACCCGACATGCGGTGCGCGCCCAGGACTGGGACCTCGACGACTTGAGGACGATGGCCGCCGACGCTGCCGGTGTGGAGCTGCCCAAGCTCGAACAGCTCCGGCGGGTCAGCGTCGGCCGGATCGTCATCTTGGCTCTGATCGGCCTGATCACCTACGGCGTCATCTCGGCGATCGCGAACGTCGGCCTCGACAGCCTGATCCAGGAGTTCCAGGACGCTGATCTCGTCTGGCTCGCGCTGGCACTTGCGCTGGCACCTATGGTGGCGTTCCCTCAGGCGTTCTCGACGATCGGCGCATGCATCCGGCCAGTGCGGTTCGGGCCGGTCGTCATGCTCCAATACGCGGTCCAGTTCGTCGCCCTCGCTGTACCCAGTTCGGCGGCCCGCGTTGCCCTGGAGATCCGATTCTTCACCAAGGTGGGCCTGTCATCGGCGGGCGCCGTCGCGGTCGGTGTGATCGACAGCGTGTGTGGGTTCATCGTGCAGATGCTGTTCATCATCGTGATCATGCTGTCCGGGCTCGCGACCTTGGATCTTTCGGACGCGGATGGTTCACCACCCACGTTCACCGGTAAGTGGCTCCTGATCGCCGGGGTCGCCTGCGTGCTCGTCGTCATCGTCCTGCTCGCCATCCCTCGGTTCCG
>DATDJD010000363.1:0-8863 GCA_036520695.1 Actinomycetota bacterium
GAGTTGGAGCGCGCGGTGACGGTGCCCGGGTATCGTCCGAACGTGCCGCTCGGCCCCGACCGCTGGGAGGCGTTCGTGTCGGCGGTGGTCGCAGCCGAGGGCGACCCCTTCGCTGCGTGCCCGGTTTCCTCCGGCTCCGGCTGCGGCCCGGCGCATGTGTTGGTCGCCGGTGCCGGAAGACCAGGACCGCGCGCGGTGCTCGTCGCGAAGGATCCGGTCCCCCAGATCGCTCCGCTCCTGTGGGGGTGCGCAGGTCTCGTGACGACCAGCGGCAGCGAGGCTGCTCACCTCTTCGAGGTCGCCCGATCGCTGGGCGTACCCGCCGTCACGACGTCAGGGCTTTCGGTGCACGACCTCGTCGGCCTGGACACGTTCCTGTCGGTCGACGGAGATCGAGGGGAGATCTCGGTGATGAGCCACACGGGGCCGGTCACTCGCATGGCGGGCGTCGGGGCGTAGGTCGATGGACGATGACGGATGATGGTGGAGGAGCGGTGATGTCCGATCAGACAGGGCGTCCGGCCGAGCGTCCGGCAGGCGTTGTGACGATCGATATCCACTGTCACGTCGGGTTCAGCGACGGCGAGGAGCTGGCGAAAGCGTTCTTCACTCCTGACAAGGAGCCGTTCGTCATGTACTCGGGGCCCTCGAGCACGATCTACAACGAGGTGCATTTCTCCGAGATCGTGCCGAAGTTGACGATGCCCGAAGAGCGGTTGCGGGACATGGATCGCATGGGGATCGACATCCAAGCGATCTCGGTGGCGCCCCCGCAGTACTACTACTGGGCCGACCCTGACCTGGGGATCAAGCTCTCGAGGATGCAGAACGACAACCTCGCCCGGATCGTCGCCGAACACCCCGATCGGTTCGTCGGACTCGGGACGGTCCCGCTGCAGGACGTCGACGCGACTCTGGACGAACTCGATCGCATCGCACACGACCTTCGTTTCCCCGGCATCGAGATCTGCACGAACGTCAACGGACTCGATCTCGACGACCCGCGCTTCCTCCCCTTCTTCGAACGGTGTCGGGAGCTCGACCTGTTGATCGTCGTCCATCCGAACGGATTCACCCACGGTGAACGGCTCGCGGCCTACTACTTGATCAACACGATCGGGATGCCGCTGGATTCGACGGTGTTCCTGGCACGGATGATCTTCGGCGGCGTGTTCGAGCGGGTGCCCGACCTGAAGATGTGCGTCGTGCACGGTGGCGGCTACCTGCCCTCGTATCCTTCGCGGTACGACCACGCATGGCGTGAGCGTGCCGACGTTCGCGAGTTCATCCCCGACCACCCGCCGAGCACGTACCTGAAGCGCCTCTACTTCGACACGATGTTGTACGACAGCTACGAGTTGGCCACGCTCGTCCACCGGTATGGGGCCGATCATGTGCTCTTGGGTACCGACTACCCGTACGACATGGGCGAAGACGACCCGGTGCAGCTCATCTGTTCGGTGGAAGGTCTCTCCGATGCCGATCGAGCGAAGATCCTGGGCGGCAACGCGGCCCGGCTCCTGAAGTTGCCGACCTAGGGGTTGCCGTGGGACTCGTCGCGATCACCGACCACGTCTTCCCGAACCTCGAGCAGGAACGGGAGCTGTTGACCGCGGCTGGCCATGAGCTGCGTTTCGGCGACAACGCGGCGACACCCGATGAGGTCGCTCGGGCGATCGAGGGTGCCGACGCGGTCCTCAACTGCTACGCGAAGATCCCCGCCGACGTCACGCGCGAGATGTCCGGGTGTCGGATCATCGCTCGCTACGGGATCGGTCTGGATACGATCGACGTGCCGGTCGCGACCGAGATGGGCATCATCGTGACGAACGTACCCGACTACTGCATCGACGAGGTCTCCGATCATGCGCTTGCACTGATGCTGGCTCTCGCACGGGGGGTGGTGCGTCTCGACCGGAGGGTTCACGGTGGCGCGTGGAGCCCCATGGATGCCGCCCCGTTGCATCGCTTGCGGGGGCGCACACTCGGACTTGTTGGGTTCGGAAGGATCGCTCGTACGTTCGCCGCGAAGGCTTCAGCGTTGGGCCTTCGTGTCGTCGCCTCCGACCCCTTCCTCGCCGATGGAGACATCACCGCGGCGGGCGCGCAACCCATGGACCTCGTCGAGTTGCTGTCGTCATCGCACGTGGTGTCGTTGCACGCGCCACTGACCGACGACACCCACCACCTCATGAGCGACGAGCAGTTCGCGGCCATGCCGACAGGGTCAGCGATCGTCAACACGTCCCGCGGCGGGCTGGTCGATCTCGACGCGCTGCGTCGCTCGCTCGCGTCCGGTCACCTCGGAGGAGCCGCCCTCGACGTGCTCGACGTCGAGCCCATCCCTTCAGACGACCCTCTCCTCACGATGCCGAACGTGATCGTGACGCCGCATGCAGGGTTCTACAGTGAGGAGTCGGTGGCTGAGCTTCAAAGAAAAGCTGTCGAGCAGGTGATCGAGTGTCTCTCGGGTTCGGTCCCTCGCTATGCGGTCAACGCGCGGGAGCTGGGTCTGGCGACGTAGCCGGAACCGAGCGAGCGATCGCCTGCCAGCGGCCGTGGCGACGTGAGAGTTCGATGTCCAGGCCGAAACACTCGTGAAGGTTCTCGGTCGTGAGTACGCCCTCGATCGGTCCCGCGACCACGCATCGGCCCCCACGGAGCAGGGCAGCGTGCGTGGCCGAGGGGGGGATCTCCTCGAGGTGATGCGTCGCCATGACCAAGGTCAGCAACGGGTCCTCGCCGATGGAGCGTTCGATCGCATCGATCAGTGTTTCTCTGGCCGGAAGGTCGAGACCCGCGGAGGGCTCATCGAGCACCAACAACTTCGGTCGCCAGAACATCGCGCGGGCGAGCAGGACCCGTTGGCGTTCCCCTTGACTGCAGGTGTCGAAGACCCGGTGCATGATCGGCACGCACCCCACCGCGTCCAGGCGTTCCTCAGCTCGGCCGCGGTCTTCGTCGTCGTAGATCTGGAACCAGGGCGAGAGTGCGGCTCGCTTGCCGGTGAGGACGACCTCGATCACACGAAGACCTGGTGGGAACAGCTCGGCGAGGGCGTGGCTCGTGTGCCCGATGTCCTCGTGCAGGGTTCGTACGTCTCCTCGTCCGAAGGTCAGTCCCAGCACGTGTGCTGCGCCGGACGACGGCTGGCGTCGTGCTCCGATCACGGTGAGGAGCGTCGTCTTCCCGCTCCCGTTGGGTCCCAGTAGAACCCATCGCTCTCCTTCTCGGATCGTCAGGGAGACGGGGCCCAGGACCGCATGGCCGTCGAACCGTACGACCACATCCTCGAGTGCCACGATAGGGGGGCGATCGGTGGGCATCAGGGAGCGGCTCGCGTGCGTTACTCAGCGTCGCCGGTCTCGCCGGCCCCTGCGTCTCGTTGGGTGAGTTGCTCGGCGAGTTCGCGCGAGGCATGGCGGAGGTGATCGCGGATCGCACGCTGTGCGGCCTTCGCGTCTCCACGCATGCAGGCATCCAGGATCTCTTGGTGTTCACCGTTGGCTTGATCGGAGGGTTTCCGATTGGCGACGAACATGTAGATGTAGGGAGTGGACGCGTCGCGAAGGTTATCGATCAGCCCACGAAGGTGTGGCCGGTTCGCACACTCGTACAGCTTGAGGTGGAACTCGTCGTTCAGCCGCAACCACCGACGTGCGTCGGTGGTGCGCCGCATCCGCTCGATCAGGTCGTTGAGATCCTTGGAGATGGCCGGCGTGAGTCGATCGATCGCGTGACTCACGGCGAGCGACTCGAGCACCTCCCGGATCTCGTAGTACTCCAGGAGGTCTTCCGCCGTCGGGTGGAACACGACCGCCCCGCGATGTGGGTCGATCCGGACGAGTCCTTCGGCCTGGAGCTGAGCGAACGCTTCCCGGACCGGTGTAGTGCTGACGCCGAATCGTTCCGCGACCTCGTTCTGGCGGAGTCGTGTCCCGGGCGCCAGGCCTCCCTCTTGGATCTCATCGCGCAGCATCCCAGCCACGACCTTCGCGGTCGTATCTCGGCCCAGGATCGTCTTGGCTTTGGCTCCCATGATCAACTCCGTGCGTACAGTATCGGATATACAACTGCTGCCCGGGAACGGTCGATCCTGTTCACCGGACCCCCGCGACATCGAGGACTGCCCGTCCCACGATCTCTCCTCGCTCGAGCGCTGTGAAGACATCGTTGACTTGCTCGAGTCCCGCGACCAATCCCACGATGGGTCGCACTGCGCCGGCAGCCACGAGCTGGACCACCCGTTCCATATCGTCACGGTGGGCGTAGCGGGAGCCCACCAGCTCCAGTTCCCCGAGCACGAACCGAGTGGTCGCGAAGTCGAGCGACGTCGTCGGGGAGTACCCAACCCCTACGATCCTGCCTCCTTCCCGGATCAGGCGGTCGGCGAACCGCAGCGTGGCACCGTGACCTACCGTGTCCACCACGACGTCGACCCCACCACCGGAAGCGTCGAGCACGGCATCGATCGCGTCGTCATCGTCGCTCCTCCGTGCGTCGATGCCCAGGCCGGCTGCAAGGACGAGGGTCGGGTCGTGGATGTCGAAGCCCACCACGTCCGCGCCCGCCGCGACCGCGATCTGCGCGGCGTGGATCCCGACGCCGCCGAGCCCGATGATGACCACACGGAGTCCTGGCACCACGCGTCCCCGGGTCACGACGGCTCGGTAGGCGGTTCCGAGGGCACACGAGAGTGGTGCCGCGTGGATGGCGTCGATACCGTCTGGAACGGAGATCAAGCGGTCGACGGGCACGGCGACACGATCTTGGAAGCCGCCGGGGTGGGTGAATCCCATCCACCAGGTGAGATGCGAACACAAGGGTTCGTCGCCGCGTCGGCAGCTATTGCATCGCCCACAGGACCGATACCGGTAGACGGTGACGAGGCTGCCGGTCGCCGCGAGACCGGGTGGGTTCGTCCTCACGACGAACCCCGCGACCTCGTGTCCTGGAACCAGCGGGAGCACGAGATCGGCGCTGTGGGGCATCAGTCCGCGAGAGGTCTTCACGTCGCTGAAGCACACACCGCTGGCCTGTACGTCCAGGAGAGCCCAACCGATCGGGACCTCGGGTTCATCAACATCAGCGATGACGAGGGGTTCGGCGAAGGACGTGACGATCATCGCGCGCATGCCGTCCCTCTCATGGCTCGATCACGGTCTTGAGTGAGTCCGCACCTGCACCCGCCGCCAGCACGTGATCGACCCGATCGAAAGAGACTCGATCGGTGACGAGGGGTGCGAGGTCGACGCTCCCCCGGGTGACGGTCTCGAGAGCGGCGGCGACGTCGACCCTGGTCGCCGCTCGGGGATTCGAGATCACGAGTTCCTTGTGGTAGAGCTCGTAGAAGGGGAACGTCGCCTCCGTTTCGGTGATGGTTCCGTACGCGACGATCTCGCCCCCGTATCGGGTCAGATGCACGGCTTGGGCCAACGTGGCGGCGGTTCCCACGCACTCGATCACGATGTCGCCACCCCCTGCGTGGACCTCGTTGATGCGTTCGCGAACGTCAGGGAGAGCCGCCGAGATCGTGACGTCAGCTCCCAACGTCTTACCCAAGGTACGTTTCGCTGGCGATCGTGAGACACCGATGACCATCGAGGCGCCGGCGGCAGCAGCGAGTTGGACGTGCAGCAAGCCGCTGACGCCCAGACCGATCACGACGACGCAGGCCCCTGCCATGGACCGGGCCATCTCGTGTGCGTGCTGGCACGTCGACAGCACCTGGATCAGCGGGGCGAGATGGTCGGGCAGACCGAGGGGGACGCGATGGAGGTTGGCAACCGGAACGCGCATCGTTTCTTGCATGCCGCCGTCGCGATCTCGACCCAAGAGCCAGCCTCGCTCGCACAGGTTCTCGCGGCCCTCTGTGCAACGCGCACAGACACCGCAGACCACGTTCGGGTCGACGATCGCTCGGTCGCCAGGGGTCCATCCGCCGACCTGTTCCATGATCGTGCCAACGATCTCGTGACCAAGAACCCTCGGATACCGCACGGGGATCGAGCCCCGGTAGATGCTTCGATCGGTTCCACAGACGCCGACCGCCCCGATCTGGAGTCGAACGTGGTCTGCCTCAGCGTCCGGCTCTTGCACGGTGTGGAGTGCGATGTGCCCCGGCCGTTCCAAGACCATCGCTCGCACGGGGCCCGCTCCTTCGTGTCGTTCGCACATAATACATAATCCTTCGATGGAGCTAAGCGGCCCTGACGGGGTGACCCTTGCCGAGGGCAAGCCGAGGCCGCGACGGCGCCTTCCTGAAGGCACGGGGGCGGTCTTGGCGCTGTTCCTCGTCCAATTCTCCGCAGCCGTGTTGCCGTTCGGTATCGGGGCGCTCGCTCCCTATCTCACGGAGGGCTTCGGGCTCAGCGCGGGGCAGGTGGGACTGGCGACGTCGATCCTGTTCGCATGCGTGGCGATCTGCTCGGTTCCGGCAGGCCGGTTCGTCGATCGATCCGGGGTTCCGCGTGGCCTCTGGATCTGCTGTGCGGTCATCGCGTGTGGCTCGGTTGGACTCGCGCTCTCGCAGAACACGATGGGCTTGGCGATAGCTCTCGGCATCGTGGGCGTGGGTTATGCATTGGTCTCGCCGGCGACGAACCGCGGGGTGCTCGAGACGGCGCCGCGCACGACCCGCGGCCGGCTGATGGGCATCAAGCAGATGGGAGTGACCGCCGGGGGTGTTGCCGCCGCGGCCCTCCTGCCTGCCATGGTGCTCCGATGGGGTTTCGGGACCTCGATGTTCTTCGTCGCCGTCACGATCGCGACCGTGGGCATCGCCTCGTCCCTCGTCTATCGCTCGATCGCCCGGTCGAGCGGTCACCAGACATCATCGGCTCCGGTGGGAGCGATCGATCCTCGGACCCGGCGGAGGGTGGTGACCCTTGGGGCCGCGATCGGGACGATGGTTGCGGCCCAGCACTGTGTCGCCACGTATCTGACCCTGTACCTCGTTGCGAGCCGAGGCCTGAGCATCACCGCCGCCGCCGGCATGCTCGCACTCCTGCATGGGAGTGGGACCGTCGCACGGTTCGGGTGGGGTTGGGTCAGCGACCGGATGGCCTCGCGACTCCGCACGATGCAGGTGATCGGGGCGTTGGCCGCGGCCACCTCGCTCGGGCTCGGCCTGACCGGCTCGTGGCTTCCGAGTGTGGCATTGATCGCGCTCATCGTGGTGTTGGGTGCTGCCACCCAAGGCGGCAACGCCGTGTTCCAGACGGCGATCGCTGAGGAGGCTCCCTCGCGAGCGGGTTGGGCGTCCGGCGTCGGCATGAGTCTGGGATTCACGGGTGCGATCGTGGCACCCCCGATCTTCGGAGCCCTCATCGACGCCACCGGGTCGTACGTGGTGGCGTTCGCGTTGAGCGCGTCGATCCCGCTCGTGGGTGTCGCGATCACCCACTCGCTGGCGCGGGATCCATCGGCGGGGCGTTGACGGGCCGGAAGCTGACGAACGCGGCGAAGAGGCAGACGGTAGCGGCCAGCGCGAAAGCGATCCATGGAGCTGCGTGGTCGAGCGCGGAGCCACCGATCAAGCCGCCGACCGCGAAGGCGCTCAATCGAAGCATGTTGAACATCGACAGTCCGACGGTGTTGCCCCCCGCTTCGGTATGACTGAACGCCGTCAGGGAGGGTGAGAGCAGGCAACCGGCTCCGATCCCCACGATCGTGAGAGCAGGGATGGCCACCCACCAAGGTCCCGTTCCCGATGCCACCGCGAGGACGGCGGTCCCCAGTGCGCATCCGCTCAAGCCGGCGACGAGCCACTGGCTGTAGCGGATGCCCGTGAGCCTTCCGGTCAGCGGCCCCATGACCGCCATCGTGAGGGTCATGGCCATCAGGACGAGCGCGGAGGGGCCCGCGTTCAAGGTGCCGGTGACGACCAGCCACGCCGGCACCGTCACCTGGACCATGCCGTTGACCACCATCTGGAGACCGGCGCCGGCTGCCGTGCGGCGGACGCGTCGTTCCCGGATCCATCTGACGAGCGGCGTCAGGGCCCCGGAACGCAGGTACCTCCTGGTCGCGAGGACGACCGCTGCCGCGTCCGCGACTGCGCATCCCACGGCGACCGCCCAAAGACCGGCTGAGATAGCGGCCACGGTGGACATCAGGAAGCCGGTCACCGCGCCCAGCACCACCATGTCCCGGCTCGAGATGCCGGGGTCTTGACGAAGACCCGCCGGTATCCCCAGCCGTGCCGTGATCACGAGTCCGATCGATACCAGCACCGACGGCAGCGCGACCCATCGCCACCCTGCGAGATCGATGAGGACACCCCCGATCAGGGGCGCGAACGCCAGACCGAGTCCATTCGACGCGGCCCACCACCCCAGAGCTCGGGCGCGCGCAGGTCCGTCAAGGACCTGGGTGGTGACCTGGACCGATGCAGGCACGATCGCCGCCAAGCCCGCACCCTGAGCGAAGCGCGCCACGGCGAGCACGGCGACGCTCGGCGCCACGGCGACCAGCAGTGAGGCCAACGCGACCAAGGATCCCGTTGCCACCAGCAGGCGTCGAGATCCGAAGCGTCGGACGGCGACGCCCGCCAACGGCATCAGGAAGGCCATCGCAACGTTCAGGAGCAAGACCGTGACGGTGACGGTGGATATGGACGCTCCGAAGTCGTCGGCGATCGCGGCCACAGCGACCGTGACCGACGTGTTGACGACCGTACCGGCGAGGCCGGCGAAGACCAGTTCTGCGCAGAGGAACGGGTAGGGATCCCGCGTCGGCGCGTCGGAGCGCGTCAGATCTTGTGCCCGACGCCGTCGATGACGTTCTTTGAGCTCAGGACCTGTGTGTCCTCGACGGCTTGCACCTTGTGGGGCTGATTGGGCAAGGCGTGGAACGCCATGCC
>DATDJD010000364.1:0-4079 GCA_036520695.1 Actinomycetota bacterium
ACACCGGGGGCGGCGGCGAGCGCCGCGCGGGCCTCGGCGACATCGATGGGACGAGAGAACTCGGCCATGATCGAGGCGCCGTGCCCCGTCACCACGGGCACCCGCACCGACGTGGCGAGCACCGGCAGATCCGGCAGACCAAGGATCTTGCGGGGCTCGGCCATCATCTTGGCCTCTTCGCCGGTGAAGCCGTCGGGTTCGAACTGCCCGATCTTGGCCACCACGTTGTACGCCATGGTCTTTCCGAACACCGGTCCGGTCGGCAACGCGTCATGGTCGGGGTGGGTGAGCGAGCCTTCGTCACCGCGCAGCTTCTCGACCTGCTCGAGCAACTCGCTCACCCCGGTATGTCCGGCGCCGCTCACGGATTGGTAGGACGACATGATCATCGACGTCAACCCTGCCGCCCTGTGCAGGGGCGCGATGGCGAGGAGCGCGGTGATCGTCGTGCAGTTCGGCACAGCGATCACGCGCGGGGGTGGATCGGTGTCGAGAGCTTCCGGGTTCACTTCTGGGATGGACAGAGGAACGTCCGGCTCCATCCGGAACGCACTGGAGTTGTCGATGCACGTGGTGCCGTTCGCGGCGGCGTCAGGGATGAACGACCTCGACACCGAAGCACCAGCACTGACGAGCGCCACGTCGACCCCGTTCAGGGCCTCGACAGAGAGTTCTTGCACGACATGGTCCCGGTCTCGGAACACAACCACGCGCCCCGCCGAGCGCGACGAGGCCAGCAACAACAACTCGTCGACGGGGAAGTTCCGCTCTTCGAGGATGCGGGTCATCTCCCGGCCGACGGCCCCGGTGGCTCCGACGACGGCGACCTTCATGATGAGAACCAGCCTATCAGCGGCCTCCGCGGCGACCGGTCAAGCGACGCGCTAGCCGGTGGCGATCCCGGGGGAGGATCCAGACGCGTCCAGCTGGAAACGCTCGTGGATCGTGCGGACGGCCTTCTCGCCGTCCTCACGCCTGATCACACACGAGATGCGGATCGGCGAGGTCGAGATCATCTCGATGTTCACACCTTCGTTGGCCAGGCAATCGAACATGTCGGCTGCGACGCCCGGGTGGCTCTTCATGCCGGCCCCGACCAGCGAGACCTTCGCGATGTCTTGATCGATCGTGAATCGCTCGGCACCGACGTCCTTGACCACTCGATCCATGACTCCTTCCAGTCGCGGGATCTCGGACAAGGGCGAGGTGAAGGAGAGGTCCGTCGCGCCGGCGTGCGAGATGTTCTGCACGATCATGTCGATGCTGATCGCGTCGTCGGCGATAGCCTTGAACACCTTGGCCGCAACGCCGGGTCTGTCGGGGACACGTTCCAGGGTGACCTTGGCCTCACGGGTGTCCAACGCGACCCCGGAGATGAGCACGCCTTCCATGTCAGCAACCTCCTGCACCCACGTACCGGGCATATCGACGAACGAAGACCGCACATGCAATCGGACACCGGTGCGCCGCGCATATTCCACCGACCGGGACTGCAGCACGTTGGCGCCCGCCGCAGCGAGTTCGAGCATCTCGTCATAGCTGACCACGTGGAGCTTGCGCGCCGTGGGTTCGATGCGAGGATCCGTGGTGAACACGCCTTCGACGTCCGTGTAGATCTCGCAGACGCCCGCGCCGATCGCCGCCGCCATTGCGACCGCCGTGAGATCCGAGCCGCCCCTACCCAGGGTCGTGATCTCATACTGATTCATGCTGAGTCCCTGGAAGCCTGCCAGGACCACGACGTTGCCGGCGCCGAGGGCTTCCATGATGCGCTTGGGGCGGATCTCGACGATCCTGGCCTGGCCGTGCTGAGTGTCCGTCATGATGCCGGCCTGCGACCCGGTGTAGCTGGCGGCCCTGCAGCCGCGCGCGTTGATCGCGATGCCCAACAGCGACATGGCGATGCGCTCGCCCGCGGTGAGGAGCATGTCGAGTTCGCGCGCGTCGGGAACCGCCGTGATCTCGGTCGCCATGGCGAGGAGTTCGTCGGTGGCACGGCCCATGGCAGAGACGACGACGACGACGTCGTTGCCGTCTTCGCGAGCCGCGACGACGCGATCGGCGACGGCCTGGATGCGCTCGACGGAACCGACCGAGGTTCCGCCGTACTTCTGCACGATGATGGGCATGGGCTCGGGTTCACTCTCGGATCGGGCGACGGCTCGAAGTCTATCGGTCGGTTCTGGCACCACGGCCGCTGTCCCCCGAGAGGCCTAGCCGATTTGCCCTATCCGCTGTCCAAGCGCATCATCCGCGCATCGGAAGAAGGGGGAACACGTGAGGGGGATCAACCGCAAGATCGTCGTGATCGCAGCGACGCTGGCCCTGGTCGTACCGATGTGGGTGAGCGGCGCTTCGGCGCATCCATCGCGGAAGGGACCGAACCGTGTGCTGATCGTGTTGCTCGATCAGATGCTGCCGCAGTACGCGAACCAGTTCAACATGCCGAACTTCCGCCGGCTGCGGAACGCGGGCACGAACTTCAAGAACGCCTACCTCGGGTACATGGCCTCGGAAACCGTCATGGCGCACAACGTCATCACGTCGGGTCAGCTGCCCAAGCACATGGGGTGGACCGACGAGGCGTATCGGGACGCAGATGATCTGCTCGCTCCGGCAGGTGCGGGCGAGATGCACATCACGGGCGACCTGAGTCTGGCCGACTTCGGCACGCTGATCGATGGTGCCTACGGTGGGAACGGCTACCTGAAGCTGGCCGACTACCTGCACACCGCCTACCCCGGTACCAAGTTCATCACCGTGGGACAGAAGTCCTACGCGGTCGAGTCTGCCACCGCACCCACCGGTGACATCGGGGTGCGCATGTCGGGCCGGTCGTCGAGCACGCTCGATTCGTGCGGCATCACGTTGGGCGGTCGCTATCGGTCCCCGTCCGGTAAGGACGTGCCGAGCTACCTCACCGAGCCCTTCTGCGGGCGCTACTACATCAACTCCAGCAGCAGCAATAGCTATGGAACGACGACCGCGTTCCCGTCGTGGATGTACCCAGAAGATGGCAACCGCTTCTTCCCGGGCACCGACGGGCCGAACGGCCTTGCGACCGGACACCTCGGTGGCGACACCTGGGTCGCGGATGCAGCGATCGAGATGATCGGCCGGGAACCCTGGTCCGGGATGTTCGTCACGTTGGGCGCGATCGACAAGGCCGCGCACATGTGGGGGGCACAGGACGACGCCGCCAATTTCAAGGGCGCGTGCGTCACGGGTGACCCGGTCGCCGACGGAGCCGCACAGACACACGTGCGGTGCGCCGCCGAGAACGCCGACGTCCAACTGGGACGGATGCTCGACGCGGTGAAGGCAAAGGACCGTCGTGATGGCGGCGAGACCCTGGTCGTGCTGACAGCAGACCACGGCGCCACCTACGGCAAGTCCTTCTACGGCAAGCAGACCGCCGACGCGGGGAACAGCAACTGGTACTACGCGCCGACCGGTGTGTGGGACGCCGGCGCGTTCGTCGACCCGACGAACCCTCTGTACAACCAGCCGTCGCCGGCACTTCAACCGTTGATCGACACGGGGAATATCCAGTTCTCCTACCAGTCGACGGCGATCGAGGCCTGGCTGATCGACCACTCGGTCACCAAGATGAAAGAGGGCGCCGCGGCGATGTTGAAGACGCCCGGTGTGACGGCCGCCTACTGGCACGACGGTGATCGTTTCCGCCTGTATGGCGTGAACTCGATGACCTGGTCAGAGAAGGCCTGGTGGTTGGCTCACGGGCAGGAGCTCGTCAACACGATGGCCGCGTCCAACGGTCCGGATGTGATCGGCTTGCTCCACGACAAGACGAGTTACGGCGTCTACGGCGATCACGGCGGAGCCCAGGAGTCGGTCCAGCGGGTGCCGATGGTGTTCTGGTCACCGAGTTTGGCGTATCACAACGCCAACGGGAGCCGGTTCACGACCCCTGACCTCATGCCGACGGTGCTCAAGTTGATGGGCATCGAGGTGGTCGGGCCGATCGACGGACGGGCACGGCGCCTCTGGTAGCCGACCCGATCGCAACGGATGATGAGAAGGCTCGGGAGCCTCGCGCTCCCGGGCCTTTCATCTGC
>DATDJD010000365.1:0-5653 GCA_036520695.1 Actinomycetota bacterium
GGACACCGGTCGAACAGCGGCAACAGCGCGCTCTCGTTGATCGGGAGCTCCTCACGCCCGAAGAAAAGGTACCCCACGTCGAGGTCGCACGCCTCGGGTGTGTGCGCCATATCGCTCGCGATCTCCAACATGACCGCGAGGCCGGCTTTCATATCGCTGGTCCCCCGTCCGATGATCGCCTCGCCCTCCTGTTCGGCGGGCATCCGGGCTCCAGCGATCGGCACGGTATCGACGTGACCGGCCAGGACCACGAAAGGCGCATCGACCCTGCGCACCCGGGGCCCGCGAACACCACCGAGTCGCCCTGGTCCAGGAACTCCAACGAATCGTGTGCCCGTAGCTGCTCGCTGATCGAGGTCAGGATGGCGTCCTCGTCGCGGCTCACCGAGTGGGTGGTCGAGAGAGCCAAGGTCCGAGCGGCGAGGCGCGTCACGATGTCAGGACGACGTCCTGAGCGATCGGTCTCAACCACGCGCGAGCCGATCGAGGTCGATGGTTCCATCGAACACGTGCTGCACCTCGCCGGTCAGCCAGACCTGGCCGGGCGTTCGCTCGACGTGCACCACGCCCCCGGGGAATCGGATCTGCACCGTGGCGGGTGCCAGGTCCGCCTCGTTGGCGGCGACCGCGACGGCACAGGCGCCGCTGCCGCAGGCCATCGTCTCGCCACTCCCCCGCTCCCAAACCCGGACGTCGATGCCGTCGTCGGTCACGTGCGCGAACTCCACGTTCGTGTGCTGGGGGAACAGTTCGTGGCGCTCCATCGACGGACCGATGTGGCTGACGTGATAGCGATCGGGGTGCTCATCCACGAAGAGCACCAGATGAGGATTGCCCATCGAGACAGCGCTGACGGTCAACTCCATCCCCGGTCCGACTTCGAAGGGTTGGCGCAGGAAGGTCTCCCACGCAGGGCCGTGCATCGGGATCGCCGCCTTCGTGAAGTTCGCCTCACCCATACCGACGGTGACTCGATCCACGGTGCCGGAGTCTCCGATCGTCAGACGAAGATGCTTCACACCCGCGCGCGTCGCGACATCGACCTCCGTCACGTCGGGTGCGAGCAGCCCCCGTGCGTGCAACAACGCGCCGACGCATCGGATCCCGTTCCCACACATCTCCGCCGGCGACCCGTCGGCATTCGCATAGTCCATGAAGAAGGAGGCGCCGAGACGGTCGGAGCCCACGATGCGGATGAGCCCGTCGGCACCGATGCCGGTCCGTCGGTGGCAGAGCCCCCCGATCTCCTGCGGTTGGAGTGGGCGTTCGTCGTCGAGGTCGATCACCATGACGAAGTCGTTCCCCGTCCCCTGGTACTTGCTGAACCGCAGTTCGCTCACGCACCCTCCAGGTACGCCTGCACATCGCCCACCACGTCCATCGCGCCACCGGAGCCGACATCGAACCAACGGATCCGTGGGTCGCGCCGGAACCAAGCCATCTGGCGTCGGGCGAGGTTGCGGGTTCGCGCCGTCGTGCGTTCCCAGGCCTCGTCCAACCCCAGCCTACCGTCGAGGTGGCCCACCAACTCCGAGTACCCGATCGCCTGCGTCGAGGTGAGCCAACTCCCCCAGCCATGCTCGACCAGCCCTCGGACCTCCTCGATCCACCCCGCTGCGAACATCGCCGAGACACGCTCGGCGATCCGGGCCGCCAGGATCGTGGGCTCCATGCGGATTCCCGCGGCTCGCAGCCGGGCCGGGTCGTAGACGTCCCACGCCGCCCCGAAGCTGCTGAACCGGCGTCCGGTGATGGCTGCCACCTCCAGCGCCCGGACCACCCGACGAGCGTTGCCCGGCTCGATCTTGAGAGCCGCTGCGGGGTCGGTACGTTGCAGGCGCTGGTACAGCCGTTCGGGACCCAGCACGGCGGCCTCGCGTTCCAGCTCCTCGCGTACGGCTGGGTCCTCCGGGGGGATCGCCAGGTCGTCGACCACCGCCCGCAGGTACAGGCCGGACCCACCCACGAGCAGCACCGGCACACGACGCTCAGCGAGGCCGCTCGTGACGTCTCGGGCGATCGCCTGGAATCGAGCCACGGTGAACCGCTCATCAGGGTCGGCGAGGTCGATCAGATGGTGCGGGACCCTGACCCGCTGGGCGGTGGTCGGCTTCGCTGTTCCGATGTCCATGCCTCGGTAGACGAGCATCGAGTCAACGCTGGCGATCTCGGCTCCCCGCTGCTCTGCCAGAGCGATCCCTGCTTCGGTCTTGCCGGAAGCCGTGGGACCCAGGAGCGCGACGAAGGGCAGCGGCACGGCCGCAGGGTCCATAGATTCAGGCCACGGCAGGTTGAGGGGAGGGCACGACTTCACCCGAGAGATGATGGGCCGCGGCAGAGGTGATGCGGGCGTGCACGAACGACCCCGGGGCCAGCGCATCCGGCAGGTGCACGATGCGGTTCGTCCGAGTGCGCGCCTGGGTGGAGCGTCCCTTGCGATCGCCGCCTTCGACCAAGACTTCCACGATGCGTCCGACCTGTTCCCGAGCCTTCTCGGTCGAGATCCTCTCCTGGAGGGCCAGCAGCCGGTCGAACCGCTCCTGCACGACCTCCTTGGGGATCTGATCCTCGAACCCCGCCGCCCGGGTACCGGGACGCGGTGAATACTGGAACATGAACGCGCTGTCGAACCGAGCCTGCTCCACCACCTCGAGCGTTCCCATGAAATCTGCTTCTGTCTCACCGGGGAACCCCACGATGATGTCGGTGGACACGGCGATCTCAGGGATCGCGTCCCTGATGCGATCGAGCCAGCCAACGTAGCGCTCGCGCCGGTACGAGCGTTGCATCGCCTTGAGCACGGCGTCAGAACCCGACTGCATCGGGAAGTGGATGTGCTCGCACACCTTCTCGCATGAGGCCATGGCCTCGATCACGTCAGGCGTGAAGTCGTGCGGGTGGGGACTCGTGAAGCGGATACGCCGGAGATGGTCAACCTGGTTGACTTCCTGCAGCAATCGGGCGAACAACGGCTTGGCAGCGGAACCCGGCACCGTGACATCGCGCCCGTAGGTGTTCACGTTCTGTCCGAGCAGGGTGACCTCCACCACCCCGTTCGCGGCCAGGCCTTGGACCTCCGCCAGGATGTCGCCGATCGAGCGCGAACGTTGAGGACCTCGAACCAGTGGCACGATGCAGAAGGTGCACGCGTTGTCGCAACCGGGAGCGATCGAGACCCAGGCGCGGAACGTATCTCGTCGAACCGCGGGCAATGCGCTCGGGAAGGTCTCGGTGTACTCCCGCACATCCATCTGCGGGCCATCGGTTTCGGCCTGCTCCAGCAGCTGTACGAGCTGGGGCAATGCGTGCGTGCCGACCACCACGTCGACCCACGGCGCCTTCTCTTGGATCAACGTCTGATCCTTCTGCGCCAAGCACCCGCTCACCACGATCTTCATGTCCGGGTTGCGGTCCTTCACCGGCTTGAGATGCCCCAGGTTGCCGTACAGCTTGTTGTCGGCGTTCTCACGGATCGCGCAGGTGTTGAACACGACCACCCGAGCCTGTTCCACATCCTCCGTCGGGGTCATGCCGTCGGCCATGAGCAACCCGCCGATCCGCTCGGAATCGTGTTCGTTCATCTGGCACCCGAAGGTGCGGATCAGGTAGCGCCCCTGCACCCTCGGAAGGGTATCGGATGCAAGGAAGCCGAGATCGTTGCAAATCACCCTCGTGCGGGGTCAAGTCGGCGGCCGGAACGCCGATGCAGGATGCATACCGCCGGACGAAGTAGGCCGAGGGAAGAGCGATGGGATCCGAACGACGCCGAGAACTCGAGGAAACCCTCGAGGATATGAGGAGAGAACTCGCGGATTCACGCGAGGAATTGGCGCACGCCAAGCGGGAGATCGCGGCCCTCACCGAACAGAAGATCGCCCAGCCTGAACGAGCCGAGGGCGATGCGGAGACCGATGAGGACCCCGCGCACGTCGAACGCCTCGCGACCCGGATCGCCGCCCTGGAATCACGACTCATGGCCTCCGCCGGCGACGGAGACACCGACCCCGACCACGATCCGACCCTCCTTCCATCAGAACTCGATGCCGTGCGCCAGCAACTGTCCGCCGCCCAACAGCGGGAGGCGCATCTGCTGGCGGGTTCGATCCGGGCTGAACGGATCGTCGCCGACGCCGGTCTGCGTTTGGCTGAGCTCGGCGAGATCGCCGACCGAGCCGAGCTGCTGCAGGCCGAGCTCACCGAAACCTCACAGCGCTACGAGGCTGGGCGAGACGCGCTCCAACAGGCGCACGCACGTGTCGACCTGCTGGAGACCGATGTCGAGCAGGCAGCGCAGGCACATCAGCTGGCCACCACCGAACTTGCCGAGGCTCTCTCCTCGATCGCGGAACTGACCGAACGGGTCGATGGCGCCGACGTCCGAGAAGCCGAGATGACGCAGCGCATCGACGCCGCCGAGCGAGAGGCATCCGAGAGCAAGGATCGGGTGAACGAACTCGCCGATGCCCTCGCGGTCGCCCAGCTCGAACGCGACGGCGCCCGTAGCGAACTCGTCCGTCAGATGCAGGAGATCGAGGATCTCACGGCCAAGACCACGGAGCTCGCGACAGAGCTCGATGAGCGCGAGCGATCGATCGACATGGCCGAAACGGCCCGGATCGCCGCCGACGAGCGCGGTCGTGTCGCGCACGATCGCGTCGTCGCGCTCGAGGAAGAGGTCCAGGGCACCAGCGTGGAACGCGACGAGGCCGTCCGTGAGCGTGACCAGGCCAAGGCACTGATCGGTGACCTGGAGCATGAGTACGCGCTGGCCCTGGACGCAGAGGCCGACGCCCGAGCGGTGGCATCGACCTCGGAGGGAACCATCGCCCAACTGGAAGCCACCCTGTTCGAGGTTCGCGCGCAGCTGGAGTCCACCCAGGGACAGATCCAGCAGGTGCAACGTGAAGGTGAAGCGGCTGCAGCCGAACTCGCATCCCTGCGCGTTCATGCGCAGGAGCTCGAGACCGCCTCCGCCGCGTCCGCAGAACACGTCGCCGAGGTCGAGGGCAGAAGCCTGCAGCTCGAAGCGGACCGCGAAACCGCTCAACACGAGATCGAAGCGCTCCAGGCCCAGCTCGCCGTCGCCATCGATGAGTCCCAGCAAGCGCGGTCCCAGGTCGAGTCCGCTCGTGAAGAAGTCGAGTCCGTTCGTGAGGAAGCCGAGTCCGCTCGTGCACAGGTCGATTCCGCCCGCGCAGAAGCTGACGTGGCACGCACGGAATCCGAGGCCGCACGAGCGGAGCTCGAGGCCGTCACGACCGAGATCGAGGCAGGGCGCGCCGCGCTGGATTCGGCGCATGAAGAAGCCGAGGCCGCACGGGCCGAGGCCCTGCAGGCGCAGGAACGGATCGAAGGGCTCAGCACGGAACTGGATTCGGTTCGGACGGAGTCCGAGTCCGTACGCCAGGCGCTTGCATCAGCACAGACCGAAGTCGAGGCAGCACACGCAGAGGCCGGTTCGCTCCGAGCTGAGGCACAGGCAGCGCTCGCCGAGCTCGAGGCCGTCAAGGCGCAGGTGGATGCCACCGCTGCCGACCACGGTTCCTTGCGCGAAGAGTTGGAGCTGTCTCGGGCCGAGTTCGCGTCCTCGCAGGCGGAACTGGCGACGACCCAGGAGCGAACAGAGTCGATCCGGGTCGAGCTGGAGAGCGCC
>DATDJD010000366.1:0-6105 GCA_036520695.1 Actinomycetota bacterium
ATCCGCAACCTGATGGCCGGACACTCGGACGGTGTGTCGGTCGCCGATCGACTCGCGCAGTTCCTCGGGGTCGGGGAGGCGCTCGGCGCTGACACCGCTTGGGCGGTTCGCCGCCTCCTCGAGGTGTTGTCCGCCGAACGACCCCTGATCGTGGTGCTCGAAGACCTGCACTGGGCAGAGCCGCCCATGCTCGACCTGATCGATACCGTGGTCGAGCGGGTCCACGGGCCGGTGGTCTTCCTCTGTCTCGCCAGACCCGAGCTCCTCGATCAACGACCCACCTGGGCGGCCGGGAAACCCCGCGCGCTCACGATGACGCTCCCGCCACTGTCCGCAGACGATGCCCGGCGGATGGCGCAACTCCTCCTGGGGCAGGCGCCCACCTCCGTCGTCGACCGGGTCTGCGAGACCGCACAGGGGAACCCGCTCTACCTGGAGCAACTCACCGAGATGCTCGCGGATCAAGGGTTCCTGATCGCCGGGCGCTGGACCGGCTCTGGGGATATCGAGGTTGAGGTGCCCGCGACGCTCCACGCGCTGCTCGACGCACGTCTGGACCAGCTCGAACCGGTGCCGCGGTCGGTCTTGGAACGCGCCGCCGTGGAAGGTCGCCGGTTCCGCGTGTCGTCGGTGCAGGCGCTCGCCCCGGATCTCACCGAGGACGAGGTGGCGCAGGCGCTCGGTTCACTCGATCGAAGTGGGCTCGTGTTGACCGAGGACGAGACCGCCGGTCGGTGGCGATTCACGCACGCCCTCGTCCTCGACGCGGCCTACCGAGGTCTGCCCAAGGCGACGCGCGCTGAGCTCCACGAGCGACTCGCAGATCAGATGTGGGACCAGGATGCGGATCAGGCCGAAGCCAGCGAGACGGTCGCCCGCCATCTCGAACGAGCGCTGCACCTGCGCGAGGAGCTCGGGATGCGGGACGAGCGTTCGGCTGAGATGGCCGTTCATGCCGGCGAGCTGTTCGCGATCGCGGGGTTGCGCGCGTTCGCCGCCCTGGACCTCACGACGACGAGAGATCTCCTCGGTCGATCGGCGGTGCTTCTGCCTGACGCCCATCCCAGCCGTCTCGACATGCTCCCCAATCTGGGGGTCGCCTTGACGGAGACCGGTCGGCCCGAGGAAACGGAGTCGTTGCTCTCCCAGGCGGTGGAGCTTGCGCGGGCGACGGGATCGGAGCGCGACGCGCTGCGAGCGACGGTCCAATTGCTGTCGAACCGCATCTTTCGTTCATCCACGGACGCGGAGATCGATGTCGCCATCGTCGAGGCGGAGGAAGCAGCTCGTGCCCTCGATGTCATGGGTGATGACGTTGGCTTCGCCGAGGCAGCGATCGCTCTCGAGTACCTGGAATTCATGCGCGGGTCAATAGCGCGCTCACATGGCTGGGCACTGCAGGCACTCCACCGGGCCATCGGGGCCGGCCGCATCCGTGAGTCCTCGCAGGCCGCCGCCGATGTCGTCGGGACCGCGGTCTTCGGACCCCTGCCCTTCGACCGGTTCGGCGCTCTCGCCGACGAATTGTTCGCGTTCGATGAGCCCATCTCCGGGTGTGCGGCTCATGCGTTGATGACGATGGGCTCGCTCGCGGCCGGCGACGAGGTCGGCTTCGTCGACCATGAACGTCGGTGGCGCGAGGCTGCCGATCGCAATGGATTGACCTGGCTCGGGGCCACCCACGCGCTCCAGATCGCAGGTTTGGAAACATGGGTAGGCGACGCGGAAGGCGGCGAGCGAAGGCTCCGGGATGCCCGGGAGGTGTTGGTGGCCCTGGGTGACGTCTGGTGGGTCGCCACGCTCGACAGCGCGCTGTGCGCCGCCGTCGCCGCGCAAGACAGCCCACACGAGTTCCTGCGCCTCGCCGACAAGTTCGAAGGATCCGCGCCGGTTCCGGACCGCCAGATCGTGATCCGGCGCAGCCTCCTGCGCGCACGAGCCTCGCTGTTGCGAGGCGCCGCGGTCGACGCCGAAGCGGCCGCGAGGCGCGGACTCGAACTCGTGGAGACCACGGACCTCCAGCTCGATCACGCGGGCGCGTTGCTCACCCTCGCAGACGCGCTCGATGCCCGGGGTCTCGCCGAGGAGGCGACCGGCGCTCGCGTCGACGCGATCGGTCGACTTCGAGAGAAGGGGAACCTCGCAGCGGTCGCCAGACTCGAGGGCTGATCGACCGCTGGAACTCGCCGGCGGGGCCGCGGCGTCAAGGACGCGTCAAGGTTCGACCGGTCTGCCGTGAGGAACGCGTCAAGAAGCTCCACACACACGTGCAGTGCTCCTAGGCTCCCTCGCATGAACGTCAGGAAGTGCGACAGAGGGAGCGAACGTGACTGACGTGGTGTTCGTGGTGCTGGTGCTGGCTGGGTTCGGCCTGCTGTTGGGTTTGGTGCGCGGATTGGACCGGTTGTGATCGACACCGTCATCCCCGTCGTGATCGCCGTGGCGTTGGTTGCCTATCTGGTGTTCGCGCTGTTGTTCCCGGAGCGGTTCTGACATGGCCGGCTGGCTCCAGCTCCTCCTGGTGATCGCGATCCTGGTGGCGGCCTACCGGCCGCTGGGTGACTACATGGCGTGGGCTCTCGGGTCGAAGCGTTCCCTTCGCGTGGAGCGGTTCATCTACCGGGTCGCCGGCGTGAACCCCGAGGTCGAACAACGGTGGACCGCCTATGCGATCTCCCTCCTCGCGTTCTCGCTGCTGTCGGTGCTGCTGCTGTACGTCATGCAGCGCACCCAGGCTTCCTTGCCGCTTTCCCTGGGTTTCCCCGGAGTGAAGTCAGACCAGGCGTTCAACACCGCGATCTCGTTCGTCTCCAACACGAACTGGCAGTCCTACTCGGGCGAGTCGACGATGGGTCACCTGGTGCAGATGGCCGGGCTCGCCGTGCAGAACTTCGTGTCGGCGGCGGTCGGCATCGCGGTCGCCGTCGCACTGATCCGCGGTTTCACCCGTCGTGAGGCGGACACGATCGGCAACTTCTGGGCGGATCTCGTGCGAAGCACGATCCGGATCTTGCTGCCGATCGCGATCGTCGGCGCCGTCGTCCTGATCTCTCAGGGCGTCGTCCAGAACTTCAACGAAGCCCGTGAGGTCACGACCGTGCAAGGCGCGGAACAGTCGATCCCCGGCGGGCCGGTGGCCTCGCAAGAAGTCATCAAGGAGCTGGGTACCAACGGCGGAGGCTTCTACAACGCGAACTCGGCGCACCCGTTCGAGAACCCCAACCCCTTCACGAATCTGCTCGAGATCGCCTTGCTGCTCGTGATCCCGTTCGCCTTGACGGGCACGTTCGGCAAGCTGGTCGGCAACCGCAAGCAAGGCTACGTCCTTGCCGGCGTGATGGGTCTTCTGTGGCTCGGCTCGGTGCTGCTCGCCTGGCAGTTCGAGTCCCAGCCCAACCGCCAGGTACAGGCGGTGGCCGGTGAGCAGGTCAGCGGCGGCAACATGGAAGGCAAGGAGGTCCGGTTCGGGGTGCCTGCGGGCGCTGCCTTCGCCGCGTCCACCACGGGGACCTCGACCGGTTCAGTCAATAGCGCCCACGATTCGATGAACCCGCTGGGCGGTGGCACGGTCCTGGTCAACATCATGTTGTCGGAGGTCTCGCCGGGTGGTGTGGGCTCGGGGCTCTACGGCATCCTCGTGTTGGCGATCCTCGCGGTCTTCATCGCCGGACTCATGGTGGGTCGTACGCCCGAATACCTCGGGAAGAAGATCGAACCTCGCGAGATGAAAATGGTCTCTGTCTACATCCTGCTCGTGCCGGCGATGATCCTGGTCCTCACAGGTGCTGCGGTGGTGATGGACTCGGCGGTCGCGTCGATCTTCAACCCGGGTCCGCACGGCTTGTCCGAGATCCTGTACGCGTTCACGTCGGGAGCCAACAACAACGGCAGCGCCTTCGGCGGGTTGTCGGCCAACACCCCCTTCTTCAACACTGCGATCGGCTTCGCGATGTTGTTCGGCCGGTTCGCCTCGATCGTCCTGGTGCTCGCCATCGCGGGATCGCTGGCGCGCAAGAAGCACGTGCCTGAGTCGACGGGCACGTTCCCCACGACGTCGCCGTTGTTCGTCGGGTTGCTCACCGGCGTGATCCTCATCGTCACCGCCCTCACGTACTTCCCGGCGTTGTCGCTCGGCCCGATCGTGGAAGGACTGTCCTAGATGCTCGACCTCTCCCTGCTGTGGCGCTCGCTGCCCGACGCGTTCCGCAAGCTCGATCCACGGGTGATGTGGCGCAACCCCGTCATGTTCGTGGTCGAGATCGGTTCGGTGTTGACCACGCTGCTGTTCGTCCGCGACCCGTCGCTGTTCGCAGGGCTCATCGCGGTGTGGCTGTGGCTGACCGTCGTCTTCGCCAACCTCGCCGAGGCCGTCGCCGAGGGCCGTGGCAAGGCGCAGGCAGCGGCGCTGCGCGCCACCCGCACCGAGACCATGGCACGCAAGCTCCTCGCCGACGGCACGGAAGCATCCGTGCCCGGCACCGAGCTGCAACCCGGCGATCGAGTCATCGTCGAAGCGAACGATGTGATCCCCGGCGACGGTGAGGTCGTCGAAGGTGTCGCCTCGGTCGATGAGTCGGCCATCACCGGTGAATCGGCGCCGGTGATCCGCGAATCCGGTGGCGACCGGAGTGCCGTGACGGGCGGCACCAAGGTGCTGTCGGATCGCATCGTGGTGCAGATCACCTCGAAGCCCGGGGAGACCTTCATCGACCGGATGATCGCCTTGGTCGAGGGCGCACAGCGCCAGAAGACCCCCAACGAGGTCGCGCTCAACATCCTGCTCGCGAGCCTCACGATCATCTTCCTGCTGGCGACGGTGACCCTGCAGCCGATCGCGATCTATTCGGGGGCCGAGCAATCCGTGATCGTCCTCGTCGCGCTGTTGGTCTGTCTCATCCCGACGACGATCGGTGCGCTGCTGTCGGCGATCGGCATCGCGGGCATGGATCGGCTGGTGCAACGCAACGTGCTGGCCATGTCCGGCCGTGCGGTCGAGGCAGCGGGCGACGTCAACACGTTGCTGCTCGATAAGACCGGGACGATCACCCTCGGGAACCGCCAGGCCGCCGAGTTCCTGCCGGCCCCAGGAGTCACGGTGGAGGCGCTCGCCGATGCCGCGCAGATCACGAGCCTCGCCGACGAGACGCCCGAGGGTCGTTCGATCGTGGTGCTGGCTAAGGAGAAGTACGGGCTCCGCGGCCGGGATCTCGAAGGCGCCGATTTCATCGCTTTCACCGCACAGACCCGCATGAGCGGCGTCGACGTTGACGGCAGGCGCCTGCGCAAGGGGGCCTCCGACTCGGTTCGATCATGGGTGCAGGAGCAGGGCGGCACCGTGTCCGAGGAGGTCGACACGATCGTCGCGGGGATCGCCGTCCAGGGTGGCACGCCGCTCACCGTTGCGGAGAACGACCGCGTGCTCGGTGTGATCTACCTGAAGGACATCGTGAAGGAGGGCATGCGGCAGCGATTCGACGAGCTCCGGCGCATGGGCATCCGCACCGTGATGATCACCGGCGACAATCCCCGGACCGCCGAGGCGATCGCGAACGAGGCAGGGGTCGACGACTTCCTCGCCGAAGCCACCCCCGAAGACAAGATGGCCCTGATCCGCAGCGAGCAAGACGGGGGCAAGCTCGTCGCCATGACCGGCGACGGCACGAACGACGCCCCCGCGCTCGCGCAAGCGGACGTGGGCGTCGCCATGAACACCGGCACGTCGGCGGCCAAGGAAGCCGGCAACATGGTCGACCTCGACTCCAACCCCACGAAACTGATCGAGATCGTTGGCATCGGCAAGCAGTTGCTGATCACCCGCGGCTCCCTCACGACCTTCTCGATCGCGAACGACGTCGCGAAGTACTTCGCGATCATCCCCGCGATGTTCGCGGCCGTCTATCCAGGCCTGGACCGTCTCAACGTGATGCAGCTGGGCAGCCCGAGTTCAGCCATCCTGTCCGCGGTGATCTTCAATGCCTTGATCATCATCGCGCTCATCCCCCTCGCGTTGCGTGGGGTGCGCTACACGCCCAGTTCTGCGGCCTCCATGCTCCGGCGGAACCTGGGGATCTACGGGCTGGGCGGCGTGATCGCGCCGTTCATCGG
>DATDJD010000367.1:0-15620 GCA_036520695.1 Actinomycetota bacterium
TCGGAGCCGAACCCTGCCTGCTCGACCATGGCCACCACGACGTACTTCGGGTCGTTCGCCGGCACGACCCCTGCGAACCACGACGTGTCCTGGAATGGGTATCCACGGAAGGCGGTGCCGGTCTTGCCGGCGACCGGGTACTCATCCAAAGGGAAGCCCAGGAAGGCGCTGTACGCGGTGCCGCCACTCCTGGGGACCTGGGAGAGGGCGTTCATGATGTAGTCCAGCTGAGCCTGGGTGTAGGGAAGGGTGCGATCGCACTGACCGTTCACGTCCTTCACCTCTTTGCCTTCCGCATCGACGATCCGATCGACGATGTGTGGACGGCACACGTGCCCGCCATTCGCCAAGGCTGCATACGCCTGGGCCAGCTGGAGGGGTGTCACCGTGACGTTCCCGGACCCGATCATCGTGAGGATGTCCACGCCGGGTGCCATCCCGTCCGGGAAGATGTTCTTCTGGTCGTCATGGTTCGCCCACGCCGCATCGGGTACCAGACCGGCTGCCTCGGAGGGAAGGTCGATCCGGGTCGGGCTCCCGAAGCCCCACTGACCGAGGGAACGCTGGAGGGGTTCGTTGTTCTCGCCGAGTTGGTCGTTCGTGTATCGAGAGTAGAAGTCCGAACCCCACTTGTAGAACGACGTGTCACACGAGATCTTCAGCAGATACGACAGCTGGAACGACCCGAGGTCCTGGGTCGACCAGTTGTTGAACGTCGTCCCCGACGTGTCTCCCGGATGGACGTACTCCGCGGGACACGAGTAGTAGCTGCCGAGATCGGCGAACCCTTCTTTCACCGCCGCGAGGGCGGTGAAGGGCTTGAACGTCGACCCGGGGAGATAGACCTCCTGGTAGGCGCGGTCGAGCAGCGGAGCGACCGAGTCGGCGCCGCCGCACTTCCCTGCGGCGGCGAGACCCATGTAGCAGGCTTCGTCAGGCTTCAGGCCCCGAACGAACCACCGGGGGTCATACGTCGGCGAGGACGCCATCGCGACGACACCGCCGGTGGTGGCATCGAGGACCACCACCGCGCCGGCGTTCGCCTGGAAGTATTTGCCGGTGTCGTCATCGAAGCGCGTTCGAGCCTCGGTGATGCCTTCGTCGAGTGCATCCTCAGCCGCGGCCTGCACCTCGGAATCCAGCGACAGGATCAGGTCGTTCCCGGCGGTCGGCGGCCTCTCGCCGAGCTGACGGATCGTCTCTCCGTCGGCGTTGACGACGTAGTCCTGCACACCCTTCTTGCCGCGGAGCCACTTCTCGTACGTGACTTCGAGTCCACTGCGCCCCACGAGGTCGTTGAGCCCGTAGTCCCGGAATGCCGGGGTGTCGACTTCCTCATCATTGATCTGGCTGAGGGTGCCCACGATATGGGCTGCCATCTCGCCATAGGGATAGGACCGCACGCTGGCATCGACCACCTCGACGCCGGGGAACATGGCTTCGTGCTCCTCGATGTAGAACCGCACGTCCTCATCCACGAATTCGGCCACCGGCTTGGGCTGATATTCGAAGTACTGATTGCTCTCCAGAGCCGCGGTGAGATCCTCGACGGGGATGTCCAGCAGCTCCGAAAGTTGCAAGAGGACCTCTTCGGCGCGGCCACTCTCGTCCAGCTCCTGCTTGTTGATGCGAACCTCGAGGCTCTTGCGGTTCGTCACCAGTGGGGTCGGGTCTTCCTTCTTCGCCTGGTCAGCCGTGATGATCTCGCCACGCAAGGCATCGGTGGTGGCGGTGCGAACGCTGTTGTTCTTGGCGGCTCGCTGGTTCTGCTCGGTGGCGAGCACCTGCAGGAACCACAAACGCGTCGACAGCGCGATGAACATGACGGTGACGAGGACCGCGAACACCTTGAGGCGCGAGGAGGACTTCTCCACTTAGAACCTCACCACCCTGGTCGGCCTCGAGCCTTCGATGACGCGTCGCAAGATCGGGTACACGATCGGCGTGAGGATCGCTCCGTAGACGGCCGTCAACAGGGTGACGCGGATGGCGTAGCTCAGCGGTTCATCGAGTTGGCCCAGGAGGAACGCCACGATCTGATAGAAGGCAACCCCGGCCGCCGTGCCGGCGGCCACCAGGATCGTGGGCAGCAGCGGCGAGGACGACACGATGTACTGCCGCGCCAAGCCCGCTGCGTAGCCGAGCAACGTCAACGTCAGCGCGGTGATGCCCTTGGGCTGATTCAGCAGGAAATCCTGCGCCATGCCACCTGCGAACCCAACGACCATGCCCTCGCGAGGACCTTCGAGGATCGCGATCACGATCGTCACCAGGTACATCAGTTCTGGGCGCACCCCCAGCAGCTTGAGATCGCTGAAGACGGTGGACTCGAGGAGCAATGCGGTGACGACGATGGCGATGATGGCCAGGACACGACGGATCACGTCTCCGCTCCGGGGGCCTGCAGGACCACGACGAACTGCAACGTGTCGAAGTCGACGGCTGGTCGGACCTCCACGTACTCCTCGGTGGCGTTGTCCGCGGGGACCAGACGGGAGACCTCCCCGATGAGGAGGCCCGACGGATACAGGCCCGGCTGCCCGGCAGCCTCATACCCGAGCGTCCACACCTTCTCCGCCGGACCGACGTCGGTACCGGTTTCCACATCGGTCATCTTGAGGTCGGCGTCACCCTGGCCGGTGATGAGGCCTTGCTCCCCCGCTTGATCCAGCACCGCGGCTGCAGCCGAATCACGGTCGATGATGAGCCGCACCACCGCTGAGGCAGTGCTCACCGAGATCACACGGCCCACCAGCATCGGTGCGTCGGGGCTCCCCGTCACCACCGGCTGATCCATCGCCACGCCGTCCGATGACCCACGATCGATCACGATCGTCCATTCGAAGTTCGAGGGGTTGCCGGCGATCACGGTCGCGGTCGTGATGGGCTCAGGATTGATCGCCTTGGTGAGGTTGACGAGATCGAGGAGTTCCTCGTTCCGTTCCCGCAACACATCGCTGACGGCGACTGCGGCCTTCAGGGCTGCGTTCTCGTCGAGTAGACGCTCGTTCTCGGCCTCCAGCGAGGGCAGGTGGGCCAAGCCCGAGAAGAAGTTGCCGATCGGCCGGGTGATGTTGGTCATCGTCCGCTGGAGAGGCGCCATCGCCGTCTTCGCCGTGTCGCCGAGGGTCGCGAGCGGGCCACCTTCGCCCTGGCGGTAGTCGAGCGTGATGACCGCCAGCGAGATGGAGACGAGCACGACCACCAAGAGTCGCGTCGAGCGAGGGCGTTGCCGCGTGACCACCCGGCGCTACCGCCGCGAGGGTGACACCAGGACCCGTTGCAAGACTTCGAACTCCTCCAGGCATTTGCCGGAGCCGAGCACGACGGCCTGCAGCGGGGTGTCCGCGATGGTCACCGGCATGCCGGTCTCATGGCGAAGTCGCTTGTCCAGGCCGCGCAACAGGGCGCCACCGCCGGTGAGGACGATGCCGCGGTCCATGATGTCGGCGGACAGCTCGGGGGGGGTTCGGTCGAGCGTGGTCTTGATGGCGTCGATGATGGCGTTGACCGGTTCCTCGATCGCTCGGCGGATCTCCTCCGCGGTGATCGTGATGGTCTTGGGCAGACCACTGACGAGGTCCCGGCCCTTGATCTCGGCCACGAGTTCCTCGGGCATGGGGAACACGCTGGCGATCGCGAGTTTGATGGCCTCAGAGGTTCGCTCGCCCAGCAGCAGCGAGTACTCCTTCTTGACGTGTTGGATGATGGCCTCGTCCAGCTCGTCGCCACCGATGCGGATCGACGTGCTCGTGACGATCCCGCCGAGCGAGATCACCGCGACCTCCGTCGTACCGCCCCCGATGTCGACAACCATGTTGCCGGTGGGCTCGTGGATGGGGAGCCCGGCACCGATCGCGGCCGCCATGGGCTCCTCGATGATGTAGGCGCGGCGGCTCCCCGCCGCGATCGTCGCTTCCTCGACCGCGCGCTGTTCTACCCCGGTGATGCCCGAGGGAACGCAGACGACCACACGCGGCTTGGCGAGCAGGCGACGCTTGTGCACCTTCTGGATGAAGTACCGCAGCATCTTCTCCGTGACGTCGAAGTCGGCGATCACGCCGTCCTTCAGCGGGCGGACGGCCTGGATGTGGCTGGGGGTTCGGCCGATCATGCGCTTGGCCTCGGCACCCACGGCAAGGATTGCTCCAGTAAGGGTGTTGATCGCGACGACGCTTGGCTCGTTCAGTACGACACCGCGTCCACGCACGTACACCAACGTGTTCGCGGTACCGAGATCGACGGCCATGTCGCGACCAAGGAACCCGAGTACACCCTCCGTCCCCTGGTTCTTGGACGTGGGAGAAGAAGAACGTTGAATCCTCTCGGCCATGATGGGACTCGTAGGCCATTCAACAGGAGGCGCTGCACCCTGGCAACTTCGCGAAGCCGAAACCACGGCCCCGACACAACGTTCGCGCCCGCCCGATAGGCTTCGTTGCGTCTGACGGTGGGCGTCGGTTGACGAGGTAGAGGGGGTCGTTCGGTGGCGTTCGCGGTGGTCTTCCCGGGCCAGGGTTCTCAGTTCGAGGGCATGGCTGACGCGTGGAACACCCATCCGGCCGGGCGAACCGTGATCGCCGAGGCGTCCGAGGCGCTCGAGCGCGACGTGGTGGAGGGGTGCCACGATCCAGAGGCGCTCGCGACCACGGAGTTCGTGCAGCCCGCTCTCCTCGCGTGCGACATCGCGGCCTTCCGGGTGTTGGAAGCCGAAGGGCTGACGTCCTCGCAGATCACGGGCGCTGCAGGTCATTCGCTCGGCGAGTTCGCGGCCCTCGTGGCGTCGGGCGCGATGCTGCTCCCCGAGGCCTTGGGCCTTGTGGTGATCCGGGGCGCGGCGATGCAGCACGCCGGCGAACAGCGACCCGGCACGATGACAGCGCTGTTGGGGGTGGGAACGGAGCAGGCCGATGAACTGTGCGAGGAGGCCCGAGGCCAGGACGTGCTCGTGGTGGCCAACGAGAACTCTTCCGTCCAAGTCGTGATCAGCGGATCGGTCGCAGCGATCGCGCGAGCCGAGACCCTCGCGTCCGAACAGAAGATCCGTGCCGTCCGATTGAACGTTGCGGGTGCCTTCCACTCGTCGTTGATGGAACCGGCCGTCCAACCGATCCTGCGAGTGCTCGATGACATCGAGATCCGGGCGCCACGGTTCCCGATCGCGGAGAACGTGAGTGGCACGTTGGTGAGCGATCCCGACGAACTCCGCGACCTGCTGGGCCGGCACGTGGTGTCGTCCGTCCGCTGGCAGGCATGCGCCGTCGCACTGCAGGACGCGGGGGCATCGACGTTCCTGGAGGCCGGGCCGGGCGAGGTACTCACCAAGATGGCGAAGCGGGTGGTTCCGGGTGCCACGGCGGTCGCCGTGGGCTCTCCCGAGGCCGCCGCTGCCGCGGTATCCTCGGCGCCGTGACCCGGTACGCCACCATCGCCGGTGTGGGCTCGGCGCTTCCGCCTCGGCTCGTACCCAACAGCTGGTTCGAGACCATCGTCGAGACCAACGACGAGTGGATCCGAGACCGCACCGGCATCGAAGCACGCCATTTCGCCGACGAAGGCACGCAGACGTCAGACCTGGCGGTCGAGGCTGCGCGCGCCGCGATGGACGCGGCCGGTGTCTCGCCCGAGCAACTCGACATGATCATCGTGGCCACGATCAGTGGCGACACGGTGTTCCCCGCCACCGCCGTCTGGGTCCAGGAGAAGCTGGGCATCAGCTGTCCGTCGTTCGACATCAACGCAGCGTGCTCGGGGTTCTCCTACGGGTTGTCGGCCTCCACGGCGTTCATCAGCGCCGGCATGGCCGACACGATCCTGCTGATAGGCGCCGAGATCTTCAGTCGCATCATCGACTACACCGACCGCGGCACCTGCGTGCTCTTCGGTGACGGCGCCGGGGCCGCGGTGGTCAGAGCGAGCGAGGTACCTGGGTTCGAGGGTGCGGTACTGGGCGCCGACGGTGGCGCCGCCGAGATCTTGTGGATGCCCGCCGGTGGCACGCGCAATCCCCCATCGGCCGCGACCGTCGAAGCCAACGACCACACGGTGCGTATGCCGAACGGTCGCGAGGTCTTCAAACGTGCGGTGACCGAGATGGCGGCAGCGTGTCGGGAGCTTCTCGAGAAGTCCGGCCTCACGATCGACGACGTCGACGTGTTGATCCCCCATCAGGCCAACGCTCGCATCATGGGCTCGGTCGTGGATCGCTTGGGCATCGACCCAGCGAAGGCGATCGTCGACGTCGCCGAGGTCGGCAACACCAGTGCCGCGTCGATCCCGATCGCGCTGGATCGTGCGTGGCGTTCCGGCAAGATCGGCAAGGGAGACCTCGTGTTGTTCACCTCGTTCGGCGCCGGCCTCACGTGGGGCGCCACGTTGGTCCGTTGGACGATGGACGCCGCCGTGGCAACGGCGGCTGCAGCAACCGCCGGATCGGAGCGAGCATGACCTCCAAGGTCGCCGTCGTCACGGGCGCGTCACGGGGCATCGGCCGTTCGTGTGCCGTCGCCCTCGCCTCGGCCGGTTGGACGGTCGCCGTGGGCTACCGCAGCGATGAGACCGCCGCCAAGGAGGCCGTCAACGCCCTCGAGGCCGCCGGGACCCCCGGGTTGGCCGTCTTCTTGGACACCACCGACGAGACGTCGGTCCAGGAAGCGTTCCGCAGCGTCGCCGATGAGGTCGGCAACGTCACCGGGTTGGTGAACAACGCGGGGTTCAGCCAGGACGGACTGCTGCTGAAGTACTCGATGGAGACATACGCCAAGGTCATGGACACGAACGTGAAAGGTGCCTTCCTGTGCTCACAGGCAGCGATGCGCGGCATGCTGCGTGAACGGTGGGGCAGGATCGTGAACCTTTCCAGCGCTGTGGCCTTGCGGGGCAACGCAGGTCAGACCGTGTATGCGGCATCGAAGACCGCGCTGCTCGGCCTCACCAAGTCGCTCGCGAGGGAGATCGGCGGCAAAGGCATCACCGTGAACGCGGTGTGCCCCGGCTTGGTCGACACCGAGATGACCTCGCATCTGGACGAACGTGCGCGGGCCTACTACTTGGATCAGACCCCCGCCGGGCGTACCGCGACGCTCGAGGAAGTCAGCGCCGTCGTGCGTTTCCTGATGTCAGAGGATGCGTCGTACGTGAATGGAACCGTGATCCCCGTCGACGGGGGTCTGACCGCGTGAGACGGTCGCCAGGGTGCTCCGCCCGCTAGCCTTGGGCGGACCGAACGCAGGAGGGGAACGAACCGATGACCGACCGTGCTGAGATCGAAGTCCGTGTGAAGAAGGTGCTCGCTGAGCAGCTCGCCGTGGACGAAGCCCAGGTGGTGCCCGACGCTCGCTTCGCCGAGGACCTCAACGCCGACTCGCTCGACCTGGTGGAGGCCGTGCTCGCGCTCGAGGAGGAGTGGAGCATCGAGATCCCCGAGGAAGAGATGGAGCCCGTGAAGACGGTCGGACAGGCCGTGGACCTCGTCGCCACCAAGCTCGGCGTCTCCTGACCCACCTCGAAAGGACCCCGTGAGCTCCCGCAGGAAGGTCGTGATCACCGGCATCGGGCCCGTCACGCCCGTCGGTATCGGCGTCGACGACTTCTGGGACGGGCTCACCAGCGGCCGCAACGGGGTCGCTGAGATCGCCGCGTTCGACCACTCGGAGCTGCCCGTTTCGGTCGCCGGTCAGGTACCGGACTTCGTGGTGACCGATCACCTGGAAGCCAAGGAAGCCCGCCGCACCGATCCGTTCGCTCAGTACGCGATCGCGTCGGCGAAGCTGGCGTGGGCCGATGCGGGCAACCCCGAGGTGCGGTCCGAGCGCGGCGCGGTGATCTATGCGACCGGCATCGGCGGTGTACAGACGTTGCTGGCCCAGGACAAGGTGTTGCGCGAGAAGGGCGCCGGCCGTGTGTCGCCGTTCATGGTGCCGATGCTCATGGCCAACGCCGCCGGCGGCCACATCGCGATGAACTTCGGCCTCACCGGTCCGAACTACTGCACGGTGTCGGCGTGCTCATCCTCCAACCATGCCGTCGGGGAGGCGATGCGTCTGATCCGCGACGGGTACAGCGATCTCGTGATCGCGGGCGGGTCGGAAGCCGCCACGATCCCGCTCACCGTCGCGGCGTTCGCACAGATGACGGCCCTGACGAAGAACCCCGACCCCGAGACGGCCTCCCGTCCGTTCGATGCCGAACGCAACGGCTTCGTGCTCAGCGAGGGTGGCTGCGCACTGATCATGGAGAGCGAGGAGCACGCGGTGGCGCGTGGTGCTCGCATCTACTGCGAGGTGGCGGGGTACGGCGCCTCCGACGACGCCTACCACATCACCGCGCCCGACCCGAAGGGCTCGGGGGCCGCGCTGGCCATGAACTGGGCACTCAGCGACGCCGGCGAGGAGCCGAGCGCTGTCGACTACGTGAACGCGCACGGCACCTCCACCCCGTTGAACGATGCCGCCGAGACCGCCGCGATCAAGGCGGTCCTGGGTGATCACGCCCACGCGGCTGCCGTGTCATCCACCAAGTCGATGACCGGACACATGCTGGGCGCGGCGGGCGCGGTGGAAGGAGCGGCCTGCGCGCTGGCCATCAAGCACGGCCGGATCCCTCCGACGATCCACTACGTCACCCCCGACCCCGATTGCGACCTGGACATCACGCCCAACCGGGCACGCGACCTCGACATCCGGCTGGCGCTCTCCAACTCGTTCGGGTTCGGCGGAGCGAACGCCACGATCGCGTTCAGGTCCTTCGACGGAGCGCCCTCGTGACCGTGCTGCGCGAAGGACTCCATCATCATGCGTGGGCCAACGAGCAGTTGCTCGACCTGTGCGAGACCGTCCCGGAAGAACGACTCGCCCAACACGTGCCAGCGATCTACGGCAGCGCCCTGGATACGTTCCGGCATCTGATCGACTCCGACAACTGGTACCTGTGGTGTATCTCCCAGGGTGAGTTCGGCATCGAGGATCTCCGGGGCGAGGAGATGTCGCTGGCCCAACTGCGACCCGTGGCGAAGGCTACCGCGGCCGGGTGGAACCGGATCTTGCAACGGGAACTGGATCCGGACGCCGACCTCGTGACGATCAGCAGGGATGGTGGCCGCCGACACGCCACGGTGGGGATCCGGCTGGCGCAGGTGCTCCACCACGGCAGCGATCACCGTTCTCAGGTGTGCACGGCACTCACCACGCTGGGCTACCAGCCACCCGAGTTCGACGTCTGGGAGTTCGGCGAGCAGGCGGGCCTGGCATCGGAGGAACCGCCTCCAGTAGTCTGACCCAGACTACTGTTCGGACGCTCGGTACCACCGACCGGCGTTGAACTCCGCGACGACGGCCGCCCCCTCCACATCCCCCAGGAAGCGGATGCGACGGGGGTCGCGCTCTTCCCCCACGGCGAACCATCCGTCCGCGAGTGGGAGCAGCGGTGCGTCACCACCCTCGTCGCCGACATCCGACGGCCACTGCAGCGCGAGGTGCCCCTTCCGCGAGATGATCCGTAGCGCAGAGCCCCACGGAGCGTCGTTGCGGTACAACCCCGGGAAGCCGGCCCACGCCTCGGGCAGCGGATCCGGGTCGCCACCGAGGTACCGCTCGCCGCGGAACCATGTCGGGCCGTGGCACGCCTCGATCACGTGTCCCTCGTCGTCGCGGCCGAAGGACAGCACGAACCGGTCCAGCGCCGGGTGCGGGACCAAGAACACGTCCCCGACCTCTGACTCCAATGGGTCGCGTTCCAACCGCACCGACAGCGGGCCGATCGTGAGGCGGAGCCCGTCGTCCTCGGCGGCGATCTGCAGCACCCTTCCGTCGTCACCGGCATACGTCCCCACGTACTCGGGAGCCTTCTCGATCGCGGTGGGAGTGGGAGGTGCCCACACCACTGGCAACGGATCGCCGCCGACGCTGGCCCGGATGACCTGCAGGGCGTGTCGAACGACCTGATCCTTCGAACCGCCACCGTTCTGCAAGATGACCGCGCCCAGGCCTTCGTCGGGTGAGACCGCGAGGAGTGCCGTGTAGCCCACCATGCCGCCGCTGTGCATGACCAGCCGATACCCGTCGACCTCCCTGCTCCAGAGGCCGTACGCGTAGTGACCGCCGTCGCCGTCGTCGACGCCTCCGTCCGCGAGCAGATCGAACATGTCATCGGAGAGCACGCGCCCACCACGACCGTCCGGAACGTCGCCGCGGGCAAGGAGCAGGCGGGCGTATGCGCACATGTCGACGACGTCGGACACGATCGAGCCGTCGGCTGTCTCGGTCACGAACCAATTGCCCGGGGCCAACGGGTGGCGGAGCTGGGCCGGGCGGTCAGAGAGCGCCGGCTCGTAGCCGACGGCGAGATCCATGCGGGTCTCATCCGTGATCGACGCTTCACTGGAGCGCATGCCCACCGGCCCCATCACCCGTTCCATGAGCAGTTCAGGGACCGTCATGCCGGTCGCGCGCTCGAGGCAGGCCCCGACGATCTTCCAGCCGTCGTTGGAGTACCAGAACCGTTCACCGGGCGGGGTCGTCGGGGGGATGGTGCGAGCGAGCCACAGCGCTCCCAGGGATGTCGGCGCGTCCTCGGTGCCTTCTGCCAGGCCCGAGGTGTGGGTCATGAGGTGATGCAGAGTGATGGGTCCGAACGGTTCGGGGAGTTCGAGCCACGGCAGGATCTCGTTGACGCTGACATGCAGATCCAGCCGACCCGCCTCCACTTCCTGCAGGGCGACGATGCCGGCGAACGACTTCGAGATCGACCCGATCTGGAACCGCGTCTCTGGACGAACCGGTGTGCCGGCGGCGACGTCGGCGAGTCCGCGGACCGCGACCCCGAGGATCTCCTCACGGTCGGTCAGCGCCAACGCCGCACCAGCGGCGTGGGAGTTCTCGAGATGGTGTTCGAGCGCCAGCCCGATGCGATCGAAGGCTTCAGCGAGTCCGGGCATCGCTGGACTCGTCCGTTCCTAGGCGCTGAAGAAGAGCCCGAGCTCACGTTCGGCCGAGGCAGGAGAGTCGCTGCCGTGCACGATGTTCTCGCCGATCTGCGTCGCGAAGTCGCCTCGGATCGACCCCGGGAGAGCCTCGACCGGGTTGGTAGGACCCATCAAGGTTCGCCAACAGGTGATGGCGTCATCACCGGTGATCTTCGCGACCACCACGGGGCCTGAGGTGATGAAGTCGACGAGTTCACCGAAGAACGGCTTGTCGCGGTGCTCGCCGTAGTGTTCCTCGGCGGTCGCACGCGCGATCGTGAACAGCTTCATCTGGTCGATCGTGAGTCCCTTGGCTTCGACGCGCCGAAGGACCTCACCCACGAGGCCTCGCGCGACGCCGTCGGGTTTGACGATCAGCAAGGTGGATTCGATGGTCATGGTCGTGAAGGTCTCCCTAGGAGGGCGAACCGAGCGCCCGGCGGGCGTCCGCGACAGTGTACAGAGACCCCGTCACCAGGATGAGATCGTCCTCGCCCGCCACCGATAGCGCGGCGTCGAGTGCCGATGCGACGTCGTCCCACGTCGTCACCTGTGTGCCACGCGCCGTGAATCGCTCGACGATGGGGAACACATCCCCGCTGCGCTCGCTCTCGTTGCGTGCCGCGTACACGTGGTCGGCGAACGGCGCCAGCTGGGCGATGATCCCCTCGACATCCTTGCCGTCGCTGATCGTGATGACGAGGTGGAGTTCGGTCCATGTGAAGGCCTCACGCAACGCCGCCGACAGGGCTTCGGCGCCCGCTGGGTTGTGCGCGCCGTCCAGCATGACGATGGGCTTGCGCGCCACGACCTCCATGCGACCGGGCCACCGCACAGCTGCGAACGCTTCGCGGGTTCGATCCGCATCGAGCGCCTCACCGACGAACGCTTCGAACGCCAGCAGCGCTGCTCCTGCGTTCCTCGCTGCGTGCTCACCGAAGAGCGGTAGGAACAGCTCGTCGTAGGTGGCGTACCGACCCTGGACCCGCAGGGCCTGCCCGCCCAGGGCCTGGAGGCGTTCCTCCACATCCCAGTCGCGGTACTCCAGCCAGGATTCGGCGCCCATCTCGTCGCACCGGGCTTCGATCACGGCCAGCGCCTCAGCGTCTTGCTCCCGGCTCACGACGATCTTGCCTTCCTTGATGATGCCTGCCTTCTCCGTGGCGACCGCGGTCACGGTGTCGCCGAGTTCCGGGTGGTCGAGCGCGATCGGCGTGAGCACCGCGATATCGCTCGAGATCAGGTTGGTGGCATCCCACTCCCCGCCCATGCCCACCTCGAACACCGCGAGGCCGACCGGCTTGTCGGCGAACCAGAGGTAGGCGAGCGCGGTGAGGGCCTCGAAGTACGTGACACGGTCCTCGGAATCGGCGTCAACCAGTTCGAGGAACGGTGCCAGGTGGCCGTACTCCTCAGCGAACTCATCCTTCCGTATGTCCTGACCGCAGACCGACAGTCGCTCGGTGACGCTGAGCAGATGCGGCGAGGTGTACAGACCCGTCGTGAGCCCATGTGCACACGCGAGTTCGGAGGCGACGCGAGCCGCGGTCCCCTTGCCGTTGGTGCCGGTGACGTGGATCGTGGGGTAGCGAACCTGAGGGTCATCGAGCAGGGTCGCGAGTCGCAGGATGCGAGAGAGATCGGGGATCATGCGTGTCTCTCGGCGGCCGTCGAGTTCGGCGAGGGCCTCGGTGAAGTTCATAGTTGGGCGAGCTGCGCATCGATAGCGTCGAGCTTGACGCCGAGTCGCTCGTGCTTGTCGCGTTCCTGCTGGACCACTTCTGGCGCGGCCTTGGACGTGAAGCCGGCGTTCGCCAATTTCTTCGCCGAGCGTTCCAGGTCGGAAGCGACCCCGTCACGCTGCTTCGCGAGGCGTGCTCGCTCGGCCCCCGTGTCGAACAGACCCGGCGGAAGTTGCACGAACCCCTGGTCGAGGGTGACGGTGGTCCAGCCGTCCCGCGTGGGGGTATCGAGCGTCGTGACGTCCAGGGTGACCCCGGCGAGACGCAGAGCGGAGTCGGCTTGACCGGTCACCGCCTCGAGGGTGTCGGCCGGCACTCCGGCCAACGCGTCGAACCGTTCCTTCGGCGAGATGCCGTGCTTGGAACGGAACTGACGCACCGCCGTCACGATCGCCTGCACCTGGGTGAGCGCGGCTTCCGCGTCGGGATCGGTGTGCGAGGTGTCGCCTCCGGGCCATGAGGCGATCGCGAGCGCCTCGGGTTCGGGGAGCCCGATCCGCTGCCAGATCTCCTCGGTGATGAACGGCATGATGGGATGCAGCAGCCGGAGGGTGCGCTCCAGCACCCACGCGAGGAGCTGAGTGGCGTCCTCACCCTCGGCTCCTCCGGCGTCGAGGCGGCCCTTCTCGAACTCCAGGCCCCAATCGCAGAACTCCGACCAGACGAATCGGTAGAGCGTCTGCGCGGCATCGGCGAACCGGAACTCATCGAACGCCACGTCGACCTCGGCGATGCAACGCTGGTGCCGGGACAAGAGCCAGCGCTCGGCGAGGGTGTGCCGGGCGGCCGGCGGGAGCACCGGTTCGCCACCGGGGTACGCGCGCAGCACCAATCGGGCGGCGTTCCAGAGCTTGTTGGCGAAGTTCCGCCCGCCCTCGATCGCCTCTTCGGACAGCGGGATGTCCTGCTGCCCGCCGGTGGCGGCGCGGGCCAGGGAGAACCGCAGCGCGTCGGCGCCGTAGCGGTCGATCATCTCCATGGGATCGATCACGTTGCCCAGCGACTTCGACATCTTGCGGCCCTGCTGGTCACGCACCAGTCCGTGGATCACCGCCCAACGGAACGGCACATCGTCCATGAGGAACAACCCACTCATCACCATCCGTGCGACCCACAGGTACAGGATCTCGTAGCCCGTCACGAGCACGCTGTTCGGGTAGAAGAACCGAAGATCCTCGGTGTCGTCGGGCCATCCCAGCGTGGAGAACGGCCACAGCTGCGAGGAGAACCACGTGTCGAGCACATCCTCGTCTTGGCTGATCTCGGCGGAACCGCATTCGGCGCACGCGTCGGGGTCGGTGATCGCCACCGTGACGTGCCCGTCGGGGCAATACCAGGCCGGGATCCGGTGGCCCCACCACAGCTGGCGCGAGATGTTCCAGTCGCGCAGGTCGTCGAGCCACGTCACGTACGGGCGTTGCCACCGCTCCGGTGCGAACCGGAGTCGGCCGTCCTCGACGACCTGCCTGGCGGGGCCGGTGAGCCCGCTCACCTTCACGAACCATTGGAGTCCGGCGATCCAGGGTTCGATCTCGCTGTGGCAGCGGTAGCAGTGGCCCACGGCGTGCAGGTACGGGCGCTCCTCGCTCACCAACAGGCCTAGCTGGTCGAGCCGGTCGCGCACGGCCTTGCGAGCCTCGTAGCGGTCGAGTCCGCGGAACTCCACAGGCACCGCGTCGTTGAGGCTGGCGCCGGCATCGAAGATGTTCATCAACGGCAGGCCGGTGCGTTGGGCGATGTCGAAGTCGTTGGGATCGTGCGCAGGCGTGACCTTCACGGCGCCCGTCCCGAACTCCTCGTCGACGTGATGATCGGCGACGACGGGGATCTCACGGCCGTCGAACGGGTGCGTGACGGTTCGACCTACCAACGCCGCGTAGCGCTCGTCGCCGGGGTGCACAGCGATGCCGGTATCGCCCAGCATCGTCTCGACCCGGGTGGTGGCGACCTCGATCGAGCCGGTGCCGTCCGAAAGCGGGTAGCGGAACGTGACCAGCTCGCCCTCGACCTCGTCGTGTTCGACCTCGGAATCCGAGAGGCCGGTGCGGTCGGTGGGACACCAGTTGACCAGACGCTCACCGCGGTAGATGAGTCCCGCTTCGTGCAAGCGAACGAACGCCACGCGCACGGCGCGCGAGAGACCTTCATCCATCGTGAATCGCTCGCGGGTCCAGTCGCAGCTGGCGCCCATACGCTTGATCTGGTCGACGATCTCGCCGCCGAACTGTTCCTTCCACGCCCAGACCCGCTCCACGAACGCTTCACGCCCGATATCGCGGCGCTCGATGCCTTCCTCACGGAGCTTGCGCTCGACGACCACCTGGGTGGCGATTCCCGCGTGGTCCATGCCCGGGAGCCAGAGGGCCTCGAACCCCTGCATGCGTGCACGGCGCACCAACGCGTCTTCGATGGTGCGGCCAAGGGCGTGCCCGACATGCAACCGCCCCGTCACGTTGGGCGGAGGGATCACGATGCAGAACGGCGGCTTGCCCGACGACGGATCGGCCGTGAAGTAGCCACGGTCGACCCACTCGGCAGCCCAGCGTGGTTCGACCTGTTGGGGGTCGTACCGCGTAGCCATCTCGGCACCCGCGAGGGCCGGTTCGGGTTGCTGCTCGCTCATGGCCGCAGAGTCTACGAGAGCCCTGCGGATGCCCTGAGCGCGGCCGGGATCAGGCTGCGGTGTCGAGCTGCTTCTTCGCGTGATGCAGTTCGAACGCAAGCACGATCTCGGTGAAACCCTTGAAGAGGGCGAGGAAGCCGACCCAGACGAGGATGAGAGCCGCGCGAGCCGGGTAATACCGCTGCGAGACCCAGACCGCCAACAGGATCTCGAAGACACCGACCAGCAGGCCGAGCCACCACACAGGGTTCGTCTCACGCGAGAGCAGGGCGCCAACGATCGACATCGTCCCCAT
>DATDJD010000368.1:0-7525 GCA_036520695.1 Actinomycetota bacterium
GCGGTTGCACCACCCTCATCAGCAGCACGGGTCTTGAGCCCGTCCCACCAGGTGGCCGCACCGGTGTAGATGCGAAGGAACATGTTGTTGCACCCCCTTCCTTTCAACGAGATCCCGTCCTATCGAAGGGGTTTTCGGCCCTTCGGCGCGAAAGCTTGAGTGCGCTCGACCACGGTAGGTTGTGCCCTCTGACCAGGGAATTCCGTGTTTCACGGAGGGTGGCTACGTAGTCCTACGTACGCATGTGCGTGCAGGTCACTCGGGGGACCCCACCGAGACCAAGCCCGAACGCGCTGCCATGCGGATCGCGGCGAGCCTGTTGCCCACGCCGAGCTTGCCGTAGATGCGAGCGAGGTGGGTGGTGATCGTGCGCTCGCGAACCCCGAGACGGACAGCGATCTCGCGCGCGGTCAAGCCTTCCGCGGCGACCCGCAACACCTCGCGCTCCCGTTCGGTCAGCCGCACGTCCAGGTCGCGACGGCGCTCGATCCCTTCCGCGATCTGGGCCACCGAGCCAGGCGTCGGACTGGCGAGCACCCACTCTCGGTCGGCGACACGCCGCAGCGATTGCAGGAACTCGACGGGGTCGATGTTCTTGTCCACGAATCCGTCCGCGCCCATGAACAGCGCCCGGGAGATCGTGGTGGGGTCGGAGTTGGCGCCACAACCCAGGATGGCGTGGCTGGGGAAGTGCTCCCGAAGCGTTCGGATCAACCAGAAGGCATCGTGCTCGCCGCTGATGCCCAAGCCCACGATCACCACCACTCGGTTGCGCCGGACCCGGCTGACCAACTCCAGCCCCTCATCGGCGGTGCCTGCTTCCGCGAGCACCTCCATATCGGGGCGATCGTCGATCAGCAGTCGCAGGCCGGCTCGAACCACGGGAAGCGGATCCATCACGACGACGCCCAGGCGCCTTCGTCGTGGTTCGTTCGGGTGTTCGATGTCGCGAGTGGCCACGGTCCCCTATCGGCACACAGCCGGCACCGGCTGAATCGCGGCTCGCAGCGCATGCGCCTGGCCTACAGGTCGATGAGGCCAAGCTGGGCGGCTCGTGAGACCGCCTGCACCCGGGTTCGCACGCCCAACTTCCGGTAGAGCTTCGCGACGTGTGTTTCCACGGTGCGCGGTGAGATCGACAAGCGTCTCGCCACCTGTTGCATCGTGAGCCCTTCGCTCACGAGTCCCAAGATCTGCTGTTCTCGCGGGGTGAGGGTCGCCTGGATCTCCGAACCTTCACGTGCATGGCGCGCGAATTCCCCCAGCGCCATCACCGCCGCCTGCTCGAACTCCGGATCGATCAGACGTTCGCCTGCCGCGATCCGTGACACCGCGTCGCCGACGCCGCGTAGGCCGTCGGCCTTGCCGAGATAGCCGCGTACGCCGAGCTTGAGCGCATCCAGTACGGACGCCCCGTCGGTGCGGTCGGTGAGCACCAAGACTCCGGCGACGACTCCCTGTTCTCGAACCGCCCGGAGCGCTTCGAGACCGTGACCGCCGCCGAGTTCGTCGTCCAGGACGATGACCGTCGGCACTCGTTCCCGGCATGCAGCGAGCAACGCTGGTGCGTCCGCGACCTCGGCCAACACCTGGACGGTGCCGACCCGATCGCACGAACGGCGCACGGCATCACGGACCAGCGGGTGGTCGATCGCGATCGTGACCCCGACCGGAACGTGGGCGGCGTCGGTATCCACGTCAGGCGCTTCGCGACGACGAACCCAGCCCGTGCCGCCATGCCAGTCGCACCGCCTCGACCTTGGAATGGACGCCGAGCTTGGCCAGGATGCTCTTGACATGACTCTGCACGGTGAGCGGGCTGATGGACAGCGTCGAGGCGATCTCCACGGTCGAGCTGCCATCGGCGAGCGAACAAAGGATCTGGCGCTCGCGGGTGGTCAGCGACGTGAGCCCGTGGGATCCGTTGCTCGCCACCAATCTATCGACGAGACGCGGCAGGTCTGCTGCCGGAAGAACCAACTCTCCGGCGAACGCACGGCGGAAGACGTCGATCAGTGAGCGATCACGCTCGGAAGGGAGCACGCCGCACGCCCCTGCCGCCAACGCCATGGCGATGACCTCGGGGCCATCTCGACCATCGGCGTGGCCACTGGCCGCCAGCACGCGGATCCTCCCTCCCCCGTCGCGGATCGCACCCACCACTTCGGCGCCTCGGCCGTCGGATCGATCGAGATCCACCAGGACCATGTCGGCGAGGCCCTCTTCCATCGCTGCGAGCGCTTCGGGAGCGTCGGGGACCGGCCCCAGGACGAAGACCGGCCCGCGGCGAGGGAGGGCGAGGATCAGCCCCTGCGTCAGACCAGGGCTTTCGTCCACGACGAGGACACGGATCGACTCGACCATCTCCGGCAACCATCGGCACGTGCAGCCCACCGCCTGAAGGAGCCATGGCTTGACGGAGCCATGGCTTGACGGAGATGCGAAGTCGCTTCGCCGGTCGCGAGAGACACTGGTCTCATGGCCGAGCGCACCCCGAACCGACTGGCCGGCGAGACCAGCCCCTACCTGTTGCAGCATGCGAACAATCCGGTCGACTGGTTCCCGTGGGGCACAGAAGCTCTCTCGCGAGCGGCGGAGCAGGACAAGCCCATCTTCCTTTCGATCGGTTACGCCGCGTGCCACTGGTGTCACGTGATGGAACGCGAGTCCTTCGAGAACGATGCGACCGCCGACCTGATGAACGAACGATTCGTCTCGATCAAGGTCGATCGGGAGGAACGCCCTGACCTGGACGGCATCTACATGGACGCCGTCCAGGCGATGACGGGCCAGGGTGGCTGGCCGATGTCGGCCTTCCTCACCCCGGACGGCAGGCCGTTCTACGCGGGCACGTACTACCCCCCCGAACCCCGGCACGGGATGCCGTCGTTCCGTCAGGTGCTGACCGGGATCGCCGAGGCATGGGACGATCGCCGCGACGAGATCATCGCCCAGGCCGGCTCGATCACCGACACGATCGGTCAGGTGGGACGGCTCCAGGCATCCGAGGACCCGTTGGCCCCGGCGATCGCGGACGAGGCACTCGCCTCGCTGCGGCCCGGGTTCGACGGGCGATGGGGCGGGTTCGGGGGCGCGCCCAAGTTCCCGCAACCGATGACGCTGGAGTTCCTGTTGCGACAGGCCGTCCGCGACGTGCCCGATGCCGAGGCCATGGCGACGATCACCCTCGACCGCATGGCCGAAGGCGGCATCTTCGACCACGTCGGCGGCGGGTTCGCGCGCTATTCCACCGACGGTGCGTGGCACGTGCCGCACTTCGAGAAGATGCTGTACGACAACGCGCAGCTGGTGCAGCTGTACACACGAGCCTGGCTGCTGACAGGACACGATCGTTACCGCGATGTGGTGCGAGACACGGTCACCTACCTGCTGCGCGAGATGCAGCAGCCTGAGGGCGGGTTCTCCTCATCGCAGGACGCGGATTCCGAGGGTGTCGAAGGCAAGTTCTTCACCTGGTCGTGGGACGAGCTCATGACGCTGGTCGATGAACCGACCGCCGAGTGCCTCGGCGCGATGCCCGAAGGCAACTGGGCCGGCGAAGGAGGCGTGCGGACCAATGTCCTGTGGCGTCCCGTCGAGGTCGGCGCGATCGCGAAGGAGCACGGCATCGACCCCGACGAGCTCGCGGCGAAGGTGGTCGACGCGCGACCGCTGTTGTTCGAGGCCCGTCACGCGCGCGTGCATCCGGGCGTCGACGACAAGGTACTCACCGCGTGGAACGCCCTGGCGATCAGGGCGCTCGCGGAGGCTGGACGCGCCTTCGCCGAGCCGGGATGGATCGCCGCTGCCTTGCGGTGTGCCGACTTCCTGTTCTCGGAGCTTCGGCGAGGCGACGGCCGTCTGTTGCGCTCGTGGCGGGGTGGCGTCGCGGGCGGTCCGGGGTTCGCCGACGATCACGCGCTGCTGGGACTCGCGTGCCTGACGCTCCACGAGACCACGTTCGATCCAGGGTGGCTCCGGCGTGCCCGTGCACTGGCCGACGATCTGGTGCGCCTGTTCCATGACCGTGAGCGCGGTGGATTCTTCCAGACCGGTTCAGACACCGATGCGCTGATCGTCCGGCCGAAGGAGCTGTACGACAATGCAGTGCCCAGCGGGAACTCCGCGGGGGCTGAGTTGCTGCTGCGCCTGTGGTACCTCACCGGCGATCCCTCCGATGAACGCGTTGGGTCCTCGGCCTTGCGTTTGGTGCGGGAGGTCATGGGGAAGGCGCCGACCGGTTTCGGTCACGCGTTATGCGCCTTGGACCTGTATCTCGGACCGACCCACGAGGTGGCGATCGTCGGGGGCGCCGGGGATGCACGCACCGAGGCGCTGGCGTCCCGGCTGTGGTCGGGTGGCTACCTGCCCAACGCGGTGATGGCCGTGTCAGAGCCGGGTCAGGACGAAGGCGAGGACGCGGTGGCCCTGCTGCGCGATCGGGTCGCGATCGAAGGGGTGCCGACGGCCTACGTGTGTGAGCGCTTCGTCTGCAACCTGCCCGTGACGACGCCCGAGGACCTCGCCGCTCAGCTGTGGGGACCGGCACACCAGGAGCAGGCCGGTAGCATGCCGACATGACGACTTTGCACGCAGGAGACCAGGCCCCGGCCTTCACCCTCAAGGATCAGGCGGGCCGCGATGTATCGCTGAGCGACTTCGCGGGCCGACACGTCCTCGTGTACTTCTACCCGAAGGCCGACACCCCCGGGTGCACCACACAATCGTGCGCGATCCGCGACGCTCGTGAAGACCTCTCCGGCTTGGGCGTGGACGTCCTGGGTATCTCGCCGGATGAACCCGATGCGCAATCGGCATTCGACGAGAAGTTCACGCTGGGCTTCCCCCTGCTGAGCGACCCCGATCATGCGGTCGCCGATGCCTGGGGAACCTGGGGCGAGAAGTCGATGTACGGCAACACCTATGAGGGCATCATCCGTTCCTCGTTCCTGGTGGCCGGCGACGGGACGATCGCGGAGGCCTGGTACAAGGTGGCTCCCAAGATGACGGTGCCCAACGCGTTGAAGGCGTTGTCGGGCTAGAGCATCCGTTCGGTGCGGTCGTTCGCGTGCAGGATGGCTCGCATCGAGGTGCGGAGGTCGCGTGCTTGCTGGGGTGAGAGCGCGTCGAGGAAGCGCGCCCGGACGCCCGCCAGGTGCACGGGGGCCGCGGCGCGCTGGTGCCTCCGTCCCAGGGCCGTGAGCGACACCCTGGTGACACGGCCGTCGGCGGTGTCAGGCACCCGTTCGACGAGACCAGCGTGCACGAGACGGTCGACGGCACGGGTCGTCCCGCTCGCGGACAGCAACACGGCGTCGGCGAGCTCGTGCATGCGGAGCGTGCCGCCATCCGCGCGGCCCAGGTGGAGCACGACCTCGTAGTCGGCCAGAGGCATGTCGACCCGTTCACGCAGATCCTGATCGAGCGCTTCCACGACGGCGTCGTGGGCCTGCAGGAACGTGAACCAAGCCTGGAGTTTCGCGTCGGTGGCCATGGCGCCAGACTAGACTGACGCACTTCCAACTGATCGATCCAGGGAGGCCCACGCAGATGCCCACCGCCACCTTCGTCACCAACAAGGGTTCATTCACGGCCACGCTCATGCCCGACCACGCGCCGAAGACGGTGCAGAACTTCGTCGACCTCGCGACCGGCGGCCGCGAATGGACGGATCCGACGGACGGCCAGGTCAAGAACGACGCGCTGTATCCGGGCACGATCTTCCATCGGGTGATCGACGGATTCATGATCCAGGGCGGCGATCCCACCGGAACCGGCATGGGCGGGCCCGGGTACAAGTTCGAAGACGAATGCCCGCCGGACGGCCCCACGTTCAACCAGGTCGGTCGCCTCGCGATGGCCAACGCCGGACCGGGGACCAACGGATCGCAGTTCTTCGTGACCGTGGGCGAGACGCCCCACCTGAACGGGCGACACACGATCTTCGGCCAGGTCACCGACGGCTACGACGTGGTGGATGCGATCGCCCACGTGAAGACCGGTGCCGGCGACAAGCCCGTCGACGACGTCGTGATCGAACGCATCGACATCGCCGAGTAGGCGACCAATGTCCGGCGACGTCTAGGAGCTGGACCGTGGCCCGGCCGCAGCGAAGAAGGCTGCGGAACCGACGACGTCGACATCCACGGCGCTGAAGGACAACTCCAGGATGCGGCGGAGCCCCTCAGCCGTGTCGTCCAGGTTGTCGAAGCCCCCTTGCTTGTTGGCTGCTCGCAGGAACGCACGCGCGGACTTCGTGTGGTCGCTCTGGAGTCCGAGTACCGTCCCACCGAACAGGACCCCTTCCGGGCTGAGGACATCGGCGATGTTCCTCACGGCGACCGCCTTGTTCGCCTCTGGCCCACGAAGACAGTGCAGCACGAAGCTGAGCGCCGCGGAGTCGAACGGTCCCTCGACCGGGAGGGGCTTCATAACGTCGGCCTCAACGATGGTGGGATGCCATCCCTCGAGTCGCTTCGCCGCGTGGCGAAGCACGGTCGGGTTGGGGTCCAGGAGCGTGATCTCCGTGTCGCGGGGCGGGTCCGCCTCCTCGATGAAGAAGCCTGTCCCGGGCCCAACGTCGAGGTGTCGGTGCCCCATGTGCTGTCGATAGCTGTCGACGCCGGGTGCGACGGGAACCTTCCAGACCGCCTTCGTCATGAACTTCAGCACCCACACGTCGTAGATCGCGAGCATCGCCGCGTTGTAACCGGATTGCCCCTTGTACGACGGATCGGACTTGTCCATGCCGGAAGCATCCCATGGGGAAGCGCCGGTCAGGCGTCCGGTGGCGCGTCGAGCCGATAGACGATGTGACCCCAGCCGACCCGAAGCGTGCCCTCCCACACGTCGAAGCCCAGCTTCTCGGCGACCCTGCGAGAGGCGATGTTCTCGGGCCGGATCAGCGAGATGAGGAAGGGCGGCCGTGCCGCTTCGAACGCCCACGCGCGACAGGCCTCACCGGCTTCGGTCGCGATGCCCTGCCCCTGTCGCGAACGCAGGACGTGCCAGCCGAGTTCCAGGAGCCTGGCGCCGTCGACGTCCTGGAAGTGAGGCCCACAATCGCCGAGCAGCTCGCCGGTCTGCTTGTCTTCGATCACGAGCAGCCCCACGCCGTCTGCCTCGTAGGCAGCGAGCTGGCGTTCGATCCAGCGCCGGGTCATGGCTCGATCGAACGCCGAGGGGTACCAGCGCATGGAGATCGGGTCGCCGACCACCTTCAGGAACGCGTCGGTGTCGGACAGGTCGTCGGCGAAGGGCCGCAGTCGCAGACGCGCGGTGTCCAAGGCGGGGTGATCCACGGGCGGAGTCTAGGCATCTCCGGGGCCGTGGTTCGTCAGCGGGCCGGGGTTCGGGAGATACTGCCCCTTCGTCGCCGGACCACGACCTCGTACGGAAGGACACCATCCATGGCTGCACGACCTGACCTGTTGATCACCCGGCCGATCATGGCCCAGCCTCTGGAACGCCTGCAGGAACGGTGCGACGTCACCGTGCACGAGAACGAATTCGGCATCCCTCGCGA
>DATDJD010000369.1:0-3425 GCA_036520695.1 Actinomycetota bacterium
CTCTCCAAGCACGACGCCGATGCCTACGGGCCGTTCTACGAGTGGATCGGGCGGATCGCCGACATCATGGGGCCACTCCTGATGGAGACCCCCCCGGCGCTGGGTTCCAAGAAGCCCGGCGACATCAAGGACGTCGCGCAACTGGGTTGGGCGCTGCGCAAGCAGGTCGATCAGCAGACCGTCGCCGACATCACGCGCCTGTTCACGATGAGCGCCACCGACCTCCTCGAGCGGTGGTTCGAGAGCCCGCAGATGATCGGCTTCATGGCCGTCAACGGCATCATCGGAACGTGGGCAGGGCCCGATGCGCCCGGCACCGCCTACGTGATGATGCATCACTCCGTCGGTGACATCGGCGACGGCGAGGTCGCGGCATGGGGGTTCATGGAAGGTGGCATGGGCGCCGTCGCGCAAGCGTGCGAGGACTCCGCTCGCTTCTTCGGCGCCGAGGTCCGCGTGAACGCCCCGGTTGCGACGATCCAGACCTCGAACGGCCGGGCGACCGGCGTGACGCTGGAGAACGGCGAGGAGCTGCTCGCGCCGACGATCGTCACGACGTGTCACCCCAAGATCACGTTCCTGCAGCAGCTCGACGCGAGCGATCTCCCCGACGCGTTCGTGCACGACATCGAACACTGGAAGACGCGCAGCGGCACCGTGAAGGTGAACCTGGCGATCAACGAACTGCCGACCTTCACGGCCGACCCCGAGTTCGACCCGGAGATCCACGGCGGGGCGATCCAGTTGCTCGACGACAACGACCAGTTGGAGGAGGCGTTCCAGGACGCGCGGTTCGGGCAGGCCGCGCGTCGCCCGTTCAGCGACACCGAGATCCCCAGTGTCGTCGACTCGACGCTGACGCCCGAGGGTTCGGACGTGCACACCGTGTCGATGTTCACGCAATGGGTGCCCGCCGACTGGGCCGACGATGAGGATGATCACACCGATGAGCTCAACGCCTACGCCGACCGCTTGATCGAGCGCTTCGACCTGATCGCGCCCGGGTTCAAGGACTCGGTGCTGGCACGACAGGTGATCGGTCCCAAGCAGATGCAGCAGGAGTGGGACCTGATCGGCGGCAACATCTTCCACGGCGAACTGACGGTGGACCAGCTGTTCCACATGCGACCTGCCGTTGGGTACGCCGACTATCGGACGCCGATCGCCGGCCTCTACCAGGCGTCGAGCGCCACCCACGCCGGCGGCGGTGTCACCGGCCTCCCCGGCCACCACGCAGTCAGAGAGATCCTCAAGGACAAGAGACGAAGGAAGGCGAAGAGATGAGTTCGGTCAACCGTTACGACGCGATCGTGATCGGTGGGGGGCACAACGGCCTCATCACCGCCGCGTACCTGGCCAAGCACGGCGCCCGCACCGTGGTGTTGGAATCCCGCCACAAGACCGGCGGCGCTGCCGACACGATGAGCCCGTGGGACGACGCCCCCGACATCAAGGTCACGACGCTCAGCTACGTGATGAGTCTCATGCCGCCGACGATCCAGAAGGACCTGCAGCTGGAGCGGTTCGGCTACAAGGTGTTCCCGCAGGGCATGGGCTACCTGCCCCTGCCCGACGGTGGTTCGATCATCCAGCACGACGACGAGGAGAAGACGCGCGAGTCGATCAGCAAGTTCAGCAAGAAGGACGCCGACGCCTACTTCGAGTACGAGGCGTGGATCGGGCGCATCGCCGACATCATGGGCCCGATGCTGATGCAGACCCCGCCGTCGATCGGTTCCAAGAAGCCCAAGGACATCAAAGACGTCGCGCAGCTGGGCTGGGCGCTCCGCAAAGAGATCGACCAGGGGACGGTCGCCGACATCACGCGCCTGTTCACGATGAGCGCCACCGATCTGCTCGACCGCTGGTTTGAATCGCCGGTGCTGAAGGGCTTCATGGCCGTCAACGGCATCATCGGGACGTGGGCGGGACCCGACGCACCCGGCACCGCCTACGTGCTGATGCACCACTCCGTCGGTGACATCGGCGACGGTCAGATCGCTAGCTGGGGCTACCCCGAGGGGGGCATGGGCGCGGTCAGCGACGCGTGCGCCGACGCCGCCCGGTTCTTCGGCGCCGAGATCCGTGTCAACGCCCGCGTCTCACGCATCGCCCAGTCGAACGGTCGCGTCGTGGGCGTCGCGCTCGAGGGTGGCGAGGAACTGTTCGCGCCGACCGTGGTGACGACCTGCCACCCAAAGATCACGTTCCTGGACCAACTCGCACCCACCGAGTTGCCCGACGAGTTCGTGAACGACATCACGCACTGGAAGACCCGCAGCGGCACCGTGAAGATCAACCTTGCGCTGTCGGAGCTGCCGGAGTTCACCGCCGACCCCGGGTTCGACCCCAACGTGCACGGCGGTGCGATCCAGATCCTGGACGACGTGAACTACCTGGAGAAGGCGTTCCAGGAAGCGCGGTTCGGCAAGGCGGCGACGCTGCCCTTCAGCGACACGGCGATCCCGACGGTGTTCGACAAGACGTTGGCACCCGAGGGCACGCACGTGATGAGCATGTTCACGCAGTGGGTGCCCCAGGAGTGGGCAGACGAGGACGGCCACGAGGGCGACCTCGAGGCCTACGCCGACCGCTTGATCGATCGCGTGAACGCGGTGGCGCCCAACTTCAAGGGCTCGATCACGCACCGCCAGATCATCGGACCCAAGCAGATGCAGGACGAATGGGGCCTGATGGGCGGCAACATCTTCCATGGCGAGCTCACGGTGGATCAGCTGTTCCACATGCGGCCCGCGCCCGGGTACGCCGACTACCGCACGCCGATCCGCGGGCTGTATCAGGCGTCGAGCGCGACGCACGCCGGTGGCGGTGTGACGGGCATGCCCGGCCACCACTGCGTCCGCGAGATCCTGAAAGACAAAGCGATCAAGAAGCGGTAGCCGTAGCGACCGCGAGAAATCGCTTGGTTGCCGCTGGGCGCAATCGCCTATATAAGCAACACCGTGGAGAGTTCATCCGAACACGTGCGGCTCGCCCCTGAGACCGACCGATCGAGGAAGTCCACCAGGCGGTCGGGGGTTGCGATCGCGCTCCTCGTGTGTTCCCTGATCGGGATCGGTCTTCAGCCTCGAGCGCAGGCCGGCGGAACCGCTCCTTCCGACGTCACAGCACGTGGTGGATCCGCCCCGAACATCGTGGTGATCGTCTCGGACGACCAGCGCTGGGACACGATCCGCGACATGCCGGAGGTCATGGCGTCGATCGCCGATCGAGGGGTCTTGTACCCGAACGCGATGGTGCCCACGTCGCTCTGTTGTCCTTCCCGAGCATCGTTGCTGCTCGGTCGGTATGCACACTCGACCGGCGTCTGGTCCAACCAGGGCAAGCATGGCGGGTGGAGGCGATTCTTCGCGAACGGCCACGAGTCGTCGAACCTGGCAACCTGGCTCGACGATGCTGGGTAC
>DATDJD010000370.1:0-2110 GCA_036520695.1 Actinomycetota bacterium
TCATCACCGCAGAAGGCGTCACCAAGTCGTTCGGCGAGGTGCACGCGCTCAAAGGCGTCGACCTTCAGGTCGATACCGGCACCGTGTTCGGGCTGCTCGGCCCCAACGGCGCCGGCAAGACCACGATGATCCGCATCCTCACCACCCTGCTGATACCCACCGGGGGTAAAGCGACGGTGGACGGCCTCGACTGCGTCAAGGACGCAGAGGAGCTCCGCTTCCGGATCGGACTCGCCGGACAGAGCGCCGCCGTCGACGAGAACCTCACTGGACTCGAGAACCTCGAACTCGTGGGGCGCCTGTACCACTTGCCCAAGGACGAAGCCCGCAAGCGTTCCCGCCATGTGCTGGATCGCTTCGACCTGGCCGATGCGGCCGACCGCCCAACCAAGACCTATTCAGGCGGTATGCGTCGCCGTCTCGACCTCGCCGCCAGCCTCGTGGGCCGTCCCGACGTCCTGTTCCTCGACGAACCAACGACCGGGCTCGACCCTCGCAGCAGGATCGCCGTCTGGGACTTCATCCGTGAGTTGCAGGACGAAGGCACCACCATGCTGCTGACGACGCAGTACCTCGAGGAAGCCGACCGGCTCGCCGATCGGATCGCAGTCATCGACCACGGCTCGGTGATCGCCGAGGGCACCTCTGACGAGCTGAAGGATCAGATCGGTGGCGAGGTCGTCGAGCTGCACGTCGGCGACAACACCGACATCGACACGGTGGCCACGGTTCTCAAAGGCGTGGGCGCGGGGGATCCCACGATCGACACCGAGGACAGGTTGGTGCGCATCCCGGTGGGCAAGGACGGCTTCGCGGCACTCCGCGACTGCGTGCGGCGGCTCGACGAGGCGAGGCTCTGGGTCGCCGACATCGCCCTCCACCGACCCACCCTGGACGATGTGTTCCTCTCGCTCACCGGGCGCGCCGCCGAGGACGAGGTCGAACCCGACCCTGATGACGCCTCCGAGGGCGAGTCGAAGAAGAAGCGTGGCCGACGAGCCAGGGAGAGCGCATGAGCGTCGTCGCGACAAGGTCCTCGTCCGATCGCAGGGCGCCTTCCAACATCGGCGGCCGCGTGGCTCTGGCTTTGACCGACGGCTACCTGGTGGCCAGGCGCAACCTGGTCACGCTGACGCGGGTCCCCACGGTCTTCATCTTCGAACTCGTGCAGCCGATCATGTTCGTGCTGCTGTTCCGTTTCATCTACGCCAACAACATCGCCAATCTGCCGCCGGCATTGGACTACGTGCAGTTCCTCATGCCCGGCATCTTCATCCAGAACGCGATCTTCGGCGCCACCACCACCGCGGTCGGATTGGCCGAGGACATGAAGACGGGCATCATCGATCGGTTCCGCTCCCTGCCCATGGCACGCTCTGCGGTCCTGCTCGGCCGCACGACCTCGGATCTGGCGAAGAACTTCCTGCTGGTCCTCATCGTCGTCGGCATCGGCTACCTGGTCGGGTTCCGTTTCCAGAACGGGTTCTTCGCCGCCATCGGTGTGGTGGCCCTGGCGCTCGCCGTCGGGTTCACGTTCTCGTGGGCCATGGCGTGCATCGGGCTCGCGCTCAAGAAGGTCGAAGCGGTCCAAGCGGCGTCGTTCACGCTGATATTCCCGATCGTGTTCGTGAGCTCGGCGTTCGTCCCGGTCGCAGGCATGGCATCGTTCCTGCAGCCCATCGCGCGGCACAACCCGGTCACGGTCTGGTGCAACCTGGCCCGGTACCTGTCGATCGGCGACCTGGGCATCATCGACTTCCAAACCAAGCTTCCCGTCGACACCTTCGAGGGACTGCTGGTCAAGTCCATCGCGTGGATCGTGGGATTGCTGCTCATCTTCGTGCCGCTCGCCATCCGCTTATACCGCCGGCTCGACTGACGGTCACGTCGCCGGGAACAGACCAACGGCGGGAGCGGTTGCACATCGCATGTGAAAGCGCGTCCTCGAACGCGCGCCCGTGAACGACTCGAGGAGTGCCCGTGTCTCTGTTCGGTTTCGAGGGCGACAACGCCCGCGAGAAGGTCATCGTCCTGCTCACCATGTGTTTCGCGCTGGCGATGGCCATGCTCGACAACACCGTCGTCAACGTCGCACTGCCCACGCTCAACC
>DATDJD010000371.1:0-2451 GCA_036520695.1 Actinomycetota bacterium
GCCGGCTTCTTCGCCTTCTTCATGGGCAAGATCTCGGCCGACACGATCACGCAGCAGGCGATGCCTGACGACTTCCGAGGACGTGCGTTCGCACTGTTCGACATCGCCTACAACGTGGGCTTCATCGTGCCGGCGTTCATCCTGTCGTTCCTATGGGTCGAGAACAGCGAGCCCCGCACCCGGGTGATCCTCATGGTCTCGGGCGCAGTCTTCCTGGGCCTCACCGCGTTGGTGGCGTTGTGGGCACGGAAGATCCGTGATCAGTTCGCGCCCCAGGACGACCTGATCGAGGTCGACGGCGATCCCGTCGTTCCCGCCGGCTCCTGAGCCCGCAGGTCCCAACCGAGCGTCCGCTAGCCCTTCGTACCGCGATCGGACCGACGACGGTTCCCACCCTGACGTGCTCGTCCGCTCCCGTGCTGGGGACGGCCGCCTTGGTACTGACGTCCGCGCTTCGGCTGCTGCGTAGGCTTGGGCTGTCCGGCAGGTCGTCCACCGAGGCGGTCGAACTCCGTCTGTAGCTTGAGCGCTCGCGCCATCTTCGAGACATCGCCGTACTGGTCCGGCGTCACGAACGTGATGCCCGTGCCTTCACGCCCGGCGCGGGCGGTGCGTCCCACACGGTGGACGTATGCCTTCTCGTCCTCAGGCGGATCGAAGTTGATGACGTGACTGATGTGCTCGAGGTCGAGTCCGCGTGCAGCGACATCGGTCGCGACCATGACATCGTTGCGGCCGGCCGCGAAGTGGGCGAGAGCACGTTCGCGTTGCGGCTGCGTCATGTCGCCGTGCAACGCACCCGCGTGGAAGCCTTCCTTCTTCAGGTTCCTGGCGATCCGGTCGGCACCACGCTTGGTTCGCACGAAGATCAACGTGAGGCCACGGTCGCCCGCCAGCTCGCGTACGAGTGCAGGGAACTTCGACCCGGGGTCGACCCCGATGAATCGGTGGGTCGCCATGGACACCACCGGACGTTCGTCATCGATCGCGTGACGCACGGCGTCGTTCGTGTAGCCGGCCGCGAGCTTCCCGATCTCTCCATCGAGCGTGGCCGAGAACAGCATGGTCTGACGATCGGGGCGCAGCTGGTCCAGGATCCGACGAACATCGGGCAGGAACCCCATGTCCAGCATGCGGTCGGCCTCATCGAGGACGGCGATCCGCACGCGGTCCAGACGCAGGAGCCGCCTCGAGACGAGGTCCAGCAGGCGCCCTGGGGTGGCGACGAGGATGTCGGCGTGCCGTGCCTGCTTGGCCTGCGGGCCGATGCCAACGCCGCCGTAGACCGTGGCGATCTTCAATCCGCGAACATCGGCGATGGCCCGGAACTCCTCGGTGACCTGACTCGCGAGTTCACGTGTGGGCACCAGGATCAGGGCGTTGGGCGCGCGATCGGTCGAGGAGAGTTGTTCCACGATCGGGATCGCGAACGCCAAAGTCTTGCCGGAGCCGGTTCGCGACTTCGCGTGGATGTCACGCCCGGCGATCGCATCGCGGAGCACGAGCGCCTGGATCGCGAACGCGTGCTTGATCCCCCGCATCGCGAGGGCATCGCTCACGGGCTTGGACACGCCGAACGCCGTGAACGGCTTGTCTTCCTTGGGCGTGGGGGCCACGGGACGGCGATCGGTACGGCCGGTCGTGTGGCGGGCCGCATCGGAACGCGGCCGCGGTTGTGCATGGGTCGTCATGTAGACATCTGCCTTCTGCTCGACGAGCGTCGGTGTCGACGCTGCCGCATGTGGGCGGATGCGTCGCGATCGATCCGGGTTGGGGTCCTGCCGTTGCCTTCCGCCATCTCGCGCCCTCGCGTTGCAAGGGGCAGGACGAGCGGGCACATCGGAACGGCTGCGGATGATCGGGATGAGCTGGCCGGGTCCCCGGCCGTGTGACTCGAGCACTAGCGTACGTGATTCGGCGGGACCCGAACCCGCACCTCAGCGAGGCTTCGAGATCGTCCGTTCGAAATCAGGGAAGTAGGTCGAGATCTGACTGATGTCGAACGATCCGAGGATCTGTTCCTTCGGCTCGTTCGCCAGCAGGAACCGGAAGCTCTCACGGATCAGATCCTCGGGCCCGGCGTACCCCGTACCGAGTCGCTCCCAGTCGGCGCCGGACAAGGTCACCGAATGCCTCGACTCAGAGCCGCCTTCGACGATGCGTACCGAGAACGTGGACATGAATCGTTCCACGTCGGTGCGACCGACCTCGATCTCGTACGCGGGCACGTCGGACATCGTTCGTGGAATCGTACGCTCTGCGCGGTCCCCAGCGGAGGAAGAACGTGCCCCAGATCCAGAACGACGATGTGACCCTGCACGTCGATGTCGACGGTGCCGGCGCACCGGTCACCGTGTTCGCACACGGTCTCACCAACTCGTGCATGGAGCTGGCGGCGTTCACGCCGTTGGCACCCGGAACCAAGGTGCGGTTCTGCTTCCGGGGACACGG
>DATDJD010000372.1:0-3667 GCA_036520695.1 Actinomycetota bacterium
GCCAGCTTCATCCTGTTGCAGGAGCAGCTCGAAAGCGTGCTCCACACGCTCAGCGAACGAGAGAAGAAGGTGATCCAGCTGCGGTTCGGCCTGGTCGACGGGCACCCACGCACGCTGGAAGAGGTGGGACGCGAGTTCGGCGTCACCCGTGAGCGCATCCGGCAGATCGAGTCCAAGACCCTGTCGAAGCTGCGCCACCCCAGCCGTTCGCAGAAGCTCCGCGACTATCTGGAGTAGGTCCTTCTTCCTCTTCGCCGCACGGACGTCTGACTTCTTCATGACTCGCTAAGGCTGCGCCGCCGTCTGGCCGATACCCACACCGGAGAGGTTCTCTTCTTCGCGGGAGGGGAGGAGCTGACGGAGCTATGCGGGCACACATGAAGTCCATGTTGGAGCGTGAAGACGGCTTCACGCTCGTCGAGCTGATGGTGGTCGTGGCGATCATGGCCACCTTGTTGCTGATGAGCCTCACGACCTACGCAGGCGTGAAGGCGCGCGCTCAGGACTCCGGAGCCAAGCAGATCGCGGCGCAATCACTGAAAGCCGGTCGCATCGTCCTCACCGACACGGGCTCCTACACCACGGTCGACACCGCGAAACTGACCGCAGCCGAGAAGGCGATCACCTTCGTCGACGGCACCGTCGCCAGCACGGACATGAAGCAAGCCAGCACCGATGTGCCCGATCGTGCGACGACGGGATTCATCTTCGTCGCGGCGGTGTACAGCCCAGCGGGCAACTGCTTCTACATCCGAGACTGGATCATGGCGGGCCAGGGCGTCGCGTACGGGACGAAGACCGGCGTGACGACCGCGCAGTGCACGGCGGCCGACACCGCCGGGGTCATCTGGTACGCGAAGTGGAACTAGCGGGTACTGCCTAGTTCCAGGACGCGTCGTCGGCATAGCCGTCGTCGTACTCACCCAGCCGCGAACGGATCGCACCACGCGCGCGCCGGATCGCATCGAGGCTGAGCACGCCCGCTTGATCGGCGAGACGCTGCGCACCGTCGGACACCAGTCGAAGCGTGGGGCCGCCCGAGGAAGCTTGCTGACGCTGTGGACCGTGCACGATGTCAGGGTCGTCTTGGTGCCTCTTGGTGGCGAGCGCGTAGCCCACGCCGATACCGGCGGCCAAGACGAACAAAGAGCGGAGCTTCATGCGGCGATCCTTTCGGTCGATGCCGGAGCGGGGCGAGTGGACAGCCTATCGAAGCGGCCGAAGGAAGCGACAAGTGCCGGAAAGGCCACTGGTAGACTCCTCGACGCTCCACATTCCGGGGTAGCTCAACCGGCAGAGCGGCGGACTGTTAATCCGTAGGTTGTGGGTTCGAGTCCCACCCCCGGAGCCTTGATCGGCAGGTTAGACGGTCTCAAGGACCGCTCGCTCGCGCTTCCGGGAGAGCGGGCTCGAGCCCGATGTCGACTAGCGGGTAGCTGTATGAGAGCCCCCCATCGCCGCGCGAGCTAGGCCCAGCATCCCGCATGATCGCCACAAGCTCGCGGGCCTGTTCGGTCGACACGACGGAGCACCAGAAGGGCTGCGAGGCGCGGAAGCCGTTCGGATAGCTCTGCGTCGTGTCCAACGTACTGAGCAGATCCCCGGCCGGCGACGGGAGCAGATCCAGCACATCGAGCCGTCCTGGCGGTGTGTCCTGGCCGATGAACATGTAGCAGACTCCGTACCTGGAGGGAACGTACGCTCTGTACTTGGGGTCGTCCCAGGCGCTCGCCGGCAGCCAGGAGGTCAGATCCTCGAGCCGTGCATCGAGCCCCTCGAGCGTACGCACTTGCTCCGGCGTCGGGGTTGTCTCAGGCGCGTCGATACCCACCTCGAAACCCGCGTTGCCCCAAGCGAGCTGGACGATCTGAGTGCCGGAGCGGACCGAGACCCCACCGTAGTAGAGTCCGTCCGCCTCGACGAACCAGCGATCGTGGTCGAAGAGCCCGGTCGAGAGGACTTCGGCGAGGACGAGGTCCACACCCTCCGCCGTAAGGCGTTGTTCGATCAGGCCGCGGGTGGTACCCAGCCGATCCCAGATCACCCTGCCGTCTTCATACATGGAGAGGGAGAACCTGCCGCCGTCCCCAGAGGTATGCCCGAACCCGAGGTCCAGGACGAGTTTCCCTCGCTCAGGAGTGCTCGGCTTTGCCCCTTTGGGAGGCAAGCCCGGCAGGCCCATGCCGGCGGCACTCGGGGCAGCCGTCGGTCCGGTGGAAGCCGGGGTGATCGTGCGTTCTGAGCGCCCACCCGTGGTCGCGAGCCAGATCGGCCCTATCAAGACCGCGATCGCAACGACAACCGCCGCGATGCGCTTGTTCCGGATCTTCCGTTCGCGACGGCGCAGGAGCCGTTCGAACGACGGCTCAGGTGGAGAAAGCCGCGCGACGGCATCCTGGATGATCTCTCTTTCGTCGATCACGGTTGTTCCTCCTGGATCTGTCGTCGCAGCGAGTTCCGCGCTCGACTCGTGAGCACTCGCACGGTGTTCGCCCTGATACCGAGCAGCCTGCCTGCCTCCTCGGTCGAGAAGCCGAGGTAGGACGTCAACACGATCGTCTCGCGCTCCCGGGGCGTGAGCGTCCGTAGGAGCCGGACGATCTCGTCGCGCCTTTCGACCTCGACGAGCGCGTCGTCCTCCGGCAGAAGGTTGGTCGCCTTGCGGATCACGACCGTTGCGCGACGCAGGCGGCTTCGGTACACGTTCATCGCGGTGCGGTACAAGAATCCCTCGGGCGATTCCATCGCTGAGACCCGGTCCCACCGCTCCCAAACCTTGAGGAAAGCCTCCTGCATCACTTCCTCAGCTTCGGCTCGGTTCCCGCTCATGACGGCGAGCGCCCCGAATAGCCTCGCGCGCTCATTATCGAAGAACTCCTCGAACGAGGTGACCTCCAGCACTGGGGGCTCACCGTCGATCGGTGCGGGCACGGAACGCATCGGAGTTGCCATCGCGTCATGAACGCCTGAGTGGTCAGAAAGGCTTACGGCCGGCTCGCCAGAAGCTCAAGTTCCATCCTAGGACGGACCGTCGAGGATCAGCGGACGCTTGAGATGTGTGAACCGTTCGCGTCGAATCTGTATTCGCAGAACCGACACTTCCGAGCGGCGAACCTGAGCTCCTCGGCGCAGTCCGGGCATATCTTGGAGTCGTCGTCTGCGGCTGGTTGACGTCTGGGCTCGGGCTCCGGTGTGGGATTCTGACCAAGCTGCTCTCGTCGATCTGGCGGGTCCGAAGCCGGGATCTCCGGGATCCGATCGGCTCTGTGCCGAGACTGAGACGCCCCGACTCGGTCGGACCATCGGTTCCGCGCTCGTTCCCGGCCCCATCGTGGTGGCACGTTGCAAGAGGTGGGCAGGGGAGGGGGCCTGCTCTGCCCTGCAGCGGCAGCCTCAACTCGGGTTGGGGTAGCGTTCCGAGGAAAGGAAGGTGACCATGATCAAGAGACCGCTCGCGGCCTTGGTCGATCCAAGTCACACCGCGGTCCTCGTCGTCGATGTCCAGCCGCTCTTCACCGAGGATCCAGACCCGCCAACCGAGCAGGCGCTGCTGGCCTTGGGACAGTTCCTGGACGCTGCGCGTGCCGCTCACGTCCTGCGCGTCTTCATCCGGTTCGTCCGAGCCGAGGTCCCCGATGAACGGTGGCGGACCCTCTGGGAAGAGCAA
>DATDJD010000373.1:0-9937 GCA_036520695.1 Actinomycetota bacterium
TGCGTGACGATACAACCAGCGTCGCCGTTTCGGGTGACCGCGACGTAGGGTTCGCGTCGTGCAGCGCGCTGGTGTGAGGAGGGCCTGGGTAGCGGGTGTCGCTGGACCCGTCGGGTTCCTCGTGGTCTCGTTCGCGATGGCGGCGTTCCGCCCGGAGATCGTTCGGTCACAAGGGTGGGCGAGCTGGCCCAGCAGCATGGCCCTCGGAGGGCCACCGGCGGCGCTCGTGCAGATCGGCGCGTTCCTGTGGCTCGCGGGCTGCTACACGGTCTTCGCGATTGGTTCGCTCCGTCCGTCGTTCGGCTGGGGGGTGGCCGCCGTCGGCTACCTCGCGGTGGCCTTCGGCGATGTCCTGCTCGCGTTCCCCACCGATGGCCCCGCCATGAACCCCACCTGGCACGGCGGGCTCCATCTGGCGGGCGTGATCTGGGTCACCCTGGCGACGTTGGTGGCGGTCGCCGGGGTGACGCACGCCACCCGGCGTGACCCGCGGTGGCTCCCGTGGCGACTGGTGGCGTGGGTTCCCTTCGCGGCGGCGCTCGTGGGCATGGCGGCGGGTTTCGATCAAGGGTGGGCCAAGGTCACCTACGTGGTTGGTATCACGCTTCCGGGGGCCGTCGCGGGCTGGCTCATGGCTCGCCAACCCGTCGCCGGCGGTCAGGCTGCTACCTGAGCCAGGTCTTGCCGATCGCTTTCGAGAAGTGCCAGGCGTAGCGCCAGGTCTTCGGCTTCTTCGACTCGCCGCCACGACGGGTCAAGAACGTGACGGGCACCTCGACGACGCGGGCGTGTTGCCGCAGCGCCTCGATCGTCACCTCCGAAGACCAGAACTGATCCTGCTCGAGGACCAGTGTCCGCAGGGTGTCGGCTCGGGTGGCGCGGTAGCCGCTCGAGATATCGGTCACACGCTGGCCGGTGAGTACCGTGACCACGCCCGAGAAGAAGTGGACGCCCAGGTAGCGGACCAAGCTGCCACGATCGGGCTCTCCCAGGATGCGAGAGCCGTTCACGTGATCGGCGACATCTTCCACGATTGGCTTGATCAGGATCGGTAGTTCCTCGGGCAGGTGCTGGCCATCGGAGTCCAACGTGACCACGATGTCGGCGCCGAGCCGCAGGGCGATCTCGTACCCCACGCGGATCGCGAGGCCACCTCCCCGCCGGATCGGCAGTCTCGCGACGAACGCACCGGCGGCCCGAGCGGCGTCACCGGTGCCGTCGTCGGAATGATCGTCGACGACCAGCGAGATCACGCGGTAGCCGTCCACTTCGCTGGGCATCGCATGGATCACGGCCCCCACGTTCTCCGCTTCGTTGAACGCAGGCGAGATCGTGACGATCCGCTTCCCCTCGGGGATCGCGGCCGCCGCGTTCCAATCGAAGCGTTCCACCGCCATGGCTTCGACGAGCTGTCGTATCGATCGCTCGTTCACGTCGCTCGAGGATTCGAGGCGGAGGATCAGTCCGAACAGCACGATCACCGCGATCATGAGCAGGAGGATCAATCGCCGGTTGTCGCCAGGGTTCGCGTCGAAGGCACTGAAGGCCACGTCGAAGCTGTCCGGCCATATCGCGAGGATCAGGATGCCGACCGACAGGAAGCAGGAGATGATCAGGTTCAGCCTGCTGATCCTGCGGCGTTGGTATCGCCGGAGCGAGGATATGAAGAAGACGAGTGCCGCCAGCCCGCCGATGATCCGCAGCGCCGGCACCCGGTTGCCTCCTAGGAGCTCGCAGGCTGCCAGCGGTCGGCCGGCAAGATGTGCTCGGTGATCACCCGGTCGCGGTAGAGCTTGATCTGGGCGAACATCGACTCGATCAAGGTCTCGGACAGCAGGTGGGGCTCGAGCCCCAGATCCAGCAGCTTGGTGTGGATCGGGTTGTAGTAGTGCTCCTCCAGCTCGAACCTCGGGTTCTCGATCGGGTCGACGGCCACATCGATCCCCACCTCAGCACCCGCCTTCTGCACCAATTCGGCGAGCTCCATCACCGAGAACGACTCGGTGAACTGGTTGAACACGCGCATCTCGCCACGGTCTGCGGGGTTGGTGACCGCCAGCTCGACGCAGCGCAGGGTGTCGACGATGTTGAGGTAGCCCCGCGTCTGGCCGCCCGTACCGTAGACCGTCAAGGGGTGACCGATGATGGCTTGCAGGCAGAATCGGTTGAGGGCGGTGCCGAACACGTCGTCATAGTCGAACCGTGTCAGGAGCCGGTCGTCGAGCTTGGTCTCGTCGGTCTCGATGCCGTAGACCACACCTTGATTCAGGTCGGTGGCTCGCATACCCCACACACGGCACGCGAAGTGGATGTTGTGTGAATCGTGCACCTTCGACAGGTGATACATGGAGCCGGGCAGCTTCGGGAACGGCAGTGTGTCCTTGCGCCCGTTGTGGTCGATCTCGATGTAACCCTCTTCGATGTCGATGTTGGGAGTGCCGTACTCGCCCATGGTGCCGAGCTTCACCAGGTGGGCGTCAGGGGTGATGTCCCGCATCGCATAGATCACGTTCAGCGTGTTCACCACGTTGTTCGTCTGGGTGAACACGGCGTGCTCGCGATCCTTCATGGAGTAAGGGGCGCTGGGCATCTCGCCGTAGTGCACGATCGAGTCGGGACGGAAGTCACTGAACAGCGCCTCGGTGACCCCCCACTCGGTGAGGTCGCCCTCGGTGAACCCGATGTCGTTGCCGGTGACGTCCTTCCACGCGGCGACACGGTCGGGCAGTCCCGCGGCGATCGGGGTGAGCGAGTCGGTGCCCGCTTCGCGATGCGCCGTGCGGCGCAGGTAGTTGTCGACGACATGCACTTCGTGGCCACGTGCCGAGAAGTGCATCGCGGTGGGCCAGCCGAGGTAGCCGTCGCCGCCGAGGATGAGGATCCGCATCGAACGTCCTTTCGGAGGATGGGGTGCGAGGGTCGGCCTATCCTACCGGCGCAAGGCCCGGCCCGCCTGGGAGCCATCCAGCTCCGCAAGCGCGCCCACCACGCGATCGACCTCGGCAGGGGTGTGATAGTGACAGAACCCGATCCGCACGGCGCCCCCGGTATCCAGGAGGCCCAGCCGCTCGAATAGTTCCATCGCGTAGTAGTGCCCGTCCCACGTGAAGATGCCCTGCGCCGCGAGCGCCTTCGAGGTCTCGCGCGGGTCCTGGTCGCCGAGCCGCACCGCGAACGTGGGCGTGCGTTCATCGAGCCGGTCGGTGCCCGGGATGCCGTAGAGCCGAACGGCCTCGATCGAGGTGATGCCGTCGAGGAATCGGCTCGCCAGCATCCGTTCGTGGTCACGGATCGCCTCGAACCCCGCGACGACCGCGGCACGGCGATCGGGACCATCGGGCGAGCCCAACGCCATCCCGATGCCCGCCAGGTAGTCGACCGCTGCGATGAAGCCCGCGAGGCCCTCGTGGTTCTGCGTACCGGTTTCCCAGCGCTCGGGGGAGGCGTAGGACTCCGCGGGGCGAACCCGATAGGGGTCCCAGCCGTCGAGCACGTCGGCGCGCGCCGCTACCATGCCCATGTGCGGCCCGAAGATCTTGTAGGGGGAGACGCAGAGCAGATCTGCGCCCAGCCCCTCGAAGTCGATCGCGCGGTGCTGGGCCAGGTGAACGCCGTCGACGGCAACCAGCGCGCCGCTTGCCTTGGCACGAGCGACCAACTCGGCCGCTGGGGTCACCGTGCCGACGCCGTTGGAGGCCAGCGTGAGTGCCACGAACCGAGGGTGCAGCGCGAGGGCGGCATCGAATGACTCCAGATCCACCGTGGCGTCGTCGGTGTCGATGTCGACCCAGCACACGGTGGCGCCGGCATCGCGAGCCGCCACGACCCAGGGCCTGATGTTGGCGTCGTGGTCCAGCCGCGTCACGACCACGATGTCATCAGGTGTCAGCACGTTGGCCAGCGACCGGGAAAGGTTCATCAACAGCGTGGTGGTGTTGGCACCGAACACGATCTGCTCGGGCCGGGCGCCCACCAGATCGGCGCCCGCCCTTCGGGCAGCCAGGACGAGCGCTTCGATCTCCTCACTCGCCGCGAACACCCCATCCGCGTTCGAGATGCCGTTGCGATAGTGCCCCGCGACCGCCTCGATGACCGTGTCGGGCACCTGGGATCCGCCAGGGGCATCCGCGAACACGACGGGGCGGCCATCCTGTGTCCGTGACAGGGCAGGGAAGCGGTTCCGCAGTGCAGCGAAGTCTCCTTGGGTCGTCATGCGGCATACACTCGCGCGGATCGGGTGGAGACGGCAACCTGTCGTCACATCGAGACAGACAACAGGAGGGGTTCGACGATGCGGTTCGGGCTCGATATCTCGCAGCACCAACTCACGTTCGACCAGCTGGTGTCCAGGGCTCGCATGGCCGAGGGCGCCGGTCTCGAGGGCGCGTGGGTCTTCGACCACTTCAAGGCGCTGTATGCCGATCCCATGGGTCCGTGCCTGGAGTCTTGGACGCTGCTCGCCGGACTGGCTCGGGAAACGTCCACGATCCGCCTGGGGACCCTGGTGACCGGCATGACCTACCGGCACCCCAGCGTGCTGGCGGCCGAGGTGGTCACCGTCGACCACCTCTCGAACGGCCGAGTGGAGTGCGCGGTGGGCGCAGCCTGGAACGAACCCGAGCATCGCGAACTGGGGATCCCGCTCCCGCCGCCCCCCGAGCGCATGGATCGCTTCGAGGAAGGTGTGCAGGTACTGCGGGCGTTGTTCACGCAGGACCACGTCTCGTTCCAAGGGCGTTACTTCACGCTCGATGACGCGACCTACCACCCTCGTCCGATCCAGCGACCGAGCCCGCCGATCTGGGTCGGAGGGACCGGCCGACTTCGGACACTGCCGATCGCCGGTCGGTACGCCGACGCCTGGCACGGGTGGGCGGACGATGCGAACGAGCTGGGGGAGATGTCCACGATCATCGATCGAGCGGCCGAAGAGGCAGGTCGCGATCCGGCCACGATCCTGCGGGCCTCGAGCCTGTCGATCAGCGAGGACTGGGATGTGGTGCGCCGTGCCTATGACTGGATGGCAGGGGCCGGGATCGGCTACCTCGTGATCGGGTGGCCGGGCGAAGGCGAAGGCCGCGTGCGCGAGTTCCTGGAGACGGTACTGCCGACCTTGGACTGAACCGTTTCCCAGCGCGGATCGGGTCGCCTTCGGGAACGACGAAGGCGCCCCGAAGGGCGCCTTCGACATGTGATCGTCGGATGGAGCGGATCAGCGGTTCGTCGTCGCGATCTCACCACGCAGTTGATCGGCGGTGAGCGATTCACTCCGGGCACGTAGATCCAGGTACAGCAGGATCGATACCAGCGCTGCGAACGGTCCCACGACGATCTGCGCGATCGCCGTGAAGATCCATCGGACGATCCAGTTCGACCCGCCGATCGCACCGATGATCCCCGACACGATCCCGGTGATCAGGCCGGCCACGAGGATCACGACCAGCGCATGCCAGAAGTGACCCTTCACGAGGTTCCAGGATCGTCCCATCGCTTCGGTCCCTCGCCGGTTCTCGATCACCAGCGCCGGGATCGCCACCGCGAACATCACGGCCAGGAAGATCCCCGGCAGGATGAAGAAGATGAACCCGACCGCGACGGCGAGGCCCACCAAGATGGAGATCAAGATCACGCTGCCGATCTTCGAGAATCCCCAGCGGTAGCTCGCGTCGACATCCACGGGATCGCCCAGGGTGGCCTGGGCGGCACCACGCATGATCGCTGCCTGGAGCATCGCTGAGATGATCACCGATATCGCCAGGGTCACGATCGTGCCGAGGATGAAGAATCCGAAACTCCGGTCCGAGACCGTGATCGTCGTGTCGCCGATCGTGGTCGTCGTCGTGCTGCCCTTGAACACCACGTAGGCCAAGAACGCGCTGACGAAGGTCAGCGGAACCACGACGACTGCCACGATCGTGAGGAGCTTCGCGGCGTTGGTCTTGTAGATCTCGAACGCGGCCCCAAGGATCTCGCCGAGACCGCGCGAGGGCATGGCTGGGCCGCCAGCGCTCGGGCCACCGGCGCTCGATCCGCCCGCGTCACCGCCACCGGAAGGGGGCTGCGGCGGTGGAGGGGGAGGGGGTGAGGTGAATCCCATGTCGCTCATTCGAACTCCTAGCTTCTCGACGTCTTCGCGATGGTACGCCCCGATACGCACGGTGCAAGGAGCCCGGCCGCCGTTGTGTCGAGGGTCAATGGTCCATCATGTTCGCGGATCCGGTTCGCTCCCACGCCCCTGGCAACGCCAGGGATGTCCACGTCGGGTCGGGATGCCACGCTTCCCAGTCACGGTCGAAAGGGGGTTCACGGAGCAGGACGTGTTCGATGGCACGTTCGCCCGCCCAGCGGATGTCGTGGGCAGATCGTTCGGTGACCAAACCGCGGGTGACGGCTTCGGCAAGCTCGTCCTCGTCCTTCCACTCGTAGGCCGAGCGATCGGCGGCGATGCGGACGTCGAGGAACCAGTCCGTGTAGTCGAACGACCTTTGGGATGAAGCCCGAAGGGGTGATTGGATGTTGATGTAGTAGTGGGTGAACGTGCCCGAGCCATCGATCCTCATCAGGACGGCGTACCCGGTCTTCGGTCCCGTTTCCGGGAACGCGAACGACAGCACGCCGCCGTCGAGGGTCATGTCTTCGAGTTCCCAGTCCCCGTCGTAGAAACGCACCTCGCCGTGGTCGCGAGGGTCGTTCTTCCAGCGACTGCCCGGCGCGAACCAGAACGCCCGATGATGGTGCGGGATGTCTTCGACGATGCGGACGGGCCGTGCGGCCAGTACGCGGCCTCGCCAGAGCTCCCGCAGCGTGACCACGGTGCCGGGAACGAGCGGTGGGGAGGGTTCGTGGCTGGTCGGGCCGCCCGTCAGGCTCCCCCTCAGGTCAGGCGCTCGCGCAGTGCCTGCAGGATCCGATCCGTCGCCCAGTCCAGGTCCTCCTGCGTCACGCACAACGGCGGTGCGAGGCGCACCGTCGTTTCATGGGTGTCCTTCGCGAGCACGCCCATGTCCATCAGACGTTCGCACACGGCGCGCGCGGGCGCTGCCTCGGGGGTCAGTTCGATGCCGATCCACAACCCGACACCACGGATCTCCGAGACCGCTTCGGGTGGCGCCTCCACGCGGAGTCGTTCGATCAAGGCTCGACCCAACGTCTCGGCCCGCGCTTGGTACTCACCGGTCCGCAAGAGCCTCAGCACTTCGAGTCCCACCGCGCATGCGAGCGGGTTCCCACCGAAGGTCGATCCATGCTCACCGGGCCGGAAGACCCCCAGCACGTCACGGGTGGACACGACGGCGCTGATCGGCACGATACCCCCGCCCAACGCTTTGCCGAGGACGAACATGTCGGGCTGCACGTCCTCGTGTTCACAGGCGAACGTGCGACCGGTGCGGCCCAAGCCCGATTGGATCTCGTCGGCGATCAGCAGCACGTCGTGTTCGGTGCACAACTCACGGGCCCGACGTAGATAGCCCGGAGGCGGCGTCACGACACCGGCCTCGCCCTGGATCGGCTCCACCAAGAACCCCACCACGTCGGGATCGGCGAGCGCGGCCTCGAGCGCTTCCGCGTCCCCATAGGGCACGGTCTCGAACCCGGGCGTGAACGGCCCGAACCCCGCGCGGGCATCAGGATCGGTGGAGAAGCTCACGATCGCGATCGTGCGACCGTGGAAGTTGCCGCTGCAGGTCACGATCTTGGCGCGGTCTTCGGGCACGCCCTTGACGTCGTAGCCCCAGCGGCGCGCGGTCTTCAGCGCGGTCTCGATCGCCTCGGCACCGGTGTTCATGGGCAGGACCATCTCCATGCCGCACAGCTCGGCGAGTTCCTTGCAGAAGGGGCCCAGCTTGTCGTTGTGGAACGCGCGGCTCGTGAGGGTGACGCGGTCCAGTTGTTCACGCGCCGCCGCGATCAGGTCGGGGTGGCGATGGCCGAAGTTGAGGGCTGAATAGGCCGCCAGCATGTCGAGGTAGCGCTTGCCCTCGACGTCGGTGACCCAGGCACCTTCGGCGTCGGCCACGACCACCGGGAGCGGGTGGTAGTTGTGCGCCGAATACCGCTCCATGAGCTCGATCTGGGCTTCGGAGGAGATCGTGTCGTTCGCGGCCTCGGGCACGACCGTGGCGGGGGAGAGCTGCTCGTTCGGATCGATCACCGTCGTCATGGCGAGCAGCATAGTAGGGCGGGGCCTGCCTCCGCCTCCGCCGTAGGGCGGAGCCTCAGCTCGCCGTTTCCCGTCTTGACGGATGTCGGAGCCGGGGCGTACATTCATCCTCCGTCCGAACATATGTTCGAGTCGATGTCTGTGAAGTCGGTCACGTTGGGGCGATCTCGTTGGGAATGGTGATGACGAAGCGATTCGACGAGCAGATCCGGGTCGAACGCGATGCGGGGATGCCCTCCATGTTCGAGTGGCGCGGTCGTCGCTACGACGTCATCGACGTGATCGGCAAGTGGCGTATCGAGGGGCGGTGGTGGTCTGACGGGCGAGACCGCGAATATTGGCGGGTCGAGGCGAAGGGCGGCGCCGTCTGGGATCTCTACTTCGACCGTGGCCGCGACCGTTGGCACATGGAACGCCTGTGGGACTAGCGAAGGAGCTAGCGTGGTGTCGTGTCCGACGTGCGCGTCATCCCGTTCCTGGTCTCCGAGCTGCGGCTCCCCGTCGCAGAGCAGGCGGAGCTGGGTCGCGAATGGTGGCCGTCGTACGCGCACGCGGTGGAGCACCCAGGTGGGATCTTCCTGTTCGACAACGGCGCCGGTATCGGCAACGCCGAGATCGATGCGACGTTCTCGCCGCGTGTCCGTCCGGTCGAGGACGCCCTCGAGGCGGTCGGGGTCTCGCTCGCCGATGTGACGGGTGCCGCCAACTGCCATCTGCACTTCGATCACTGTGGGCAGAACGTCCGGCTGCGCGGTATGCCGATCTTCGTGCAGCGTACCGAGTGGGCCATGGTGCACGAACCCGACTACACGGTCGCGGAGTGGGTCGACGTTCCCGGGCTCATGTACGAACTCCTCGATGGCGAGTCCGAGGTCGCCCCAGGCCTCCGGTTGGTCCCGACGCCCGGGCACACAGCAGGGCATCAATCCCTGGTCATCGACGCCCCGGGCGGCGTGGTGGTGCTCGCTGGGCAGGCGGTGCAGTCACTCTCCGAATGGGACGGCATCCCGGACCCGAAAGCATCAGGTCGATCGAGCGCGGCCGATCCGGATGCCTATGGGCGCTCGGTCGACCGCCTGCGTTCCTTCGACCCCACCCGCGTGCATTTCGCCCACGACCCGTCGGTCTGGGAACGCTGGAAGGCTCGTCCGAGCTAGGGCACCGTTTCGAACCCCGCGCTGGCGAAGTCAGGGTCGAGCGTGAACGCCTGTCGGATCCCTTCCGCACGCATCAGCTCGAAGCTCGTTCGGTCGACGAACGAAGAACTACGGCTGAGGCTGGAGAGGTAGGCGACGGTTGCTCGTTCGTGGAGATCTTTTCCGACGTAGCGGATCTCACACACCGGCAGGAGATCGTCGAGGAAGGTCTTGACCATGTCCGTCCCCAGGCGCCGGTGGATCAACGCGATGGATTCGGTGACGACGTAGCTATGGGTCAACAGCCGCTCATCCTCGGTTGCAGCGATCTGTTCGAGCCATCGAGTGGCACGATCGGTGTCGGCTTCGTCCGCCGACAGCACCGCGAAGAACGCCGAGGTGTCGACGAAAGTCGTCATCGTTTCCGAAGGTCTCGTTCGTAGATGGCGGCCAGGTACTCGTCATGCCGTTCAGCGATGTCGGTCTTGCCTTCGATGTCATGTCCGGTTCCGGCAGCGGCCAGAGCCCGAGCGAAACGCTCGGATCGATCGTTCCGTTCGGGGAGGCGATCGACGGCCTCACGGACGATCTCAGCCAGGGAGACGTCGTGTTGGGTCGCCATGCGTTTCAGCTTCGCCAC
>DATDJD010000374.1:0-5101 GCA_036520695.1 Actinomycetota bacterium
TGCGACTGAGCCTAGCCCGAGCGCGGCCCGGCGGGAAGCGCTCCTGGCCTGGTACCGGCCGCGCACCCGAGCCTACCCGTGGCGTCGGAAGCGGCCCGATCCGTACTCGGTGTTGGTGAGTGAGTTCATGCTGCAACAGACACAGGCATCGCGGGTCGCGCCGGTGTTCGAAGCGTTCATGACGCGGTTCCCGACGGTGGAGGCCCTCGCAACCGCGTCTCGAGCCGACGTTCTGCGCGCGTGGGGCGGCCTGGGCTACCCGCGCCGTGCGGTGGCCCTCCAGGGATCCGCTCAGGTGGTGCTCCGTGAGCATGGAGGCGCTGTGCCGAGCGACCCCGCGGTGTTGCGTTCTCTTCCGGGGGTGGGGGAGTACACGGCAGCCGCTGTCGCGAGCCTGGCGTATCGCGTGCCCATCGCCGCGGTCGACACCAATGTCCGCCGGATCTTGGCTCGAGCCGTCCATGGCGTCGAACCCGATGAGGTCGTGCCCGCGCGCATCCGTGACGACGCCCAATCCTGGCTCGATCCTCGTCAGCCTGGGTCCTGGAACCAGGCCCTCTTCGATCTGGGGCGTGCCGTGTGCCGCCCCGCTCCCCGCTGCCCGGAGTGTCCGTTCCGTTCCTGGTGTCGGTTCGTCGCCGCTGGACGAACAGGGCGATCGTCTACGCGGCGCCAGGCACCGTTCGAAGGATCGTTGCGCCAGGTTCGAGGTGCTGTCGTGTCGCAGTTGCGCGAACGCTCCCCGGTGACCCTGGGGGCTTTGGAGGTCTCGACCGGGTTCGGGCAGGACCGGATCGTGGCTGCCATCCGCGGGCTCGCCCACGACGGCGTGGTGCATGCCTCGCCCGCAGCGCTGGAGGGCAACCCTCGCGCCAAGGTCGCGTTTTTTCGCTGAAACGAGGATGACCGCCTCCCATCTTCTCGCCGCTCCCCGGGGGAACGGAAGGCGCCGATAGACTCGGCCCAGTGAGGTCCGTGCTGACCGTTAGCCGTCCTGATCGTCCACAGCCTGTGGACCAACGAACGTGACGGGTGCCCACCAAGGCCGGCGACCCTCACCGATCTTGACGGCCATCGCCTTCGGCCTGGGCTCGGCGATCGTCGTGGGGCTCATCGTGCTGTGGCCGGGTGCCGTCGAGATCCCTCAGGAAGCAGACGTGCTCCGGCGAGGAGACATCGTGCATGCCACGGTGACCTTGATCGAGCGAGGGCCGTGCGGGTCTGCCGGTGAACCTGCTGCGCCCGACGCCGGTGGGCCGACCTGTCGCCGGTTCACCCTGCAGATCGACGAAGGCGACGACGAAGGCAGGAACACGGTCCTCGAACTCCCGGACCTCGAGACCAGCCCGGACCTCCAGGTCGACGAACAGGTCCTCCTGGAACGGCCTCCCGTCGAGGTTCCCGGCGCCCCTTACGCCTTCTACGACCGCATCAGGACCCCATCCCTGTTCTGGCTGGCGTTGGTGTTCGCCGTCCTGGTCGTCCTGCTCGGCCGGCTGAAGGGGCTCGCCGCGCTGATCGGACTCGCGATCTCCATCGCCCTCCTGTTGGTGTTCATCATCCCCGCGATCTTGAACGGTAGCCCTCCGGTCATGGTGGCGTCGGTGGGCGCCGGCGCCATCGCCTTCGTCGTGCTCTATGTCGCTCACGGGTTCACCAGTAGGACCACGGTGGCCCTGATCGGCACGCTGGCCGGGGTCGGGCTCACGCTCGTGTTGTCGCTCGTCTGGGTGCCGTTCGCTCACCTCGCCGGTCTCGCGACCGAGGGGTCGTACATCATCCAGGCGGTCGGCGTCGAGGTCGACCTTTCCGGATTGCTCTTGGCCGGTATCGTGATCGGCGCCCTCGGTGCGATCGACGACGTCGCGGTCACGCAGGCGTCGGCCGTGTGGGAACTCCGAGCCGCGGATCCCGAACTCGGTCCTCGCGAACTGCGACGGGCAGGCATGCGTGTGGGTCGCGATCACGTGGGCTCCATCGTGAACACGCTCGCTCTCGCTTATGCGGGGGCATCGCTACCCCTGTTGATCCTGTTCCAGCTCTCCCGGCAACCCTTGGGCAGCTTGGTGGGGAGCGAGGTGGTCGCGACGGAGATCGTGCGCACGCTGGTTGGTTCGATGGGCCTGATCGCAGCGATGCCCGTGACGACTTGGCTGGCTTCGCGCATCGCCCCAACCGAGCCTCCAGACGAACCGGGCCTACTGGGCCACTAGATCTCTCGAGCGTCGCCTCCGTCTTGACGGCCCTGTCTCAGACCTGCTACCTTCAAGATAAGAGCGATTCTCAGAGTTGTTATCGAACCAGTGTTCCAGAGGAAGTTGATGAGACACATCACGCACCAACCCCGGTCCCTGCGGATCGTGGCGGCCGTAGCTGCCGTAGCCCTCGCGGCCGCCGCATGCTCGTCGGACACGGATACAGGTGGTGAGACTGGGTCAAGTGGGGCCGGCACGTTCTCGGTTGCTGCCTCCTTCTATCCCGTCGCAGAAGCGGCGGCGGTGGTCGGCGGCGATTGCGTCGAGGTCGTCAACCTGACGCCTCCGGGTGTGGAGCCTCACGACCTGGAACTGACACCCGACGACGTCGAGTCGATCGCTTCGGCCGACCTGGTCCTGTACCTGGGCTCGGGCTTCCAGCCCGCCGTGGAAGATGCGATCGGTGACGCGGAGGGAAGCACCCTCGATATCTTGTCCACCCTTGAGACGGTGCCGGCCCCGGCATCGGAGGCGTCCGAGGGGCTCACGGTGGACCCCCACGTGTGGCTCGACCCCGGTTCGTGGGCTCGAGCGATCCCGCAGATCGCGAAGGCGCTCCAAGATGCTGCCCCCGATGCGAACTGCAACTTCGCCACCCGAGCCGCGGCGTATTCGAAGCAACTGTCGGCCCTCGACGAGGAGTTCGCGGCAGGGCTCGACGCGTGCCGGAGCAACGTGATCGTCACCAACCACGCCGCGTTCGGCTACTTGGCCGCGGCGTACGGGCTGACCCAACATGCCATCTCCGGTCTCGAGCCCGATGCCGAACCCACGTCCGAGCGTCTCGTCGAGCTCAAAGATCTGGTGCAGCAGCTCGGCGTGACGACGATCTTCAGCGAAGCCCTGGTGTCGCCCGACGTCGCACAGACGCTCGCGGAGGAGGCAGGGGTCGACGTGGCGACGCTGAACACCCTCGAGGGTCTCACGCCCGACGAGGTCGCGGCGGGACAGGACTATGATTCGGTCATGAGAACCAACCTCGGAACGTTGCGGCAGGCACTTGGCTGTTCCTGACGATGCCGCCGTGCGGCCGGGCTTCGGATCCGACCAGGGCGCCGCGCCCTTGCTCGCCGCCACAGGGGTCTCCTTCGCGTACGGTCGATCGGCCGTGCTGGAGGACGTCTCCCTGCAGGTCCGTCCCGGTGAGTTCGTCGCCCTGGTCGGACCGAACGGGTCGGGGAAGTCGACCCTGCTGAGGGTGTTGCTGGGGTCGTTACCGGCGCAACGCGGATCGGTCCGGCTCTTCGGGGATGCGCCAGCGGCGCTGCGCGAGCCGTGGCGGCTGGGCTACGTCCCGCAGCGCCCCACGCTGGCTTCGGAGGTGCCGGCTACCGTCGAGGAGATCGTCGCGACCGGACGGCTCGCTCGCCGTGGCTGGTGGCGTCCACCCTCTCGACAGGATCGGGAGGCCGTTCGTCACGCGATCGGCTCGGTCGGCCTGGGCGAGTTGGCGCTCCGACCGATCAACCAGTTGTCGGGCGGGCAACAGCAGCGAGCGTTCATCGCCCGCGCGTTCGCGAGTGAGCCGGACCTGCTGGTCTTGGACGAACCGATCGCCGGTGTGGATGCAGGGTCACAGGCGCTGTTCCGTGACTCGCTCGCCCACTTGATGGCCGATCACGGTGCTGGCGTCCTGTTGGTGTCGCACGAGCTTTCCGCGGTGGCCCAGGATCTGGACCGCGTCATCGTGCTGAAGCGCAGGGTGCTCTTCGATGGTCCGCCGTCCGAGCTCATGGCAGGTGGCGTGAGTCTCGGGGTGCACAGCCAAGACCTGCCCCTGTGGCTGGAGGGCCTCACGTGATGCTGACGATGTTGGCGGTCACCCTGCCGTATCCCTTCGAGCCGTTGTTCATGCAGCGTGCCCTGATCGCCACGGTCACGGTGGGTGTGTTCGCACCCATGATCGGCACCTTCCTGGTGCAGAAGCGCATGTCCCTGATCGGTGATGGGATCGGCCACATCGCGTTCGCGGGCGTCGGCGCCGGTCTGATCGCGGGCGTCTGGCCGATCTGGACCGCTTTGCTCTTCGCGGTCGGGGGCTCGATCGGCGTCGAGTGGCTCCGCGCTCGCCGGCGCGCCTCAGGCGACCTCGCGTTGGCGTTGTTCTTCTACTCGGGGATCGCGTTGGGGGTGGTCCTCGTGAGTGCCAGCGGCGGGTTGAACGCGAGCATCCTCGGCTACCTGTTCGGACAACCGCTCACGGTCAACCGTCAGGAGGTCCAGGTGATCGTCGGCCTCGGCGTGCTGATCGTCCTCGCGATGCTCACCCTCGGGCGGGTCCTGTTCGCTGTGGTCAGCGACGAGGAGTGGGCGGGTGTCTCCGGTTTGCCGGTCGGCGTGGTCAACAACGTGCTCGCCGTGCTGGTCGCGGTAGCGGTGGTGGCTGCGATGCAGATCGTTGGCATCCTGCTGATCGCCGCGATGATGGTGTTGCCGGTCGCTGGCGGACAACTGCTCGCGCACTCGTTCAAGAGCACGATGCGCTGGTCGGTCGCGATCGGGGTCGCGTCCAGCGTCGCCGGTCTGGCGGCCTCACGCATCTGGAACTTGGCACCCGGTGGCACGATCGTGCTGATCACGGCGGGGACGTTCATGGCGATCGCCCTGGCCACTCGCCGTCGAGGTCGATCGGCGACGGTACCCGAACCGGGAGATCCGGGACACCTCGCTGAGGATCTTGGACCGGGGGAGGCCACCGTATGATGGCCGCCATGGCCCTCGACATGCACTCGGTGGTGGGCGAACGTCTCCACGCGATCGGGCAGCGATACACCGCGAAGCGACGGGATCTGGTCTCGACCCTGGAGCGGGCCAACAAACCGCTCTCGACCGGCGAGATCCTGAAC
>DATDJD010000375.1:0-47275 GCA_036520695.1 Actinomycetota bacterium
GACGCCAGGAACAAGGCGGAGGCCGCGCCCGAGAAGAAGGCCAAGAAGGCCAAGGACTGAGGTTGTGCTGACCGTCGCGGACTTCCGGCTATTCGCCTCGACCCCGATGGGGGACGCGGCTATCCAGAAGCTGCTCGACGACGCCTACACCTCGATCCTTGAGCGAGTCGGAAGGTTGGGCGTTGCGACGTCTTACCTGAACGGGGGAGGTGAGTTCCTCGTTCTCCCGACTCGTGCCGATCCTGATGAGGAGGTCGTCGTAACCGAGTGGTACGGTACGTCCTCACCGACGGATCTGGCCGTAGACGACTACCAGCTGGGTGCCGATGGGGTCTCGCTGCGGCGGAAGAACGATGGCACCAACCCTGCTTACCTGTGGCCCGCGACTCTCAACCGGGTTGTGTTCACGCGGCGCGACGATACCGCCAAGCGCGACATCGTTCAGCGCGACCTGGTCAAGCTGTCGTTGGATTACGAGCCGCTGATCTCCCAGGAGAGCATCGACGGCTACGCCTACAGCAAGGCCAGCAACTCGCTCCGATCCTACGAGGACGAATACGAGGCCATTCTGGCGCGGCTCGACCCGCCCGACGTGGGGTTCCGATGAGCTTCGATGGCCTGATGATCCACCAGCTGGTGGCGGTCCGTCGGGTCACTTCTGACGACGAGGCGGATCTGGACGAGTCCGGTCACGAGACGGTGATCGACGAGGTCACGACCGCGTTCTGGGGACGGGTGTATTCCAAGAACGCGCGGGAGATCGCACAGTCCACCCAAGATGGCGCGAGCATCAGTGACCACGTCATCCGCACCCGGAACCTGGACCTGTTGGGCATCGACTACATCACCTACGCCGACCCGGGCAATCCGTCCCAGGTGCACCCGACGGATCTGCGGCGCTACGAAGTGCAGGCGGTACACATTCGCAACGACCGTCGCGGGCCGCACCACGCCAGCATCGAAGCGCAGCTCATCACGGCTTCGCCCGGGTCCATCCCGGTAGAGGCAGCCTCGTGATTGACGGCTACGCCTCGATGCCGCACTATGCCGACCACGTCAACACGGTCCTTGCCGCGCTGCCCGAGAACGTGCGCGGGCAGATGGCGCTGAAGGGCGAAGGTCCGGTCCTGGTCGCCAGTTACCGTGACCACCGGGCCGTTCGCAGGGAAGGCCGCACCGCGATCGTCATGGAACACGGCGCAGGCCAGAGCTACTCGGACTCGCGGCCGGAGTACGCGGGTGGTCGGGATCGGGGCGACGCGGCGTTGTTCCTGGCACCCAACCATCACGCGGCTTCGCGGTGGAGTGAGGCGTACCCCGGTGTGCCGGTGGAGGTGGTCGGGAACCCTCGACTCGACCACCTCCCGGCCCGCGAGCCAGGCGAGGAGACGGTTGCGGTCACGTTCCACTGGGACTGCCGCGCTGCGCCCGAAGCACGTAACGCCGAGCGGGTCTTCCGATCTGCGCTCCCGGCGCTGGCCAAGGAGTTCCGGCTGATCGGCCACGCGCACCCACGGGCCAACCTGGCTGGGTTGTTCAAGAGCCGCGGCATCGAGTGGGTGCCGGACTTCGCCGAGGTCTGTCGTCGGGCGGATCTTCTGGTGTTCGACAACACCTCGGTCGGGTTCGAGTTCGCCGCGACGGGTCGTCCGGTCGTGGTGCTGAACGCACCTTGGTACTCTCGCAACGCCAACCACGGGCTGCGCTTCTGGGACGCAGCCACCGTGGGGTTGCAGGTGGACGATCCGGCGCGCCTGGTCGAGATGGTGCGCGCGGCGTTGCGTGACACCCGCGAGATGCAGAGACGACGGGAGCAGGCGCTGGCGCTGGTCTATCCGGTTCGGTCGGGGGGTGCGCAGCTGGCCGCGGATGCGATCGTGCGGCACGTATGTTGAAGGAAGTCATCCTGGTCCCGCGTCGCGCCGACGATGGCCCGCGCGACGCGCTGTGGGAGTGGTGCCGCACCCAGAAGTGGGAACGCGAGCAGTCGCACATGCCGATCTTCGAAGGGCATCACAACGACGGGCTGTTCAACCGATCCGCAGCGGTCAACAAGGCCGCGCGACTGGCAGGTGACTGGGACGTGGCGGTCATCATCGACTCGGACGTGTTCATCGACCCGACGCGGCTGAAGGAAGCCGTCAAGCTGGCGCACAAGACCGGCAAGCTGGTCTATCCGCACGACGTCCGCAAGGATCTGACCCGCCAGGGCAACCAGCGGATCATGGCTGGCTTCAACGGCAACTGGGAGCGGTTCGTCTACCGGCGCTACCCGGACATGGTCAGCTCGGTGGTTGTGGTGCCGCGGCGATTGTGGGATGAGATCGGCGGGTTCGACGAGTCCTTCCGCGGCTGGGGCTACGAGGACACCGCGTTCGCGGCAGCAGCAGCAACCTTCGGTGGCGACATTCGGATGCCTGGCGAGGTCTGGCACCTCTGGCACCCCACCGCCAAGGAAGGTCGCCCGGGGACCGAGACGCACATGCGCAACTCGGCCAAGGGTCAGCGTTACCGCGCCGCGATCGGCAACCGCGAAGCGATCCGCGCGCTCCAGTCCGAAGGCCGAGTCGAACGACCGGGCAGCGTTGGCATCCCGCGCATCCTGCACCGAGTCGTGCCCGAGCAGCGCAACGTTCAGGCGGATAGCTGGTGGGCCGACTTCGAAGCGATGCACCCGGACTGGGATCTGATGACGCACCGCGACCCGCTGGACCCCGCTGAATGGCCTCTCACAGCCGCGCACTGGGACAAGGTAGCGAATGGTGCACAGTTCGCCGACCTCATCCGCCTGGAGGCGCTGCTGCGGTTCGGCGGAGTGTACGTGGATCAGGACGTGGAGCCGCTGCGACCGTTGGACCCGCTGCTGCCGCTGAGTGCATTCGCGGCCTGGGAAGATCCGCGCTCCGTTCCGAATGCGGTGATGGGCGCGACCCCAGATCATCCTGCGGTGTGGGCCTGCCTGGAGCTGATGATCGACCGGCTGCCAGGGGAGACGTGGAAGTCCGGACCCGGGGTGCTGACCGACGTGCTACCTGGCCGGAGTGACGTGCTGCTGCTGCCACCGGGATCGTTCTACCCGTACCACTACAAGGAGAAGGAGCGGGCGGGCGAGGACTTCCGGAAGAAGCAACCTTGGGCATTCGTTGCGCATCATTGGTGGGGCAGCTGGCTCGAGAAGGAGTCGGTCGCATGATGGTGTTCGACCGGATCTACCGCACCAACGGGTGGAACGGCACCGAGTCGCGCTCCGGCCCGGGATCCGGCAGTGTCGCGACTCGGCACGTCGCTTCAGCGATCGCGGTGCTGGCTGAGGAGCTGAGGGTCGAGAGCGTCTTGGACCTCGGTTGCGGGGACGGCTATTGGATGCCGAAGCTCCCGGGGTACCTGGGGGTTGACGTCTCGGCCGAAGCGATCCGCCATGCCCGACGTAATCACCCGGACCGACGTTATCAGACGACGCCGCCGCTGGGGCATTTCGATCTGGTCATCAGCCGCGACGCGATGCAGCATCTGGCGCTCGTGGAGGCGGACCGGTTGCTGGACTTCGCGTTGACCGCGGGGGATTGGTTGCTGGCATCGACGTACATCAATGGCGCGAACGTCGACATCGAGACCGGCCATTTCTACAGCCCGGACCTGACGGCTGCGCCGTTCAACCTGCCGCAGCCGAGCCAGCTGATCTTCGACGGCTACAGCTACCACGACCCGGACCTCATTCGCGACCCGGGCAAGCACCTCGGACTGTGGGATCTGCGATGAGGCCTCCGCAGTGCGCCGGGTTGGTGCAGAAGCCGGAAGGGTTGCGGCTGGCGCAGCTTGCCTCCGACGTGCCGCAGTACCAGGCCATCGTAGAGATCGGCACCCACACCGGGCTGTCGACGTGCTGGATGGCCGAGGGTTCGGAACGCGGGCGCGGCGCGCACATCACTGCGGTCGATCCTTGGGCACCTCCGCGTCCCGGTACGCAGGACGACCCGTTCGGGCTGGTCGATGGAGACGGGGTGTACCGGCAGTTCGCGAAGAACCTGGCCGACGAGCATCACTGGGGCACGGTCACTCCGCTGCGGGCGCGCTCTATCGAGGCGGCAGGGTTGTGGGTGCAGCCGGTGGGGCTGGTGTTCATCGACGCCATCCACGAGTACGACGCGGTCCGTCGGGACTACCTGGCCTGGGAGCCGCACGTTCCGGTCGGCGGGTGGATCGCGTTCCACGATTACACCGAGGATCCGGCGCACGAGTACTACGGCGTCGCTGCGGCGGTCAACGGAGTCGTCGTTCCGTCCGGTAACTGGGGCACCCCGGAAGTGACGGAATACCTGTGGACGGCGAGGCGGGTGGCATGAGGAAGCTGTGCCAGTGCGGCCACCCTGACGCTACTCACGTCGGGCCGGATGGGCCGTGCCGCATGAACAAGTGTCGCTGCGAGCTCTTCAACGAGGTCGGGGCCGCGGGCCGTCCGGAGCAGCCGTCGCGGATGGTGACGTTCGAGATCCCCGATGGCTACGTCCTCAACGTGCAGCTGGTGCCGGTCGATGGCTCGTAAGCGTTCCTCCCGAGTGGTCCTCAACCGGAGGAACATGCACGGCGTCGAGCTGGCGTTGGCGGACGGTGTCAACGCGGTCGCGCGGGCGATCGTCGAAGGGGCCGATCCGCCAGACGCAGCACCGTATGGCGTGGGCCTGGTCACCCGCGGCGGGTGGCTGACGTACATCGGTGACAAGAAGATCGACGGCGGTAGCACGTCGGGCAGGCAGCCGAAGAAGCCGCGATCGTTCCGAGTGAAGGGCACGGTCGGCATCGTGGCGATCGCTGGCTTCAGCTTCCCCGGGCGGTTCCAAGAGTTCGGCACCGTGCATCAGGCCGCGAAGCCGTTCCTGGCTCCGGCGCGGGATCGGGTGGTGCCGCATGTCGACTCGATCATGAAGCGCAACGCCTCGTACCGATTGGCGCGCATCCGATGATGACCGAACCGCAGCTGCCGTTCTTGGGGCCGATCATCGTGGAGCTTCGGACCGACGTCGATCTGCGCGCGCTGGTCAGTACGCGAGTCCGTGGGTTCCGGCCGCAGGGCGGCGAGAATGGGGACGTCCAGCCCGCGGGCCACTACAAGCGGTTCGTGGTTCTCAGCATCCTCTCTGCGCCTGTAGAACCGTCCCTGCCGATCACCTTTGCCGAAGTGGCAGCCAGGTGCTACGGGACTGACGACACGGACGCCTGGACCGTTTGGGCGGCGCTGGTGAAGGCCATCCACGCGGTCGGGCCGCGGGTGAAGGACTCGGGCCTCGGGATCTACCGAACGGCCGTACTCACCGGAGGCGTACAAGACAGCGATCCTGACACGGACCAGCCGATGGTCACGGGATCATTCCAAGTCATCGCGACTACTCAGGTGGTCGTGTAAGTAGTACGGCCCTGGCACTGCCAGAGTCAAACGAAAGGACGAGATGGAAGGCAACCTGCCGGGGATCGGCTTCCTGCCTCCGCGACTGGACGCATTGCTGAACGCACTGCGCTCGGTTACGGTGCGCCAGGTGCTGATCCGTGGTTGGGGATCTCCGTGCGCCGCGGACGAACATTCGATGGTGGATTGGATCACCGGGATGTACCGAGCGCGCTATATCGTCATCCGGGTCTGTGAGTTGTGCGAGGCCGCGGAGATCCGCGACCGGACCACGGCGATCATCCCGGTGGTTGGAGGCCGGATGCAGTCGGCCCCAGACATCTTGTTGGGCTGGTACAGCGGCGCTCGCCGATCCCAGCGCGTGTATTCGTAGATAGGGAGAACCGGTCATGCCAGTCACCGCAGCCACCCCTGCCAACCTGTTGGTCGGCGCTGGGGACGTTTACGTCGATGGGGCCGTCCTCGGCGCGTCCATCGACGACAATGCCTTCCGCATCGAGCGGGACTACTTCACGCCAGAGCTGAACGGTGTGAAGGGGATGCTTCGCGGCACCACCTACATCGACCGATCCGAGGCGGTGCTGGAGTGCTCCATCCCGGAGATCAGCGCCACGATCATGGAGAGCCTGTGGCCGGGATCCGAAGAGGCGGGCGGGACCATCACCGAGGACGGCACCCGTCGGCTTCCTTCGACCGCGTACCACGATTGGGCGCTCCAGGCCGAGGGCATCGACGGCAAGTGGTTCACTTTCGAAGCGGACGGCGGGCTCAACCTCGCCAACCTGGAGATGACCCTTGGCGACTCGTCGGTCGCCGCGCCGAGGGCGGAGGTCCATTCCACCTGGGATGCGGCTGACACCGACGCGGCACCGCACCGCATCATCGTCGCGGACGCTTCGTAAGAGGTGTTCGAGGCGCTGATCCCGAAGCGCACCCCGGAGGACTTCGCCTCCGGGGTGATCCGGGTGCGGCTTGGCAGGCGCGATCTGGCGCTGGAAGAGCTGCCGATGGAGGCTATGGACGCCTGGTCTGCCAAGGTAGATCGGGAACTGGCCGTGCTGTTGGGGCGGTTGGACCGAGGCGACGACACCAACGCGGTCATGATGGCGCTGACGATGGCCAAGGATGACATCGTGAAGGTGCTGGTGCTGTACCCTGGCGTCCCGGACGAGGAGTATCTCCGGAAGAACGCCACCAACTCTCAAGTCCTCCGAGCGTTGATGGGGGTGTGGTCCGCCGCGAACCCTTTAGTCGCCGCGCTCGTGGAAGCCGTGATGGTGTTGAGTCAGTCGACCGAGACTGGCAACGCATCCGAGCTTATGGGCACGTTGCACAGGATCTCGGGTGGACGTTCCGCCAAGTTCGACAACAGCTCACCTACTCGGAGTTCGTCGCCAGGCTTGACATCGCGCAAGAACGGCTCGACGAGCATCTCGAAGCCGCGGTCGAGGCCACCCGTCTCGGGACGGGGTTCGCCCGCGACCGGAAGGCTTACGCCAAGTGGCGCAGGCGCGCCGACAAGCGAATGGGCATCGGACGTGGTCTCACGGGCGCGGCGCTCGAAAGGGCGGTCATGAGCATCGCCATGGTCGACCAGAACATTCCGTTCCGGCACAGCCCGTCCGTAAAGGGCGGGATCGTCCAGTTCCGGAGGGCTGTCTAGCATGGCCGGAGCCAACATCGGGGATCTGCTGATGCGAGTGGTGGCGGACCTGAAGGGGTTCTCCACCAGCATCGAGGTAGCTGGTGCCAAGGCCGGAGACAAGGCCGGAGCAGCGACTGGCAAGAGCTTCGGCTCGAAGTTCACTAAGACCCTGAAGGGCGGCTTGAAGGGCGGGATCCTTCAAGGCCTCGGCTTGGGGGTCGGGATCGGTGCGGTCGGTGCGGCGACGGCTGCCATCGGGGCCATCGGTAGTGCGTTGAAGGGTGCGATCGACGATGCCATCGCGTTCGAGCGGGCCATGGCCAACGTCAACTCCATCGCCAAGTTCACCGATCAGGAGCTGGCCGAGGCTTCCGCGGCGGTCATCGAGTTGTCGAAGGAGTTCGGGCAGTCGGCCCTGACGATGGCGGAGGGGTTGTACGACATCACCTCGTCCGGGTTCGAAGGAGCCGAGGCGCTGCAAGTCCTGGAAGCTGCCAGCTTGGCGGCGACGGCAGGCCTGTCCGACACCGCGACGGCTTCGAGCGGGATCGCGGCGGTCCTGAATGCCTACGGCCTGAGCGCCGAGGAGGCCACGCGGGTCTCGGACATCATGTTCCAGACGGTCAATCGGGGCGTCATCACCTTCCCGGAACTGGCCGACCAGATCGGCAAGACCACCGCGCTGTCCGCACCGTTGGGCGTCTCGTTGGAGGAGGTCGCTGCGGCGGTGTCCCTGATGACCCGCAACGGCGTCGGGGCAGAGGAGACGTTCACCCAGATCAACGCGGTCATGAACTCGATGCTGAAGCCGTCGCAGGAGGCGGCAGAACTGGCGGCGGATCTTGGACTGGAATGGGACGCTACCGCGCTGCGCACCAATGGGCTGGTCGGTCAGGTGCAGAAGCTCATCGTCGCCACGGGCGGTTCGCACGAGAAGATGGCGACACTGCTGGGTGACAGCCGCGCGATCCGGGGCGCGTTCGTCTTGGCCAAGGATGCTGGCGAGGAGTTCAGCACCGAGTTGGGCATCATGGAAGAGTCCGCGGGTGCGGCGGGTGCCGCGTTCGCTGTTCAGGCTGACACGGTCGACTTCAAGGTGAAGCAGACGGAGGCCGCGATCGGGGCATTCTCGACGCAGATGGGTACCCAGTTCATCCTCGGCTTGGGCGCGTTCCTGGAGTTCTTGGACGAGGCCGCGACAGGTATCTCCGATTTCTTGGACTTCGTCACTCCCTGGGACGAGTACATGACGGTGGCCGAGGAGAAGGCCAAGGCCATGGCTCACACCGTCTCCGAGGAGGTCCGGCACAACCTGAAGGGGCCGGTCACGACGGCTCTGGAGGATACCGGCGCAGCCGCGGGCAACATGGCGCAGGAGTTCGACGATGCCGCGACTGACACCGTCGAGTCCTTCCAGCAGATGGTCGATCGGTTGACGCAGGAGGCCGACCGGCTGATCGACGACGTGCACGACCCGGCCATCCAAGCAGCCGAGCTGGTTGCCAAGGAGGAGGAACTGGCGGCGCTCGAGCGGATCGCCACCGCGGAGGGTGTGTCGGAGGCGTTCAAGGAACAGGCGCTGGCGGATGCGGATACGGACAAGGAACGCAAGGCCGCGCGCAAGCTGGTGACGGACGAGGAGATCGCGGACGCCGAGCGCCGGAAGCTGGAGGTCGCCAAGCAGTACGACGAGCTGCGCCTGGAGATGTTGACGTCGGGCAACCTGACGGCTAAGGATACGGACAAGTGGCTCGGTCAGTTGGAAGAGGACTACCGCACCGCTACCGGCAAGGCCAAGAAGAAGATCGGCGAGCTGATCGCGAAGATCAAAGAGCTGCGGGGCCAAGCTGCCAAGGGCATCACGGTCCGGATCACCTTTGGGAAGTATGAAGGCAAGTCGCTCGGTGAGGAACGAAGAGCCTCGGGTGGACCGATGAAGGAGGGTAAGCCGTACCTCGTCGGCGAGGAAGGTCCGGAGCTGATGTTCCCGGACACCTCCGGGTTCCTGGCCAATGCGTCGCAGACCGCGGCCATGATGGACGGATCCTCGGGTGGTTCTGCGGGTGGTAACACCTACCAGGTAGCGCTGCCGGAGACGGTCAGCTACGAGAGTCCGCGCGATGTCATCGACGCGATGAAGATGCTGGGTGAGCGGGGGTATATGGGCTGATGCCATCCACCATCGCGCTCATCACCGGGTTGGTCTACGGCGGAGTGGACCTGCAAGACCTGAGCGCGGGCCATCTGCGGATCTTCTTCGAGATCCGGGCAGGGCGTCCGTTCGACACCCCCGAGGTGCGCGGCGACGACCGAACGGTGCCCTATCGCGAAGGGCAATACTACGGGCCGAAGCGGTTCGACCGGCTGCCGATCCTGCTGGTGGGGTTCGTTGCTGGGGAAGGGTCGGATGAGGCGAGCCAGCGTTCGGACACTGCGGCGGCGCGGTGGGAGATGCGCACGTTGTTCGACCCGACTGCTGGTGAGCAGGTGATGACGTGCACCACCGAGGACGGTACGGACTGGACCATCAACCCTTACCCGGAGGCGCTCATCTGGGATGAGGTGCCACCGGCCACGACGCATTGGGGCGCGAGCGTGCGGTTGATGGCAATCGACCCGCCCTACTGGACGGCAGGCTCATGAGCGACGATCCTACCGGCACGGTCGTGGTGGTGGAGATATTCACCCCGGACGACTACGCGACCCCGTACCTGACGTTCACCGACGGCTCGCTGTTCGCTGGTCCGCTGTTCCGCGACGCGGAGAACGAACTGGGGACCGTTGGGCCGTTCGCGATCCGGCGCGACCATCCGAACGCGGCGGAGATCCTGACCGGCTCGTACGTGAAGATCACCATCCCCGCGGTCGATGCGGACCCGATCATGGGTGGCTGGCTGGACGAGGGCTACGAGACCCTTATCGGCACGGCGGAGGAGTCGTCCGAGATCGTCGTGCGCGGCGGGCCAGGGGTCATCAGCGTCCTGCGGCATATGCGGCTGCTCGACGAGAACTACGCGCCCGCGCCACCGGCGTCCGAGTTCCGCGGCAACTACAACGTCGAGGGCAAGTGGACCTGGGAGAACGAACCCTTCGGAGCGATCCTGACCCGGGTCATCGAGGAGGGCCAGTCCGAGCCAGGCGTGCCGCTCGACGGCATCTCCATCGACTTCGACCGGACCGACGACACTGACTCCGATCCGTGGGCATCGTTCGTCGGCATCGTCGAGATGGACATCGGTACCGATGGCCTGGCAGCGTATTCGACGCTGGTTGCTTCCGGCGATCTGTACGTGCGCCCGACCCCCGAGCTGCTGATCCACGCCTACGGCACCCAGGCCTACGGCGTCGACCGAACGTCAACGACCTTCGGCACTGGCAAGGTGCGGTTCGTCAAAGGCGTCAACATCTTGGACGGCTTGGACCGGGACGCAGCTGAGAGCGCCGGAGTCCGTGCGGCGGTGGGGCGCGGTGCACCGAGCGGATCGCTGCCGGTCGCCAAGGGCGGACGTGGGACTCCGGCGGGTTCGTTGCCGGTAGGCAGCAGTCGGGGAACGCTGCCTGGCTCCCACGCCGGAAGGGGCACGTTGCCGGTGCGCGACAACACCCACGCGACGCACGCGCTGGTCGAGGGCAAGGATCGGGTCTACCGGCAGGTGGTCAGTCCGCTGTACTCGACCGGTCGTGGTCGGTGGTCGAAGGTTCCGTACTACGAGAGCAACGATGAACCGCTGCTCGACTCGGTCGGCACGGAGAACCTGCGCCGCGGAGCGCTGAGCCGCGAGGCCATCGTGCTCGAGATCCTGGCTGGTAACGACCAGGCGACCGGGTTGTACCTGCCGTACACTCACTTCGCGATCGGTGACATCGTGACGCTGCACACCGGCACGGAGGAAGCCGATTACAACAACCAGGACGTCCGCGTCACGGGCATCACGTGTGTCCTGCTCGACGCCAGCGACGACAGCACCACGGATCTTGCGATGCGCTCGCTGAAGTGGATCATCGAACTGAACGGCGCTGGCCCGAGTGCCAGTGTCCGCACCCCGACGGCGACCGTGACACCGGCTGGTACACCGGGCGGCGCTCGTGCTGGCGTCGGGGTTGCGCCGGGCGACTCGCCGACCATCAACGTCGGGGCTGACGAGGTCCTGCTCATCTGGCCCGCGGCCGAGGGGATCAGCGTGTCGGACGGCACGCTGGTGGATACCTACAGCATCAACTACGACTTCGCCGGGGTCTACGTGAACGGTCCGGCCACGCTGGTCATCTCGCAGGTCAGCGTTGATGAGTTCTATTTCTGGATCGTCGTTAAGGGCAACGGCGCGACGGCGACAGGTGGCTAGGCGCGTAAGATTGGCAACAGGTAGCAGGAGGATCGAACCGTGAGTCTGTTCTGGACCGAGACGGCACTCGGCATCATGTTGGACGCAGCCATGGATGGAGACAACCCGTCCGTCTCCGTCACCCACGTCGGCGCATACGACGCTGGCACCGCACTCACCTCCGTCACGGGCGTCGCCTCGACGGACGTGTTTACCAAGACCTCGCACGGCATGGCCGATGGGACCGTCGTCAAGCTGACGTCGCTCTCGGGCGGCACCGGGCTGAACGTCAACAAGTGGTATTTCGTCCGCGATCAGGCGGCGAACACCTTCAAGCTCGCGCCCGTGCCCGCAGGCACGGCGGTCGACTTCTCGGTCGACGTCTCGGCCGTGACCGTGACGCCGTATCTGGAGATCAGTGGCGGCTCGTACGCGCGCCAGGTCATCGCGTTCAACGCGGCTGGCACGCACGCGGACGGCGCGACCATCGACGACTCGACCAACGGGGCGGTCATCCCGATCCCGGCTGGTGCGACCGTCGATGCGATCTCCGGCCACTCGGCGTCGAGCGCAGGGACGCTCCTGTTCTTGGACGACGTCACCCCGGAGGCGTTCGGTGGGGCCGGAACCTACACCGTGACCGACGTCGACGGTTCGCTTAGCGTCACCTAGTCATGGCTGACAACGTCACGCTGCCCGGCGACGGGTCGGTCGTCGCCACCGACGACGTCGGCGGCGCTCAGCACCAGTACGTCAAGGTCGAGTTCGGGGCCGACGGCACAGCCACCCCGGTCTCCAGCGCTGACCCGCTGCCGGTGCAGCTTGTCGATGCCGGAGGCGACCCGTTCGATGTGTTGGGCACGGGCGCGTTGCTCGTGAGCCACGACGGCTCCGTGACCGTGGAGGCCCCAGCCCTCGATTACACGGAAGGTGCCGAGGAAGCATCGGGCATCAAAGGCATCGTGCCGATGTGGCGCGACGGGGACGATCTGCTCCAGGTCATCTCGGTCGGTAATCCGCTGCCGGTCGAGATCCAGGGGACACCTGTCGACGTCAACCTCTCAGCGTCCTCGACCACGATCGGCGTGGACGTCGAAACCTCGGCGCTCCCGAACGGCGCTGCGACCCTGGCGAAGCAGGACACCATCATCGGCCACGTCGACGGCATCGAGGCGCTACTCGGGACGATCGACGCGGATACGGGCAACATCGCGACGGCTGACGCAGCGATCCAGACCGCGGTCCAGATCATGGACGATTGGGACGAGTCCGACCGAGCCAAGGTCAACCCGATCGTCGGCCAGGCGGGCGTGCAGGGCGCTTCAGGGGCGGTGTCCGCCACCACCCAACGGGTCGTCCTCGCGACCGACGTCGCGCTGCCTGCCGGGACCAACAACATCGGCGACGTCGATGTTCTGACGCTCCCGGCCAGCACCAACACCATCGAGGTCGTCGGGGACGTCGCGCAGGACGTCGCGGTGGCGGGCAACCCGGTCCTGGTCGGGATGCGTGCCTCGACCGCGATCCCGACCGCGATGTCCGCGGACGGGCGGGCGGTCCATCCGTGGGCCAACCGGAACGGCGCGCAGGTGGTCACGACCGCGCCGCACATCGGCCTCAACTCCGACCCGTGGAACCTCGTCCACGAGACGGCGCAGTACACGACGACCCAGACCAGCACGGTCCTGGTCGCGGGCGGCGCGTCCGAGAAGATCGTCGTGACCAAGGTGCAGATCCAAGTCGGCGGGACGACGGCGGGCACGTTGCAGCTGTACTTCGGGACGGGCGCGTACTCCCGCGGTACCAGCAGGGCGATCTTTGACGGCGAGTTCAAGCCCAGCACGACACTCGCACCCGGCGTCGTCATGGACGGTCCGTTCATCGCGGGCACCAACGGCGACGACTTGATGGTGACGGACTCGGCGGCGATCAACCCGCTGACGATCACCGTCTGGTACTACGTCATCACGTAATGGCAGCCACGGCGCTCGCCGGTACCACCGGGGCCGTCAGCGACGCTACCCCGACCCTGACGCTCAAGACGGGCGGCGGGGCAGTCTCGGCGGGCGACCTGTGCGTCGCGTTCCTCGGCTACGACAACGCGATCACGGTCAGCGATGCCGTTGGCTTCACGCCACTCGTCGGCGCGACGTTCACGGGTGGGATCGCACACATCCTGTACAAGAACTGCGCTGGCGGCGAGACGACGTGGACCCCGACGATGTCGGCGGGCGAGCGAGCAGAGTGGGTCGTCGTCCATATCCCCGCCGGAGAGTGGCACGGGACGACGGTTCCGGAGATCAACACGGTCGCCACTGGCAGCAGCACGACCCCTAATCCTGGCAACGCGACGCCGTCGTGGGGCACGGACAGCGGCGTCGCGACGCTGTACATCGCGTCGTGCTTCGCGGACGACTCCGCGACCCCATTCCCGATCACCGGCTGGCCGACCAACTACGGACTCATCAACGTCGAGTCGGCAGGTGACGGCACAGCGTCCGCGTGCGATGTGGCGGTTGCGGGCCGGTCCGTCAGCGCGGCCAGCGACGACGCGCCCGCGTTCACGATGACTTCGACCGAGACGTGGGCAGCGTACACGGTCATGGTCCGCGGTCCGGCTGCGGCTGGCGGCGACACGCTGGTGCCCATCATCGGGGCGGGGTACTACTGGTGAACCTACCGGGCGAGCCGTGAGCCTGCTCCTCCTCTTCCAAGGCGGCGTCGAGTCGTGCGACGAGGGGTTTCAAGGGGATGCGTTCCAAGACGACGCGTTCCAGATGTGCGTCGAGGCGGATCGCTCTGCCTCGGGATCGGCCACCGGCTCCGGCGACACAACCGGTGCGAAGCAAGCCAGCGGATCCGCCTCCGGTTCGGCGTCTGTCTCTGGTGATACAGCGGGCCAGAAGCTCGCTGCCGGGACCGCGTCCGGCACGGGCGGATCGTCGGGCCAGGCGACCGGTTCCAAGCAAGCTGCGTCGGTCGCGGACGGCTCCGGCTCCGGTTCGGGTTCCGGCTCCGGGACTGGAGGCCACGCTGGCGCGGTAGCAGGCTCCGCTACGGCCTCCGGCGATACGAGCGGGGCCAAGGCCGCGAGTGGAACGGCCAGCGGCTCAGCGACCGTTTCAGGGGCGGTCACGGGCGAGAAGAATGCGGCCTCGGCTGTCTCCGGCTCCGGCTCCGGCTCCGGCTCGGCCAGCGGCGAGGAGGGCCACCCGGCGATCGTCGAAGGTTCCGCATCCGCGAGTGGCGCGGTCACCGGTGACAAGGCAGCCTCGTCGGCAGTCTCGGGCTCCGGCTCCGGGTCGGGCGAGGTCAACGGCCAGGAGGGTGCGTCGAACGTCATCGACGGGTCGGCTTCCGCCAGCGGCTCGGCAGTGGGCGAGAAGAACGCCTCAGGATCAGCCACAGGCTCCGCAACTACCAGCGGCGAGGTAGTTGGCGCCAAGCAGGCTAACGGAGCTGTAGCGGGCTCTGGAGCGGGCTCAGGGGAGTCCACTGGGAATGCCTTGCAACTGGCCGACGGGCAAGCCATCGGCTCGGCGACGGCTTCCGGGTCTGTCGTCGGGGCCAAGTCGGCCAGCGGGGTCGCGGATGGTAGCTCCGGGACGTCGGGCGCGGTCGTCGGGGAGAAGGCGGCATCCGGCTCCGGGTCTGGTTCTGGCTCTGGTTCCGGCGAGGTCATCGGGGATGGTGCTCAAGCCGGGATCGCGGAGGGGACTGCCTACGCCAACGGTGAGGTGGTCGGGTCCAAGCAGGCGTCGTCGTCCGTCTCGGGTTCCGCGACCGGATCGGGTGAGACCGAGACCGAGTCACCCAGCGCAGCAGTCGAAGGCTCGGCGGGTGCGTCGGGAACGGTCGCCGGGTTCTCTGCACGCGCGTCGATCTCAGACGGCTCCGCGGCATCTGGCGGGACGACGGGCGGCGAGCATCTGGCGTTCGCCTCCATCGCGGGGCTTGTGGCTGCCACCGGGTTGGTCGCCGGATCGAAGCAGGCCAACGGATCCGCGTCAGGCTCGGCTACGGCAACAGGCTCGCTTTCCAACATCCCACCGTTCATCTTCCCGCGCGGGATCCGCGGTTCCACCACTGCTCCAGGGCTGGACGGATCGACCCGCGTTCCGGTGCTGGTTGGAGGCACCATTGCTCCATCCGGCCCGACCGGCTCTACCGAGACTCGTGAGCTGGTCGGTACTACCAGCGGCAACCACCCCACCGGCAACACGGAGGTCTGACATGGGCGTTCTCACAGTGCGCCAGGGGGACGCCTATCTCGGCGTCCGGCGACTCATCCATACCGTCGTTGACAGCAACGGCGATCCGTACGACCTGACCGGCATGGAGGCCATGCGGTTCGAGGTGTTCCGACGCTCGACCGCCACAGCACCGCTGGTGGCCAAGGATCTGGACGACGGGATGGAACTGGCGGTCCAATCTGGGGCAACGCTGGGGGTGGTCTACGTCGAGCTTCAGCCTGACGACACCGAGGACCTGGACCCCGACGACTTCATGACCTTCGAGGTCGAAGGCACTGACACGATCGGGCCGGTCACCCTGGAGTCGGGTCGGTTCGTGTTGCTGGCAGAGCAGATCGTGGAGGGTTCCTGATGGCGATCACCCACGCCAAAGTCAGCGCCAAGTCGGACGGCGGCGATAGCTCGCTGGTCCTGCCGTCGGATTGGAACGACGACCATGTTGCGGATCTGTTGGCCATCGCGAACATTGCTCAGACCACTCTGGGGTCGAGTAACACGGAGGTGGACCTCGGGTCGGCGTTCGACTGTGTCGGCGGGACCCTCATCGCGGCCACGATCACCCTGGTTACGGGCGGTCCGAGCGAGGCCGCGCCGTTCCTGTGGGTCGTCGGTGGCGGCGCTGCGTTCGCGTCTGGGACGTACAAGACCTCGGTCCCGGAAGGCTGGGTCTGGCACTTCGTCGGAACGGTCCCCGGGTCAGGCACGGTCTCGGTCAAGGCCACTGGCTACCGTTTCGGTGGTAGCGCCGGGGCGATGCGCGGCTTCGCGATCCGCACGTTGCCAGGCTGAATGACTGCGACGACGAAGATCGGAGCGTAAACAAGGGGGTTTACATATTCGCGCGGATGGCGCATACTTCCGTTGTTGGCCTCGTTCGGATGAGGCCCAAGACGGAAGGAATGGAACCACCGATGCGCGATCTTCTTCGGCTCTACCGCTCTTCCCGGCAGCGGAGCCAGCGGCTCTGTTTCCGGTCGTTCTGCCAACGCCCTTGCCGCGACGATAGCAGTTCGTTCTGCGAGCCGTGCCAGCGCGAGTTCGAGTCGTGATGGCCGAGGTCTGGTGCGTCCGCTGCCCTGAGGAAGCGGAGCGCGAAGTCCACGGGGAAGCGTACTGCCACAACCACGCGCTCGTCGAGGACTGGAAGGCCAACAGCCCGAGTTGGAACCCGGAGCGCACCCTGCCGCAGCGGGTCGCGCCCGTGACCGAGAGCGAGCAGCGGCTCATGGACGGCAACCGATGAGCGACCACCGCGCCGAACCGGTCTGGAGTGCGTCGCACGGCAGCGTTGTCATCTGCAAGGTCTGCCGGAAGTCGGTCGTCGGGAACGGCACCGCCAAGAACCCTTGGCGGCACGCGGGCGAGCCGATTGAGAAGGGGGTCACGGGATGAGCAGCTACGACGAGGATCTTCGCGCCAGGCTCGAGGCCGATCCTGCCATCCAAGAACTGTTGGCCGAGCTGTGGCCGCGGGCCGCGCGCTACCGCTACTGGGAAGCACCGGACGGGCGACAGTTCGTCTACACCACCGAGCGCATGGGCGACGGCAAGTTCGCCTCCGCCATCTACGTCCCGAAGGGCAAGGGTGCCCGGTCGGGCAAGAAGGCCGTGACCCGTCTCAGCCCGTCCCGAGAGGTCCACCACGCCACGAGGCGCGGCGCGCGGGCGCGAGCTTACAAGTTGTACCAGCAGCATCTGGCAGGGCTGAAGTGAAGCCGCCGACCAAGAAGGCCAAGCTGGCTGCCATCAACGAGGTCCTCGTCATCAACGCGCGGGCGCTCGGGGAGCCGCAGCGGATCTTCGTCACCGACACCCGCCAGAAGGATTGGATCAGGATCGGGGAGTTCCGGCGCTGGCAGGGTTCGCGCCAGTATCCGAACATCGACGCGGCGCTCGCTGCGGCTTGGGAAGCGTTCGCGCGCTGCCGCACCGCGACAGGCGACCCAGGCGAACACCAGGTGGTGGCGTACGAGGAAGGCCACGTCCTTCGCTGCCTGATCTGCGGCAAGCCTGCACGGACCGCTGGTGATCTGCGCGAGGATGGTTCGCTGCGCGCGATCCACGCGGTGCCGGGATGAAGCGCAGGCCGAAGGTCGGGGATCGCGTGGTGGCACGGTTCGACATCTGGGATTACTTCACCGGGCTGACCGTCCCGAAGGGCACCGTCGGTGAGGTCGTGGCGGCTGGCATCGACGCGGCCTACGGGATGGTCAACGTCCGGTTCCCAATCGAGGGGGTCACGGATGGCCTGCCGCTCCAGGCGGCCGGACCGGACGCAGCTGTCGCGGAGTACCAGTCGTGAAGCATCGTTGGCACGACCCCTACTCCAACAACCCGCCGCGAGCCGGGGACCGGGACGAGTGCCGTAGCTGCGGCAAGGCCATCGTGTTCGTCGCAGGATCGGCCAACCGTCGGGAGACCTGGCGCGCGGTCCCACCCAAGCCTGTAGCCAGGCCACCACGACGGGGCGTCGCCAGCGACTGCGCCATGTGCAAGCTGCCTGGCAGGATGCGCCCGAGCCACGATCCGTCGCCGTTCTGCGAGTCCGGCAAGCGACCCCACTGCACCTGCGATTACTGCTTCTGAAGTTCGTGTAACTTTGGGGGTTTACATATTCCGCGGGATGGGGTAAAGTTCTCTTACCGGAACGGAACCGGGGAACGGATCGAAGGAGTGGATGAGATGACCGGAACCCGCAAGATGCCAGTCCCAGGCAAGCAGGTCAAGATGGCCAAGCGCCACGAGTTCCTGCACGTGAGCAACCCGTTCACCCCGCAGCAGCGGTCGGCCAACGTGGTCCTCCCGGCTGGCGCGGTGTATACGGTCCACGCGACGGATCGCGGGATGGTCCGGGTCAAGACCGCCGCGTTCGGGATCGTCGCGGTCCCCGCTGCCAAGGTGGTGGCGCTGTGACCGTCAAGGAAGCCGCCTACCACAAGCCTGCCAACGCCGAAGGCGGGCTGTACGTCCTCCTGACCGATCTGAAGGACGACGACATCCGCAACGGCGGAGCTACGGCGCTGGCCGAGGAAACGGCCTACGCCAACGGCTACCGACCGTGGGGTCGCAAGCACGTCGGGATGCCGGTATGGGACGCGGCCACCCGCCGATCGTCGCAGGCGTTCTGGTATCACGAGAAGGGGAATGGACGATGACCACCTACATGGACCTCCCCCACGAGCCGCAGAAGGTCATCATCTACCGCTGCGGCGACTGCGGGCGGGACATCGAGGATGTCGAGGAGAACGGACGGGTCGTGACCCGCCACGTCGAAACCTGGCGTGACCGAGCCGATCGCGAGAAGGCCGAACAGAAGGCGCGCGACCGTGCCGCGCAGGAGGCGCGCGTCGCTGCTTCTCCGTTGTACACCGGCAGCGCCATCAAGCGTTGCCAGGCGAGCAGGTCCCCGTCTCGCGGCGCGCCGTATCGTTGTGGTAACGACACCGGGCTGCGGATCTTCCGAACGAACAAGTGGAGCATCGAACGGGTGTTCGTCGCGTGCCTCGGCTGCGTGAAAGCGGACCGCGGTCTGTACAACGGCTGGGGTGGCGACCCGAACCCGGTCATCACCCCGATCGAGCCGGAACTGCTGGAGGCCATCAAGTGAGCGACCTCGAAACGCTGCGCCGTTTCGAGCAACGGCTCATCCCGATGCGGACCACCGCAGGCCAGGTCGAGGCTTGGGACGCGTACCGATCGGAATGGCTACCGGCCATGCCACCCAATGAGGAGGCGCTGCTGGCCCAAGGCTATGCCGCTGGTTACGATGCCGCGATGGCCCGCGTTCGCGGGCTGCTGGCAGACTCACAGACCGAAGCACTGAGGGGGAAGTAGATGAAACGGATCCTCGCCGCAACCGTACTCGCCCTGTTCCTGCTGCCCGGGGTGGCAGCGGCGCACGGGAATGACTGCGACGATCGCCAGTCCACCACCGGGCACCACGAGAAGGAGAAGGAATGCCCGACACCTTCGCCGACGCCGTCCGCGTCGCCATCGCCGAGTCCGTCGCCGAGCGCCACACCGAGTTCCTCGCCTTCGCCGACGCCTACACCATCAGCGAGTCCGACCCCTACGCCAGAGCCTTCGCCATCGCCTACGCCTTCGGTCTCGCCTACTCCGAGTCCCACACCTTCGCCAACCGCGTCGCCGAAGCCTACGCCTCCGCCGACGGACGCTGCGTCTAGGACGCCGGTCAACGGGGCGACGATGTTGGGCGTGGTCCTGATCGTGCTCGGGTTGCTCGGGTTCGCGATCCAGCGTAACCGACGATGAGCAGCTGCGTCGACTGCGGACGGCCAACCGGAGGGATCCGGTGCCGTCCCTGCAACGGGCGACTGATCGCCGCCACCGCCCTGGCGCAGATGGCCGACGCAGACCGTGAACTGCTGCGGCAGGTAGATGAGGAAGGGTTGGACGGGGGGCGGCTGGCCATCCGATTGGGGGTCAGCCGCACCCGGGCCTACAAGAAGATCGCCGAAGCACGCGCTCGTGAAGCGCGACGGAAGGAGTAACGTGGACCTCGGCCGAGCCAAGTACCGCCAGGCGCACCGGATGCCACCGCAGGGGTGGGACGCGGCGCTGCTGGCCATCTGCATCATCGTCATCCTGGCGCTGATCGTGACGGTGCCGCTGTGATCCGCGGTCGCGACCTGCCGGAGTTCCCCCCGGTGCCGGACGACCAGGTGTTCTGCTCCATCCGGGGCGAGCTGGTCGGGGTGTCGGTCTGCGCCAGCGATGCCTGCGTCGCACCCGAAGCGCGCCCGGTCTGTTGGGAAGGCAACGGCTCCCGCTACCAGTGCACCCGCTGCGGCGCGTGGAACTCCGTCAGCCGGGACCGGTGCGGCAACTGCCGGAAGGTCCTGAAGTGACACCGCTGCATCCTGCGCCGCAGCCGGTCCTGATCTACGAGGTCGTGTTCCGCACTGACGAGGCCTACTTCACCGTCGCCCACTTCGAACTGCGGCAGGACGCCGAAGCCGCAGCGGCCATCGGCAACGTCGGCCGCACCGAACGGGACAGCCGGTTCGAGGTAGCGGATCGGTTCATGTTCCGGGCCAACGACCAGCCGTTCGAGACGCTGGAGGATCTGAAGGAGACGCTGGAGGAAGTGATGGGCGACGTGGACGACTGGTTCGACGAATGACTGAGGAAGCGAACGACGACGCGCGCCGCGAGTTCGTCGAGCAGCAGGCGTCCGGCCTCGGGGCCACCGATGCCGCGAAGATCCTCGGCCTGTCCCGCTGGGGGACCCCGCTGACGGTCTACAACCGGATCGTCCACGGCGACACGGGCGGGCAGATGTCGCTCTCGGCCTGGCTCGGGCTGAAGCTCGAGCGAGTCGTGGGCGAGATGTACACGACCAAGACCGGCCAGGCGCTGCGGGTGGACAACAAGCACCACCGTCGCCCTGGCTACGATTGGCAGGTCGCACACTTAGACTTTCGTGCCCGGGGCAACCCGAAGCTGCTGGTGGAGTGCAAGACCCGGGCCTACGCCACCGGCTACGGCGAGGACGGGACGGGCGAGATCCCCGCGGACGTCTATGTCCAGGTGCAGCATGAGATGGCCGTGACCGGGGCCGAGCGCTGCGACGTGGCAGTCCTGATCGGGCACCATACGTTCAACGTCTACCCGATCCCGCGCGCCGACGACTTCATCGACAAGATGACCGAGCGGCTGGAAGCGTTCTGGCTCGGCAACATCGTGGCGAAGGTGCCACCGCTGCCGACCGGGCACGACATGGACAGCGACTACGTCAAGCGCAAGCACCCCGACCACGACGATCTGCTGAAGCCTGCCACCCCGGAGCAGATCCTTCTCGCTAATCGGCTGCGTGTGGCCAGGGACACGGTGAAGGAAGCGGAGACGCAGCGGTCCGAGGTCGAGAACCTGCTGAAAGACATCATCGGGGACGCGGCAGGGTTGACCGGCCCGTTCGGGGAGATCACTTGGAAGAAGTCCCGCGACAGCGAGTCGGTGGATTGGGAACAGGTTGCCATCACCTACGGCTCCGTCATCGAGGATCTGTTCACCATCGCCAACCCGGGCGACGATCCCGAAGTGGTCGCGCGGTTGGGTCGGGCGCAATCGGTCTACGGCACCGCCGTGGGCCTGGCCACCACCACCAAACCGGGGAGCCGTCGGTTCCTCGCCAGCTTCAAGAAGGACTGACGATGAGGGGTTGGATCTACGGTACTCCAAGCAGTCGGGACCGTCCCGATTGCCAGTGCTGGCGGGATACCTTGTGCCGCCACAAGGACGGGTGGACCTGGGACCCAATCAATTGGGATGACTCGCCTTGCGAGCACCACACTTGGGCCTTCCTACCGGACGTCTTCATCAGTTTCGCAGACATGCTCCGAGACGCCGAGTTCGTCAGCGGTTCGCTGACTGCGGACCAGCGTGGTCGAGTCTTGTTTGGCTGGACAGCCGACCGGACTAGGGTCATCGAGGCATTCGTCATGCCCAAAGGAATGCCGGACTCAGCGTTCGTGGACGACCACGACGTTGAGGGCAGCGAGTGGACGCCGCTGTTATATGCCCATTACACCGACATCGTTCCCCGAGGGAACGTGCGTAAGGAGATGATACGCTGATGCCTACCAACCCTGGACCCGCACCCGTCGCGACGCGCGCACTCGCCAAGCCCGAGGTCAACTATCAGGAGGTCGTGGATGAGATGCGCGGGCAGTCCCGCAGCCTGCTGGCGATGTTCGCCGGAGACAAGCGGTTGCGCGACCGTTTCATGAGTTCGGCGCTGGCGATGCTGGCCCGCAACCCGGAGATCCTGCGCGACGCCACCCCGATCAGCATCGTGCACGCCATCAACGAGTCGGCCCGGTTGGGCCTGGAGCCGATGACGGAGGAGGCCGCGATCGTCGTGTACTCCGGCGTCGCCACGTTGCTGCCGCAGTGGCGCGGCTACGTCAAACGCATCCGCAACTCGGGCGAGGTCGTGGACTTCGACTGCCAGCTGGTCTACTCCAACGACGACTTCCGTTGGCAGGCAGGGACGGATGCGTTCGTCCACCACGTCCCGGCACTGGAGGATCGCGGCGACCACTGGGGTGCCTACGCCTTCGCCATCATGCCTTCGGGCCGGGTCATCCCGGAAGTGATGACGTTCGCGGACATCGAAGCAGTCCGGTTGCAGTTCGGGAACACCAGATCCCGCAACAACAAGCCGCTACCGTGGGAGACATCGTGGGGCGAGATGGCCCGCAAGACCGTCATCCGCCGACTGGCCAAGCGGCTGCCCGGTGCGGCGGTGAGCCATCTGCTGGAGGCCGACGCGCGGGCGGATCAGGTCATCGACGGCCAGGCGGCGAAGATCCGCGAACTGGACTCCGGGCTGTCCGAGGTCCGGAAGATGGCCCTGGCAGCCGTAGGCGTCCCAGAAGCGGAGCCGGACGACGATGTGGGCGAGGGGCAGGTTGTCGAGGTAACGGACCACCTGGACGCTCCAGCGGGCGCTGAGGAGCCGCTGACGGGCGGCATCGTGATGCACCCGGACGATGTGGCCGAGATCCGGGCAGGCGCGCTCGACACGGCTCCGGACCCGGGTGCCGACCCGAACGTAGCCGCAGCGATGAAACTCTCCGAGGAAGAGGAACAGCTGCGACGGAACCGTGGACGATGACCGGGCCTGGTTGGCTACTGCGGATTGTCCGTTCACCAGTTGCCCGGATCGCGGCAGGCACACTTGGCTTGAGCATTGGCTCCTCGATTGGCGGATCCCACCACTCCCGTGGGTTCGCCGGACGCCAGCAACGTGTTGGCATCTGGCCTACGGCATCCGGCTTGGTAGCGACCTGGTCAGTGTCTCCTGTCGTGGAGGTCGGTATGGGCACACCATCCCCGCGGCGACTGCCGAGTGGAGCGACAAGCCTCCGTTGGGCCGTTCCTACAACGACCCTGCCGGGAGAGCCTGTGCGCTCTGCTTATCTCGCTGGACCAAAGGAGTCGATCACGTGAGCGTTACCATCCACGCTGTGAAGGTGAAGAAGGGCCAGCTGGCCAAGCTGCTGGAGGCTATTCCCGGTACCGACCTGATGGAGATCGAGCTACGGCCGACGCAGGTCGAAGGCAAGCCCGCCTTGCTGGCGTTGTTCACGGAGCGTGGCGGCAAGGAAGAAGTCGGAGTCCGGCTGCTCGTGGTCGGGGATGGGGTGGTGCGGCTGTGAACAAGAAGCGCATGAAGCGGCGGATCCGCCACCTGGAGCACGAGCTGTTCCAGGCCTACCATCCGACCACCTTCGACTACTTCACCGTGGACGTGGTGGTCAACGAGCCGAACGACGACGGGCCACTCATCCTGAGCTTCCCGCTGGACCACGCGGGCAACCATCAGATCGACGTCTCCCGAATGGGCCACAAGGTCGTACCGCTGCCGCGCGACGGTGTTCGGATTACCACTGCGGTCTTGGAGGAGACCCACAGCTGGCCGATCGGTGAAGCGGGGTTGACGGCTGCGCAGGCGACCCGAGCGTTCGCGTTGGACCCCGAATGTTGACCGTCCGGAATGACGGTTGGGTGCAGGTTCGAAGTGCGGTGTTCAAGCGGGACGTCGGCTGCGTCGCGACCCAGTGGCGCATCTTCGGGAACAACATCGCGCCTGATATGTGCCGTTCTCGCTGGGGCACGCCGATCGAGTGGGACGACTGGTCCGAGCTTGAGTTCGACCACGTGAAGGAGAACCTCGAGGCCTCGAACAAGGCACCCGATGACGAGGCGCACGGTGTCGCGGTGTGTCCGTGGCACCATCGGCTGAGCCAAGTCTGGCGATCCGACAGCAAGTTCCATCGCGAACGCCTGCGCGACTGGCTGGCCAAGGCGTACCCCGAGGTGTGGTCGTGAGGCCCGTACTCCGCTACCCGGGCAGCAAGGCGCGGTTGGCCGGAAGGATCGTCGCGATGATGCCAGAGCACGGTGCCTATCTGGAGCCGTTCTTTGGTTCGGGCGCCGTGCTGATGAACAAGGCGCGCTGCTCCACCGAGACGGTAAACGACCTGGACGGTAACGTGGTCAACTTCTTCACCGTTCTCCGCGACCAACCGGATCTGCTGGCTGGCGCGCTGGCGCTCACTCCCTACGCGCGGGACGAACTGGCGCGGCCACTTGTGTCGGACGACCCGGTCGAACGTGCCCGTTGGTTCGCGGTGGCACTGTGGCAATCGCGGGAAGGCGCGATCCGTGGATCGTCGCACTTTCGGGTGGATGTGAACGGGCGGGCGCTTGCGGCGACGTGGGCGCGGCTGCCAGGCAAGATCTTCGACGCTGCGCAACGGATGGTTGGGGTACAGATCGAGAACCGCGACGCGGTGGCGTTGATCGACGCGGCGCAACCGGGCACGCTCATCTACGCCGACCCACCTTACGTTGGGTTGGAACTGTACGGTGTCGGCTTTACCTTCCAAGACCACGAGCGGTTCCTGGAGGCAGCCGTGGCGCACGACGGGCCGGTCTTGATCTCCGGTCGCGAGTCCGGGCTGTACGACCGTAGGTTGCAGGGGTGGGACCGGCAGGTGGTAGAGACCAAGAAGATGAAGAACGTTCTCGAGGACGAGATCGTGTGGCGGAACTATGCCAGTACGTGAGATGCGCGGGCGCTACCTAATGCGCGAGTTCTGGCAGGACGCAGAGATCCAGATTGACCTCTCCGACTCGGAGCGCTGGACGCTGGTCGGGTTGTGGATGCTGGCAGATGACGGGGGTTTCCTGGACTGGGATCTGCGGTACATCGGTAGCCAGCTGTACAACCATGAGGACCGCGCCGAACGCGAGCAGAAGGTAACCGACCACCTGGCCGCGATCGTGCGTGCCAAGAAGGCCAAGAAGTTCGCTTGCGGGCACGTGTTCCTGCCAGCCGCTGCCGAGTACGGTCGACCGGGGCGGAAGCTGCACGGGGTGGGCGATTATGGTGCTCGGGATGCTCATGCTGGGGAACCTTCTCGAAAGATGGGGCAACATTCTTCAAAGAATGGTCAACGATCAGAAAAGATTACTCCACCTTACCTTACCTCACCTAACCTCAACCCTTCTCCAACCAGTCCTTTAGAGAGTTGTAAACCACGCGCTCGCCCGCGAGGGGCGGCGCTGTCCACCGTCGGCGACGAGATCGGCGAACTGAAGCGGAAGGTGGGCTGGGAAGGATGATCTGACCCCTTTACTTCTGTCGGTTAGTCCGGCATCATTCGTGGTCGGACGGTGCGACGTGGTCACGGATGTCAAGGTCGGGACTAACAGACACCGGCACTACTTGGGAGAAGTTCGCCGCCTAACGGCTGTGCGCTCCATTTCCTTCGGCCACTAGCGTGGTCGTCCCCTGGGTGCTCCGGCCACTCCCGGCCACCGTCCAACAATCGGATCTGACAGGAAAGGATCAAGCAGTGACTGACTCCATCGCCGCATTCGAAGCGCGGATCGTCCCCGAACTGGCGCAGTTCGTCCGTCCCATCGGGGACGCCACGAGGCACCCGGACAACATCCGCAAGCATCGCATCGACAAGATCGCGCAGAGCCTCCGGGCCCACGGCCAGCGCGCCGCCATCGTGGTCCAGAAGTCCACCGGCCTGATCGTGAAGGGCAACGGCACCCATGAAGCCGCGGAGCTTCTGGGGTGGACCGACATCGCGCAGATCTGGCAGGAGATGACCGACGAGGAAGCGTTGGCGTTCCTGTTCGCTGACAACAAGGCCAGCGACTTCAGCAGCTACGACCGGGACAAGACCGTGGCCGGGTTGAAGAAGCTCGCCGCTGGCCCGGGCCTGTTCGACTCCCTGTGGGAGATCGAGGAACTGGAGGATCTGGTCGAGCAAGCCGATGGCATGGCCGTTCTGGAAGCGCAGGGCACCACCGCAAGCCTGGCCACGGCAACCGCTGGCGGCACGCCGATCACCGAGGCTGCCAAGGCACCCCCGGAGCGGATGAAGGAGATCCCGCTGGTCATGACCCTGGCGGACCACTCGAAGTTCGTCGAGTCCCTGAAGGTGTTGGCCAAGCTGTTCAAGACCAACGGCACCATCGCCACCATCGTGGAAGCCGTGCGTCGCCAGGCTGCGGCCGAAGCGGGCGCACCGATCGTCGGTTCGGCCGATCAGGATGCCGTGGTGTACGGAGCGCAGCGGGCGCTGGTCAAGGAACTGCGCGACTACATCGCCACCCAAGGCATCGAACGATCCTACTCCGGTACCTGGCTGATGGCGCAGCTGGAGTCGATGGTCCCGTACCGCGCGCAGCCAACGGCTGAGCCGGTGGTCGTTGGGCAAGTGGAAGCCTTCCCGGAGGGTGCAGAGGAGGCACCCGCAGTCAGCCCGCTACGGTCGCCGGATCCCCTCCCGGTGGCCGTAGCAGAGGCTGATACCGAGGACGACGTCGAGGCGCTCGAGATGCTGGCCCGGATCCGCAAAGGTGACGCCATGCCGCTGGTCCAAGCGCAGGCCGCAGCCGTCCTCGCCGCAGAGGCAGCCGATCCGAGCGCTGAACTGTGACCTTCGCACAGTGCACCGACTGCCCTGGGACAGTGATCGTCGGGCGGTACTCCACCATCACCGTCCCCCGGGTGGATGAGGAAGGCTTCCCCCAGCTGGGATCCGATGGGACGTTGCGCTACATCACGTTGCGGCTGCCCAATCACCGGGCCAGGTTCGTGTCCAGTAGCGGGCCGGACGTTCCGCACAGCACCTTCGATCCGACCGGCCTTGCTCCGGCCGAATGCCAGCACGGGATCCCCGAGCATCCCGACGGAGTGCGACTGCGGTACGGTGGTCAGAGTTGGATCCGGTCGAAGTACCTCGATGTGGGTCGGGGGATCGGGGTGACCTGCCCTGTCTGCCGTGGCGAGGAAGCTCCCGAGGATCTGACCACTCCGAGAGTGGCGTGACCACCTATCGGCCCGTTCTCTCTGAGCATTCGGGCGACTGGCACGTCGAGAAGTTCGCGGAGTTCGATCGCCTGAAGGCACAGCTTGGCGAGCCGACCCCGCACATGAACATCGTCCGCTGGATGTCATCCGATGCAGATGATAGCGAACGACTGTGGCGGGCTGGAGCCTATGCCGCGGGCTACTCCGTCCTGACCGCAGAGGCGATCTGGCGGGAGTGGCCGGTGGAACGGGCAACGTCGGACCTGGCCGGACTGGAGGACTGGATCTTCGACAACTGGCAGGGCATCCACACCCGTACCCCACGGCGGGCAGTTCGGACCCCGGATAAGTTCTTCCGCTGCCTGGCCAGCTACATCGACTGGATGCAGGCCGAACCGTTGCTGCACGATCGCTACGGCTACGACGCACCGTACGACGAGTGGTGGGCGTCGGCCAACAAGATCGACTTCATGGGCCGCTACATCGTCATCCGGCTGCTCGAGCTGCTGCGCCGCTGGGACTTCATGTCGGCGGAGCTGTATGACATCCGAGCGATGGAGGCCGAGTCCCCGATCCGGTGCCTGACGCTGCTGGTGCCCGAACGGGCCGGACCGCTGCTGGCGGGCGATACCAAGGTAGCGGACGAGATGGCCGACCTCATCTTGCGGGTGGCGTCGTCGGACCGGTCGTACTTCCGGTTCGCCGCGCTGCTCTGCGAGTACCGTAAGTCCTACGAGAACCAGGGCGACTACCCGGGCAACCAGACCGATGAGGAGTTGGGGTACACCTTCTCGAGGTACGCCACCTGGTGGTCTGAGCGAGGCCACGAGACGCAGCTGTTCGCGGCTCGCCGAGCGCTGGTGCCGGAGCAGGCGCGCGGCGAGAACCACGGCTGGGTTGGCCAACGGAAGCTGGCCGGATCCGCACTCCGCGAACACGGCGTCAATTGGACAGATATGCGTTACGATTGGGCTGCCTCGGAAGCAGCAGGAAGGCCGAAGGAATGGACGTAACCAACCGCAAACGGCAAGGGGTGAACGCCATCATCCCGGGGCTGCTCTACCAGCGAGGTCACTTCCTGACCTGGCCGCACGAGCGCAAGATGACCATGCTGGAGGAACTCGGGATCTCCGTCGTCATCAACCTGTGGCACCGGGTGGACTCCGATCTGAGTCAGGACATCCCCGGGACGTTCTACATCAACGCACCGATGTCCCCGAGCGCCATGCCGCGGGACGCACGATCGCTGCTCGACTTCGCGGGCAAGCTGCTGGCAGCAGGGCATGTGACCCTCGTCCACTGCGAGGCAGGTAAGGGTCGTTCGGCGTGGTTTGCGACGCGCCTGATGGCGGAACGGTTGGGGATCTCGAAGGCGGAAGCCTGGCAGATCGTGCAACAGGCAGTGCCAGGCAACAGCGTGCACGGGCCGCTGCTGCGCGATCTGACGGAGGAGTAAGGAATGGACGCACTCTACGTAATCGGAGAACCAGGGGTGGGCAAGTCAACGTTCGTGAAACGGCTGACCGACGGCCTACCGCACGAGGACGGCACCAGCCCGTTCGCCTTCCGGGCCTACGACTGCGGAGTCTACGAGTTGGGCGCGCGTCGCCCGGACTACCCTGGCACGGATGCACTAGGTATGTCGGTTCAGCCGATCGTCGAGCAGTTCCTGGAGGGAATGAAGCCGCTGTATCTGCTGGCTGAGGGGGACCGGTTGGCGAATGCCAAGTTCTTTGACTTCCTCATCAGGATCGGGTACAATCTGCACGTGGTCATCTTGCGCGGACCGGAGGTCGCAGCGGTGCAGCGGAAGCTGCGCGGCTCGAACCAGGACCCGACGTGGCTGAAGGGGCGGCAGACCAAGGTGGCACGACTGGCCGAGCGGTTCGGTGGGGACGTGGTCGCGGCGGGCCGTCCCCTGGCGCAGATGGTCGAGGACGTGAACAATCCCGTGACGGAGCGGCTCGCCGAGGCGCGAGTCCTGGAGGCACTCGATGCAGTTTAGCGAGATCCGCGTTCGCACCCGCATCCACCCCGACGAACTGGAAGCCAAGAAGGGCCTCGTCCTCGAATCTGGTGATCTGGATATCCAACTCACCGGGCCGACGATCGTCAAGAAGGCCACCGGGGAACGGTTGGCGACGTACCTGCCCGGTGTTCTGAAGGACCTGTCGGAGCCGATGTACGACATCCTCCATGGCCTGAAGGGCTACCAGACCGACAACCGCGGGCTGGCATCCGGGTCTGGCCGAGGAGCGATGCGCGCTGGCCGGGAGTTGGCGGAACAGGTTGCGGAAGGGCAGTCTCGGACCCGGTCGATGCCGATCAGTAGCGCGATCGTCGGCAGCTTCGACGCCAAGCCACCCAAGAACTACTGCCGACTGACCGCCTGGACCGGCAAGGAGTGGGAGCAATACCGTGGGTTGTTCCCATACTTCCAGCGGATCGGCGCTCACTTCGCCGAGCACGTGCCAGATCGGTACGCGGCGCAGATGGACGTGGTGAGTGAAACCAACCCGGATTGGGTGATCGAGGGGACACCCTTCTCGACCGCAACCGTAAATAACAGTTATCCCACAGGCGTGCACACCGATAGCGGCGACCTGGAGTCCGGCTTCAGCAACCTGGCAGTCATCCGGCGCGGCAACTACAGCGGCGGGATCTTCACCTTTGCCGAGTACCGCATCGGGGTTGACATGCAGGACGGGGACCTGCTGCTGATGGACGCGCACGAGTGGCACGGCAACACGAGCATGTGGTGCAACGTGTGCGGCGACCGCATCGGCCCGGGTGGCCGCGACGACCACGACGTGACCTGCGGGGTGGAACGGATTTCCACGGTGGCGTACTATCGAACCAAAGTCGCGAAGTGCGGATCCGCCGAGGAGGAGCAACGCCGGGCCATCGCGTGGCGGGAGCGCACGATTGCACTCGGCGGCGGGGCCGTCGACCCCGAAGTCATCGAGCAGATGGCTGCTGAAGCGGCGGGCGGCTAATGCCACGCAAGGGCTACAAGCAATCGCCCGAACACATTGCCGCGAGGATCTCCCCGCTGGTAGGCCGTAAGCGCGGGCCGATGAGCGATGAGCAGAAGGCCAAGCAAAGCGCGATTATGAAGGGCCGGGTGCTTACCCCGGAACACCGCGCGAAGGTGATCCAGACGCTGCGGCCGGGAACCTTCAATCGGGGCCGAAGGCGTGGCCCGTGGTCGGACGAGGTCCGCGCCAGGATCGGGGCCTCCGGCAAGGGCAAGCACTCGGAGCCGTGGCCGGTCAAAGGTGAGTGCGTCTACTGCGGCGGTGAGGCGACCACCCGCGACCATGTCATCCCCAAAGGGCGTCCGGGCTGGGAAGCTCCGGACAACCTCGTGTTGGCTTGCCTGCCGTGCAACGCGAGCAAGGGACCGCGCACTCCGGAAGAGTGGCTCGCGGCGCTCACCTCGTGATGATCTGCGGTGACCGGGTGCGCCTGGCCGCAGAACTCAGCCTATGCGACGACGGAACAATCGTCCACCGTGACATCACCGGCATGGTGGTGGGTGGCAAGGGGAAGGATGGAGTGGTGGTGTCATGGGACGACCCGCGCGGACTTACGAGCCTCGTCCGGGAGCCGGACCTACAGACCATCAACCGTGCCGGGGGTTCCCCGAGGACAAGCCTTGTGTCGTCACCGTACCCGCGACGACGCTCTACTGTCGTTCCTGCCGGGAAGCTCGCCAGCAGTTCATAGCGGCAGGTATCCCGCTGTCCGGGGTGCTGCCCATCGGGATCATCTTGGAGGACTTCAACGCACCGCTGCTGGTGTGTCGCTGCGGTGGCGACCCGACCGCACCGAACCATCGCTTCTCGCTGACGCACCGGGCCTGGGAGTGGAAGCAGAGTAGCCCGGAAGGAGCGTTCCAGGACCGCCGAAAGTTTGTGTAGAAAGGGGGGTTTACATTTCGCAACGGATGGCGCATGATTACGTCAACGGGTCGAACGGAGGACCCGGCAGACGGAAGGAATGGATGAAGATGGCTGAGATCACCGGGTTCTGGATGGCTAGCAATGAGACCATCCACGCGGCGGGTTGCGCTCACGCGATCAAGCTCCGCGTACTGTTCGATGCTCCCACGATCGAATACGCGAAGAAGTACGCCGACGAGCCCCGAAACGTGCGCGTGGCGCCGTGCGCCAAGAAGGCGGTGGCGAAGAAGCGCAAGACGTTCAACCCGGGACCGGGCGATGGGAACTGCTTTCATTGCGGCACCAACGGCGAGGCGCACGCTAGGATCGGTGGGTTCCCAGTCTACTGCCCGGAGCCGGTTCGATGATCTGCAAGCAGTGCGGCATCGACACTCCCCGCCTTCGCCTACGTCAGCGCTACTGCCCGACCTGCGAGGTCGCGGTCGAGAAGCAGCTGCGATGGTTCGCGCGGATCCCGCGTTGGCCGTTCGGCAAGGATCTGACGTGGTGGGTGCGGGCATGAGCCAGCGCAATCTGGTCCTGCGCCTGCTCCGTGAGGCCGGACCCGAAGGGGTCGATAATCACGCTCTCGTATATGTCTATGGCGTGACGAGAGCCGCGTCCATCGTCCACGGCTTGCGGATCGATGGGCATCCCGTCGATACCATCGACCGCGGGTTCGCACCCGACGGTAGGCGAAGGCTCTGCACCTACGTCCTCAGAGGCGCTCAGGCGTCCCAGGCGGCTCCCGCGATCCCAAGTGAGCCAGGTGCGCCCGCTCCCGAGCTACCGCTGCCCTGTGGCTGTATTCGAGCCGCTGGCGGGATGGCGTGGAAGTCGCGTTGCGAGCGCCACGATCGGAACCAGGAGGCGATATGACGACCGAACCGCAGACGACGGCCGGCCGGGCGCTGCTCAAACGCGAGGAACTCAACAGCCGCTCGTTCGCGCTCATCACGACCGACGCCATCGTCGCCATCGAACGCGAAGCCGCCACCCGCGCCCGCTCCGGGCTGGACGCGGGGCTGCTGTACGAGGCCATTCGTCGGACTTGGGTCGCAGGGCACGACGATCTGCGGAGCGGGCTGACTACGGACCCGATCGAGGCGACGCTCGCCGCCGCCATCCTCGCCCGTCTCACCGAGGCCGAGTCGTGAGCACCGATCGCGTGGATGCGGTGCTCATCGGCATGATCCGAACTTCGTGGCCGATGAGCCGTGACCAGTACGAGAAGGGCTGGAACGAGGCCATCCACGCCGCCCGCAAGGCTCTCGCCTCGTCCGGGGAGGCCGCTCCCGTCGATGGGCTGGACGACATCGCCGATGGGGTCCGCTATGCGGGCGGCAACGGAACGTCGGACTACTGGCGCGGGTTCAACGACGGCATCGACAAGCTCGTAGCGGCCGCCCGAGAGGAGGCCGACGATGGCCGCTCTTGACCGCATCCGCGACTGGTTCGATGCGCCGCGGTTCTGCCCGGACGACGGCCAGCCAATCAGCGTCACCAACAAACCGCGCTTCGACCCCAAGACCGGAGCAAAGCGCGACTCGTGGTACTGGCGATGCCCCGACGTAAGCGTCTACCACGAGGGCGGGTCCATCCAGTGGAGCCAGAGAGGCACACACAGCGTCCACGTCCACGGTCAAGGCCGCCCCCGTTGGTTCCGAGAGGAGGCCGACGATGGCCGCTGACCTGACCGAACCGCAGACGGCGGCAGGACGCGAGCTGCGCGACGACATCCAAGAGAGCATCGACGCGGGTGGCGGTCTGCACGGCTACCGCGACGCCATCCTCGCCATCGAACGCGAAGCCGCCACCCGCGCCCGCTCCGGGTTGGACGCGGGGTTGCGAGAGGCGCTGCGTCACTGGCTCCAACATGGCGCGGAGTGCGGTTACACCAGCGACGTGACGTTCACAGGCCAGTGTGAGTGTGGACTGGAAGCCGCTCTCGCCTCGTCCGGGGAGGCCGCTCCCACGACGTCGTGGAAGTACGACCAACGATGCGAGGTGACAGCAGAGGACCACGAACTGGGGGCGGCCTGCTATCCGCTCCTGCCACACTCCCATCGAAACGGAACCATCAAGTGGGCGCGTCGGTTTCCGTCCGGGGAGGCCGCTCCCGTCGATGGGCTGCGAGCGGCGGCGCGTGAAGTCGTGCGCCTGTTCAGGGAGCATCCGGCCAGCCTCGCGGGTGTCCACGTCAGGGCACTGGACCGACTCCGAGAGGAGGCCGACGATGGCCGCTGACCCGACCGAACCGCAGACGGTGGTTATCGAACTCCCGACCCAGTTCGACCCTATAAACGACACCCTCGCCCTCGTCCTGCCCCACGGCCTCACCTACACCCGCGTGGACAGGGTCCCCTACGTCGGCTCCAATGACTACGCCGTCACGCTCAGCCTCGACGCCACCCGCGCCTCCGTCGATGGGCTGCGAGCGGTCGCTGATGCGTGGGCGGCGTTCGCGCCGCACGTTCGGACGTGGGACCCGTTCTGCGACGAAATCCGCGACGCGGCATACGACGCTCTGACCGCCCTCGCCCGAGAGGAGGCCGACGATGTCTGAGCCTCACTACGCCGAACTGGACATGTTCGAAGCCGATCTGAAAGCCGCGGTCATCAAGATCGCCAAGCGCGAACGCTGGCTCGTCCACCACACCGCCAACCGCCAGGGATCCCGCAACTCGGCCAAAGGATCCGGGGTGCCGGACCTCATCATGGCGCACCCCGGGGGTAGGCTTATCCTGGCTGAGTTGAAGAAGCAGAAGGCCAAGCTCGAGCCGTTGCAGGAACAGTGGCAGTTCGCGTTGGAGCGGTGCCCTGGCATCGAGTACTATGTCTGGCGACCGTCGGATTTGCCGGACATCGACCGCATCCTGGGAGGAACGCAGTGAGCATTCCCGGTAGGTTCCACGCCGAAACGATCGCGCCATTCGACGTCCTGCCAGGGCAGACGGTAACGATCCCGCTGTTCGATGCGGGGATCAGCACCAAAGAGTTCGCGCTGCCGACACAGGATACCGACTTTGACACCGAGGTCAGCGACGTCTCGCTACCATCGTTGGTGGCGCAACGACCAAACCGGACGGTCGTTGACATCGTGCGCTTGCGGGACGTCGGGCCGGACGATGATGACCGTACCGGCAGATCCGTTCGTGCCATCTCCCCGCCGACGCATAGTCACGGGCCGAACAAGACCGTGGCTGGGACGACCGTGGCTGGGGCGATGAGCGCTGGAGCGTCGGGAACATCGACGTGGGCCGACACCTTCCACAAGGAGGAGTTCGTCAACGAGACCGACGGACCGTTCTGCCTGCGGATCGCGCACAATGGCTCGGGGAAGATCACGGTCGGCAAGGTTGTGTTCCGCGCCAACAACGACGATGCCAAAGACATCTACCGCAAGGGCGGCTACAACCTGATGTCGGACGGATCCGTCTCCCGGTTGCCGGTGATCGTATGAAGAAGGCATTGGCGTTCATCCTGCTGTTGGCCCTGGGAACGACTACCGTTTCTGCGGCAGTCCGCGGTACGGCGACGTTCTACTGTTCCGATGGTCGCGACGGCTCGCCGGTCAGCCGCTGCACCCGCGGCTTCGGCCCCAGCGATCTGGTAGGTGCGATCGACCGGAAGGACAGCACCTACCGCAAGGGCGACTTCGTAAAGGTGTCCCACGAGGGTAAGTCGGTGACGGTCCTGATCGTGGACACCTGCGCTTGCGGTGGCGATCGACTGATCGACTTGACGATCGGTGCGTTCCAGCACCTGGCACCGTGGGGCGCAGGTGAGATCCGGGTCAAGCTCTCGAACGCTGGACTTCCGGCAACGGACACGCAGCCATGACCACCCCCACCGAAGCCCTCGCCGCGGCCCTGCTGCGGGCTGTCCCCGGATACCAGCGATGGCTGACTCACCCGGCCAACACCGCGAACGCGGCGGCGGGTCAGGTCGCCACGATGGAGTCCGAGGCGCACGTCCACGCCTTCACACTCCTCTCCGCCCTTTCCTCCTCCGGTTGGTCACTGGTACGGACGGAGGGGCTGGCCGAAACGCGCGAGGCGCTGGAGAGCATGGCGCTTCAGTTCGGCTACTGGTCGGATGGCGTCGGCGGCATCGGGACGGGCGGGCTATCGGCGCTGGAGGAAGCCTTCGACGTGCTTGGCTGGGACGACCCCCATCCACTCCCCGAGCGGCGCTGCGACGAGCCGGGGTGCATGCAGGACGGCACGATGGGATGGCCTACGCGACCGGGCGGAACCGGACCGAACGGCGGCTACCGGCGAACGTGCTGGGGCCACTCCGACATCGGTAAGGCGCGCGCCGCTGAGTCCCGTCCATGACCCTCATCTACTTCTCCATCGACTACCCCGGACGCCTGGCCATCATCGCCTGTTCGTTGATCGCGTACTGGTTGCTCGTGATGCTGTTGCGGCGGCTGTTCCGGTAGGGGTTTACTTCCGGGGGGTTGTAGCGCAGGATTACGTTCCGTGAGACTCACGTGGTCGCGGTGAATGCCAGATCCGGTCGTGCTGGCCGAGGCTGGCCCGGTCGCCATCTTGTTGGTGGGGATCGGTGCGTTGACCATCGGTTTCGTACGGGGATGGGTCGTGCCTGGTTGGCTGTATCACCAGGAACGCGAGCAACGGCTGAAGGCCGAGACGCAGGCCGAGCGCAACACCGACGCCATCGAAGCGATTGCGGCTGCCGTGAGGTCGTCGCTCAATGAACGCAACCGCGGTGCGTAACACGCGCGGGTGGCGGCACCTTGTGGAGCGGTTGCTTCCTTGGTTCGACCCGGAAGCGGAACGCCAGCGTGACGAACACACCGAGGCCATCCGGCTGCGTGCGATCCGGGCCAGGATCAATGCCGAGCAGGTGGTCCGCGCATACCGTGACGCGCCGTGGCCGCGAAGGTGAGCGACGGGCTGATCTCGCCCGCGGTCATCGCGCTGGGTGCGATCGTGTCCTGGCTCTCTGCCTTGGGGCTGATCGCTGCTGCCAGATCCGCCAATCCGCGCGTCAACGCTTTGACGGAGCGTGCCGTGATCGCGGTCGTCATCTCGATATTCCTGACGATCTACGTGTTCATCGCGGCCAATACTGAAGCCGAGTTCGCGATGCTGCCACCGGAAGCAACGATCCGACTGCTGCGTATCGCGGTGTTGGGCCTATCGTTCATCGGTCCGGCTTGGCTGGTGTTGTGGGCGACTGGCCGATTGGGCCGATAGGAGGAACGGAATGCCGAAGGAACTGCCGACGATCTACCTGAAGGCGGGCCAGACCGTCGTCGTGAGCGGTCCCGCGCCGCTGACCCACAACTACGACAAGGCCAAGACGCGCATCCGTGCGACGGCTCCGGGGACCTACGTCGAACCGGGAGATCCAGACCCGCCCGGTCCGCCCGATCCCCCGACCGCGCGGACGGGCCTCATCATCGACCGCGCGGTGCTGATGGCATTGCCGACCAGCGGTCCGGCTTGGAACGCGGTCGTAGCAGCGGCAGGGCAGCCCATCAGCCCGTCGCTCTCCGATCAGGACAGTCCGGCCAACGTGCGCTGCCTTGCTGCGGCACTGGTAGCGGCTCGGACCGGCGACAACGCGAAGCGGGCAGCGGTGGTCAATGCGTTGCGGACACTCAGAACTGCCAGCCTCGACCGAGCGCTGGCGCTGGCACGCGAACTGCCAGCCTATGTGATCGCGGCGGACCTCATCGGTGTGACGGATGCAGAGCTTGGCTACGACTTCAAAGCCTGGCTGCGACAGATCGTCGTTGCTCCGACATCGGGAGGTCCGTCGTCGCTCACGGCGTCCGCCAAGGAACGTCCGAACAACTGGGGCACCCACGCTCATGCGGCGCTGGCAGCGGCTTGGGCCTACGTCGGGGACCAGGCCAAGCTCGATGAGGCGCACGCCATCGTGTTGGGTTGGTTGGGGGATCGGTCGAAGTACAGCGGCTTCAAGTACGGCGACCTGGCGTGGCAGGCCGATCCATCGAAGCCGGTCGGCATCAATGCGGTTGGTACGAAGATCCAAGGCCACGACGTCGACGGTGCGCTGCCCGAGGAGATGCGCCGATCCGGTGGCTTCAGCTGGCCTCCGCCGAAGCAGAACTACTGCTGGGAAGCGTTGCAGGGGTCGTTCTTGGCGGTGCTCATCCTGCAACGGACGGGCCGCGAGACGGTCTCCGCCAGCAGCAATGCGTTGGAGCGTGCCTACGAGTGGTTGGTTGGGGCCGCATCCTTCCCACCTTCCGGCGACGACACCTTCCTGATCCCGATGTGCAACGCGATGTACGGGGTCACGGACGCGGTCAACTCCCCGGTCGGCCAGGGCAAGAACTTCGGCTTCAGTGATTGGCTGTGGCCGTGACCCTCACGCAGCGCCGGACTTATACGCGGACCACGATCCACTGTGACAACTGTGGGTTCGAGGAGAACGTGGTCAACCTGGATGAGGAGCCACCCGACTCCGTGCATCAGCTGCCGGTGGTCAAAGGGTGGATCATCGTGCCTGTCCATTCGTTCGCGAAAGCTGACCAGCACGCCTGTTCCCGTCGATGTGCCGAGATCCTCGCGGCGAAGGCCATCAGCGAGGCCAACCCACGTTGCGACTGCGTCTACAGCCGGGGAACGTTCCAAGGACGGTGCGTCGAGTGTGGTCGGCCAACGTAGATGGCTGAGTACTTTCGGAAGCAGTTCGATGGTGGCGCGGTTGCCTGCGATGGCAGGAACTGCGCCTGTGCCAGCGGCGCGATGGCGGTCGCCTACGGCACCAGCGGGCAGAAGCAGCCAACGTCGGACCAGTTCCGCGCCCGATCCGGTGTCAGCTGCTTCCCTGGGGCGCACAGTCCGTCCGGTGGCCTGTACATCAGCGACGTCGAGCGGACCTGCGCCAGCTATGGCGTCAAGATTGACTACGGCAGGGACCACGGTCGGATTACGCGCTGGACACCAACTCAGATCCGCACGCGGCTCCGGACACACTTGTACGGCGCGGTCCTGCTGGGTGACTACGACCAGCTTCCAGCCAGCATTGACGAACAGCCATCGTTCCGTGGCGACCATTCGGGCTGGATCCATGATTACCGCGCCAGCGACGATACGGTCTGCTGGCATGATCCGTTGGCCGACAAGCCGAAGCGCGTGCGCCTGATCGCGATGCTGCGCTACAACCAGAAGCCAGGTTCCGAGGTCCGTGGCTATGTCGGTTGGGTGAAGCTCGTCGGCCTACCCGACACCAGTACAGGAGGCAACATGGACTCATTCGCGATCCCGGAGAAGCCAAGCGTGGCGATGGCTCGGGCTGGCGCGGTGCTCTACAAGGAGTCGACCTTCAAGACCAAGGCCGTGACGCTGAGTAAGGCCACGTCCGTCCGCTATGTCGGACACCTTGATGGGGGTAGCATTCATATCGTGGGCTGGGACCAGAGTCCGGACATCGACGGCAAGTCCACGCTGTTCGCCAAGGAAGGGGACGTGTCGGGGATCACCCCAGCGATCTCCTCCGCGGCACTGAAGTAAGGGGAGGGAAGCGATGCTCGGACGGGATCGCGTCTCAGAAGATGTCGCGCTGGTCGCTGACATCATGGACATCCCGCTTCGGCTCGTAGCCGAAGTGGAGCCGACGGAGGACGATCCGACCGTCGAAGTGGAACAGGTGGAGGAACCGGAATGACCGGAGTGAAGATATTCGGCAGGGAGCCTACCCTGTACATCGCGCTGATCACAGCGTTCATCAGCTTGGCCGGGACGCTCGGCTACTCGCTCCTGACCGGCGATCAGGCGAGTCTGTGGATCGTCCTCGTCAATGCACTGGCCGGTGCGGCTACGGCTTGGGCAGTTCGGCCGATCAGTCCCGCAGCGTTCACCTACGCCATCGGTGCGATCCTTGCCCTAGCGGCAGGCTACGGCTTGGAAGTCCCACCGGCAACGGTCGCTGCCATCAATGCGCTGGTCATCCCTGCGCTCGCGCTCCTGACCCGTAATCAGGTGAGCCCGCGCGAGACCGTCGTTACGAACGCCTGACATGGCGTTCATCGTAGGGTTCGCGCTCCTCATCATCGGGATCCTCATTGCCTTCCAAGCAGAGGTCGACATGGGGCGAGTCATGGGCCTGCTGCTATTCGGTGGAGCTACCTTCGGCCTGGGGGTACTGTGGGCTGTGTACGGTGGCACGCTATGGTGGGACCAGGAGGATCTACCCCACCCAAGGGATACCGAGGAGGTAGCCGGGGTCTGATGCCTACCCTAGCCCGAGCCTGCTCCCAACCCTTCTGCCCTGGCACTGTTGTAGATCGTGGTCGTTGTGCTGCACATCAACAGTCTCAGGATCAGCGTGGCTATGGGCGTGAGCATCGAGCTGAACGTAGGGCTGCAATGAGTAAGCCGGTATGCTCCGGGTGTGGGTGTAGGGGGGAGCTTCAGAGAGACCACATCGTGCCTGTTTCGCTAGGTGGTTCGCAAGAGGCATCGAACAAGCGCTGGCTGTGTGTGTGCTCTGAGCATCGTTGTCATAGTCGTCTGGGTGCGCGCAGTGATCGCAACTTTGGCAACGAGTCCACCCCCCCCCAAACCTCCGAGCCCATTCCACGGGCGGCGTCATACGGAGGCGGGTCATCGGCTCCTCCTCAGCGCTCCGTGGAGCCACCCAGCGACCCGAAGGGTGAGAAGCCGGACGTGGGGTTCGCCTGATGCCGAACAAGCCCACAGGGCGAAAGCCTGGTCGACCCGGTGAGCCGGTGGAGTTGCGCGTCCTGAAGGGCAACACCCAGCGCCGACCTATCAACGCGCCGTTGGACACGCCGAAGCCGGACGGAGTTCCGGATCCGCCACGCCATCTGAAGGCCGCGGGCCGCGCCGCATGGGATCGGTACTGGCGATATGGCAAGGTCTGGCTGGCGGAGACCGATGTCTCGACCATCACCGAGCTGTGCGAGATCCACGACGAGGTCACGCGGCTGCGGCGGCTGCTGGACAAGGAAGGTTGGACGCAGCAGACCGGCACCCTGCCGTTCTTGGAAGCCAAGGCCACCCGCAACCTGCTGATGCAGGTGTTCGAAGGCGACGATGTGAAGGTCAATCTCGTTCTGTACCAGCTGCGGCAGATCGCGCTGGACGTCGGTGACATCAAGAGCCGTCCGCATCCCGCGTACCAGATGCTGCTTCAGGTGCGATCCCGGTTGCTGCCGCTGTGGATCGACGCGCACATGACGCCATCCTCCCGCGGTCGAGCCAACGTGAAGGTGCCGACCACCGATCCGTTGGATGCCTGGGAGAAGGGCATGGCCAAGTGACCCTCTCGACCCTGGCCCCGAAGGCACGCCGTAAGATGGAGCCGCCACCTCCAGCCGACCCGATTACGGAGTACGCGCTGGACGTCATCGCGGGCCGGATCGTGGCAGGCAAGCTGGTGAAGAAGGCGGCGGAACGGCACCTGTCGGACCTGGCCACCGGAGCCGAACGCGGGTTGCGCTTCGATGCCGCGGCGGGCATGAAGGCCGTGCAGTTCTTCGCCCTGCTGCGGCACTACAAGGGTGATCTCGGCAAGGCCAACAACGGACTCGGGGAGTTCGTCAAGCTCGAGTCGTGGCAGGTGTTCATCGTCGGGTCGGCGTTCGGGTGGAAGCGCGCCGATGGACTGCGGCGCTTCCGGCGGATCTACATCGAGGTCGCGAAGAAGAACGGCAAGACGTTGATGGCCGCGGGCCTGGCGCTGCTCCTCGCGTTCTTCGATGGTGAGCCGGGTGCCGAGGTCTACTCACTCGCGACCAAGGAGGACCAGGCCAAGCTCTCCTGGAACGACGGTGCGCAGTTCGTCCGCAAGAACGCCTCGCTCCAGAACCGGATCCGGCAGGTGGGCAAGCGGTTGGTCAATGTGGACACGGCGTCCTTCTGGACCGTTCTCGGACGTGACAGCGACACCGGGGACCAGGGCATCAACCCGCACGGCGCAGTGATCGACGAGCTGCACGTCATCGCCACCCCGGACACCATCGACAACGTCGAGACGGCAACCGCGGCTCGGTCGCAGTGGATGGTCATCAAGATCACCACCGCTGGCGTGAAGGGAATGACCGTCTGGGAGAACGAACGTTCGGATGCCGTGGCCGTGGTGGAAGGTCGGGCGACGGACGACTCGATGTTCGTGGCGATCTACACGCTGGACGAAGGCGACGACCCGTTCAACGAGGCGGTCTGGCCCAAGGCCAACCCGAACCTCGGCGTGTCGGTGATGGTCGAAGGGTTGCGCGAAGCAGCGGAACTGGCCAAGCGATCCCCAGCCAAGATGGCACCGTTCCTGCGCTTCCGCATGAATATTCCGACCAACGTGGCCGAGCGTGCCATCGACATCGACGTCTGGGATCGCTGGATGGATGCCGAAGGGGTGTTCCACCCACAGGCCGAGTACCAGCCCGAGCCACCTGCCGGTGCCGGATGCTTCGGCGGGTTGGACCTGGCGTCGGTGCGCGACCTAACCGCGCTCATCCTGTGGTTCGCGGCGCACGACGCCGAAGGGTTGGAGATCCCGGGCTACTACGATCTGCTGGCGTGGTTCTGGTGCCCGGAGGAAGGCGTCCGCGAGCGCTCCCGGAAGGACGGCGTGCCGTATGCGGATTGGGTGCGGGACGGCTACCTGATCGCTACCCCGGGCAACGTGACCGACTACAACTTCATCCAAGCCAAGATCATCGAACTGGCCGAGCTGTATAACATCGGGGAGATCGGCTATGACAAGTGGAACGCGACCCAGCTGGCTGTCAACCTTCAGGCCGATGGCGCAGCCATGGTTGCGGTCCCGCAGACCTATGCTGGGTTGGGTCCGGCCTGGCGCGAGTTGGACAAGCTCCTCATCCAAGGCCGCGTTCGCCACGGCGGGCACCCGATCCTGCGCTGGATGGCCGGTAACGTACAGGTGGAGACAGACCCGTCCGGCAACCAGCGGCCGAGCAAGGCGCATAGTGCGGAGCGCATCGACGGTATGGTAGCGACAGATATGGCGCTCGGGCGTTGGGTGGCCAACGGTGGGGCACCGGGGATCTGGACGGCAGCATGAGCGGTAGTGCGTTGTTGGGGTTGGCATTCTTGGCCCTGGCGTTCGTCTTGGGAGTACTGGTCGGAGGGTGCTTGTGAACGGGATTGTGTCAACTGCGATGCGGCCGTTCGCGGCGGTCGGGTCGGTGTTCAGTACCACGGGTGCGACGGTGGCGTTGGGTAGTCGGATGCTGTTCGCCCGAGCACGCGGTTGGGGTGTGTACCTGTCTCGGACGCGGATCGACTACCGTAACGAGATCGGTGACCCGTCCACCAACTCCATCATCGGAGCGGTGGTCGGCTGGATCGCGCGCAACTTCCCGGAGGCTCCGGTGCGGATCGTCTTGGAGAGCGACCCGGAACGCAAGCCGATCGTGCGCTCCCTGAACGGTCCGGGTGCGATGCTGCGGCTTCTGGAGCGACCGAACCCGTACTACTCTGGCGTGCTCCAGTGGAACGCCACGATCGTGGACTACATGTTGGGCAACGCCTACTGGATCAAGCAGCGCGCGTCGGCCAGTAACCGGCGCGTCATCGCGCTGTGGTGGGTGCCGGATGCACTGATGGAGCCGAAATGGCCGGACAACGATCCGTCGGTGTTCATCAGCCACTACGAGTACATGGTCGACGGGGTGCCGATCATCGTTCCGGTCGATGACGTCGTCCACTTCCGGAATGGCATCGACCCGGCCAATCCGCGCAAGGGTCTGTCGCGGCTGGGTTCCCTGTTCCGGGAGATCTTCACCGACGACGAGTCGGCTAACTTCACCGCATCACTGCTCCGGAACCTCGGCGTCCCGGGTGTCATCCTGGCACCTTCGAACACCGCACCCGGTGGGAAGGTCGATGCGGACACCATCAAGTCCAAGTACAACGAGGCGTTCGGCGGGGACAACCGTGGAGCCGTGATGGTGATGACCGGGCCGACCGAAGCCAAGGTGCTCTCCTGGTCGCCCGAGCAGATGAACCTGAAGGAACTGCGCCGGATCCCGGAGGAACGTGTCAGCGCAGTCCTGGGAGTCCCTGCGGGTGTCGCAGGCCTGGGTGCAGGGCTGGACCGCAACACCTTCTCGAACTACGGCGAGGCCAACAAGGCGGCCATCAACCAGGGGGTCGTGCCGCTGCACCGGCTGATCGCGGCCGAGCTGGAGGTCCAGCTGCTGCCCGAGTTCGCTGACACCGAGTCTACTCCGTACGACGTGTTCTTCGACATCACGGTCATCGCCGCGATGCAGGAAGCGCTGGACGCGATCTGGAAGCGCAACCAGGAAGCCGCTACGAAGGGTCTTGTCACCCGGGCGGACTTCAAGCGCGCGGTCGGTCTGAAGGTCGCGGCGGACGGATCGGATGACGTCTACATCCTGCCCAACAACTTCGTGACCGTGCCACTTGACGAGGCGGGGGAACCAACCCCCCGTCTCACCGTCGTCCCCGCGCCCGGGCCTGGTGCGCCGGATGGCGGTGAGGCAGATGAGCCAGCTGCGGCAGCGGAGATCCGGTGCGCCAACGCGGACTGCGGCAAGCTGCTCGCCGAGGAAGCGACGGCACCGTATCGCTTCACCTGCCCGCGCTGCAAGACGGTCAACGCAGCGGCGTGACCATCACCCTCCTGCGGGATGGCGTCCGCCACCGGATCCGTAGCCGCGAAGATGACCCTCGGGTCGCATGGACGGAGTGCGGCCTGCGAGTAGCATTCGTTGCGCCGTGTGATCCGACGAGCGCGTATCAGCGGCGGGTGCGCCACGACTGCGGGCCGGGTAAGTCGTGCGAGGCCTGCGGATAGGGGTTTACATTCACCGATTGTTCCGGTAACGTTCCGGCAAACGGGCCAGTCTCCTCTGAGCCGAGCCTGAATACGAACAGATAATCGCAGTGGCCTCCGTGCCTGGCGTGCTATGTCGCACCCCTGGGAACGGAGGCTTCTACTTTGGGCGGAGATAATCACTACCCCCAGATCGTCCGGGCGATCCTGGCACGGCCATGGGCCATCGACCCCGACTCTCTGGCGTGGGCGTCCATCATGGAAGTCCTCGCGCTGCGCTCCGTTGGCCAGCTGTTCAGTGATGAGCAGATCGCGGCCCGGATTGCAGCAGCCAACAACGGACCCCGGGCAGGCGGTAGCCGCCAGCGCAACGTAGCGGTCATCCCGATCTACGGCGTCATCTCCCCGCGGCAGTCGATGATGGCTGCTACCAGTGGCGGGACCAGCGCAGCTTCGGTCGCGGCGGACTTCCGCGCGGCCATGAAGGATCCCGAAGTGGACGGCATCGTGTTCGACGTCGACTCTCCGGGTGGATCGGTCGAAGGCGTCGACGAACTGGCCGCGGAGATCCAAGCTGCGCGCGGCGTCAAGCCGGTGGCGGCGCACGCCAACCACATGGCAGCTTCCGCAGCCTATTGGGCCATCGCGGGTGCGGATGAGATCGCGGTCTCTCCTTCCGGGATGGTCGGGTCTATCGGGATCTTCACCGCGCACGACGACATGACCGAGGCGCAAGCCAAGCTCGGCGTCAAGCGATCGGTCATCAGCGCGGGCAAGTACAAGGCCGAAGGTGCCCTGGGGCAGCCACTCTCAGAAGAGGCCGTGGCGCACCTCCAGGAACAGGTGGATACGTTCTACGGCATGTTCACCAGCCGCGTCGCCCGGGGCCGTGGGGTTCCGGTCGAGGCGGTTCGCAACGGGTACGGCCAGGGCCGCGGGGTGCTCGCCAAGCGCGCACTCGAGTTGGGCATGGTCGACCGCGTTGGTTCTCTCGAAGATACGATCCGTCGCGTAGCTCGCGGTTCCGTCGGCTCATCGCCGAAGGTCGCGCTGGACCGCATGTCGGTCTGGGGCGAGACTGAAGAGGACGCACGTGTGGCCCTGGGAACGGGGTTGCCATTCGCCGAGCGGCTCGAGCTGGTAACGGCAGAGGCGCAGGCACTTGCGGATCACGCTCGGTCGCGGGCCGAGCACCGGGCCGAGGATGGGCGACCCCTGTCCGAAGCGACCCGAGCCGGACTGGCGCAGCTTTCAGGATCGCTGGCGGTACTCGCTGCCGATCCGGAGCCCGAGCCGGTGCCGGATCCCCCGGAAGCACGTCGGCGGGTCGACCTCGAGTTGCTCGAGGCAGCCTTTGCTGGCGGCTACCGTCTACCCGAATAAACCTCAGGAGGAACAATGTCAACCGCTGCATCCAAACGCGAGGAGGCACTCGGCAAGTTGGTCGAGGCCAAGGCGCTCCAGGGTGAGGACGGCACGATCAGTGCCGAGAACACCCCAGCGTTCGACGCGATCATGGACGAGTTCCGTGCGCTCGACGCCGAAGCTGGCAAGCTCTCCAAGACCGAAGGCAACGCGGATACCCTGGCCGAACGCTTCGCCGAGTACACCGGCAAGGCCACCGGCACCGCGATGACCTTCCAGCGAACGGTTCTCGATTCTTCGGCCCCCCGGTCGCTGGGTGAGCAGTTCGTGTCCTCGAAGGCGTACAAGGAACTCCAGGAGTCGGGCGCACTCGCCTCGGAGAACAGCCGGTTCCGTTCGGACCCGGTGATCGCTGACTCGCGCATCGCGGGCCGATCGTTCCAAGGCGCGGCGACCGACATTATCCAGACGGAGACGTCGGGTCCCAGCAACGCGCTGGTCCTGCCGCACTACCTGCCGGGGATCCTCCCGCTGCCGCAGGCACCGCTGACGGTCCGGAGCCTGTTCGCCAACGAGAACATGCCTTCCGGTGACACGATCAGCTACGCTGCGCAGACCGGCTTCGACAACGCGGCGGCTGCCGTGGCGCAGGCGGTCGCAGCCGACGGTTCCGGTGCTTCGGGTGGCGTCAAGCCGCAGTCGAGCATCGCTTGGACCCGCCGGACGGCACCCGCCGAGACGATCGCCACGTGGATGGCAACCACCCGCCAGTCGCTCTCCGATGCGAGCCAGGCTCGTTCGCTGATCGACAACCAGGGTCGGCTGATGATCAAGATCGAAGAGGACGATCAGCTCCTCAACGGCAACGGCACCTCGCCGAACATCAGCGGCATCTTGGACCAGGTGGGCATCCAGACCCTCGACCTCACGGGCGAGGACAATCTGGACGGCGTCCGCACGGCACGGCGGCTCGTCAAGACCGGCGTCAGCCGTCTCGACCCGACGTTCATCGTCCTCAATCCGGAGGACTCGGAAGAGTTCGATCTCCTGAAGGACGGGAACGGCCAGTACCGTGGTGGCAACCCGATCGGCAACTTCAACTTCAACCAGCCCATCTGGGGTCTCCAGCGGGTTGAGTCGGAGTCGTTGGCGCAGGGCACCGCGCTCGTCGGCGCTCGCGCCGGAGCGACGGTGTTCGATCGCCAGCCGCTGACCGTCCTGACGGCGGATCAGCACGCGGACTTCTTCGTCCGCAACCTGGTCGTGATCCTCTTCGAGGAGCGGCTGGCATTCCCGGTCTACTTCCCGACGGCGTTCGTTGAGATCACTCTCGGCGACTTCACCGACGGCAGCTAGGACCCCCAGTGAGTTCCGCCCGCTGTCCCGTTTGCGGGGTGGCGGGCGGTGCTTGCCTCGGTCACTTGCCCTTCGAACCATCGAAGGTCATCAATACGGAAGGAGCCGTTGTGGCAACCGAGAAGATCTATCTCCCGAAGCAGCGCGTCAAGCGCGGCGTGGCGGGCTATCGCGGCAAGGACATCGTCGTGATGGACGCCAGGAACAAGGCGGAGGCCGCGCCCGAGAAGAAGGCCAAGAAGGCCAAGGACTGAGGTTGTGCTGACCGTCGCGGACTTCCGGCTATTCGCCTCGACCCCGATGGGGGACGCGGCTATCCAGAAGCTGCTCGACGA
>DATDJD010000376.1:0-3560 GCA_036520695.1 Actinomycetota bacterium
ATTCCTCAAGCCGCGACGTACCGTCCACGCTCACTGCGACCTTCCGTGCGGCGTGTACGACCCCGCGCAGGCGCGTATCGAAGCCGAATCGGTGAAAGCGTGCCAGGAGAAGTTCCAGGGCAGCGACGACTCGATCTTCAAGGACCGCGCGGTGTCCATCAAGGAAGAGCGCGCGGATCTGGTCAAGGAGCACCTGTGGGTGCTGTGGACCGACTACTTCAAGCCCGAGCACGTGGAGAAGTTCCCGGACCTGCACGACAAGTTCTGGAAGGCCACCAAGCTCGCGGGCGAATCCAAGAAGTCCGTGGACCCGGCGCAGGGTCAGCAGCTCCTCGACGCGATCGACGAGCTCGCGAAGATCTTCTGGGAAACCAAGTCCTGACGTAGGCCCGGGGCTTGCCCCGGCCCTCACCTAGAAAGGGCCCGGTGGGCGGGGCCGTCGGATCCCCACCCACCGGGACGTACTCTCGCCAGACCTGCTCGAACCGGTCGTCAGCGAAACGGACCCGGCGGAGTGGAGTGGGTCTGGCGGCACCCCACCCCGCCCGGTCTCGATGACCTCATCGGCATCGCGAGGCTCGGTGGCATACCGGCCGAAGGGCTCGATGTGTGGGCCGAACGGTGGATGAACGCCCGGTCGAACGTCGTTCGCCGAGTGGGCACGGCACCCCCTGCTAGGCTCGCCGACCGTGAGAGACATCGGGTTGGTCGGCATGCCGTTCAGTGGGAAATCCACGCTCTTCACGGCGATGACCCGAGCCGGTTCGCACGGCGGGCAGGCCAACATCGCCGTCGTGCAGGTCTCCGATCCGCGACTCCAGGTCCTCACCGATCTCGAATCGTCCGTGAAGACGGTTGCGGCCCAGGTGCGATTCGTCGACGTCCCCGGTGGGGTGTCGAGCGCCCAGGGGTTGGCGAAGCTGCGCGAGGTCGACGCGCTCGCCGTCGTGTTGCGGTGCTTCGGCGCGGACGCGTCACCGGCAGATGAACTGGAGTCGGTCCGCGCGGAACTGCTGCTCGCCGACCTCGGGGTGATCGAGAGCGCGCTCGAGAAGGCAGAAAAGAAATCACGCGGCAAGCCCGGTCCTGAGGTGGAGGCGTTGCGCCACGCGAAGGAAGCGCTGGACGCCACGACGCCGCTGCGCGACGCGGGCGTGTCCGACGAGGACGCGGCCCACCTGCGTGGGATCTCGCCACTCACGCTGAAGCCCGAAGCGGTGATCGCCAACCTGGAGGAAGGTCTCTCGGTCCCGGATGAACTTGTCGCGGTCGGTGCCGTCGGCGTGTACGCCTCGATCGAAGCCGAAACCGCTGAGATGGAACCCGAGGAAGCCCGCGCCCTGCTCGAAGAGTTCGGCGTCAGCGAACCCGGCCTGGAAACGGTGATCGCCGCAGGCTACCGGGCGTTGGACCTGATCACGTTCCTCACGACCGGCGAGGACGAGACGCGCGCGTGGGAGGTTCGTCGCGGCGCGAAGGCGCCCGAGGCGGCCGGCGCCATCCACACCGACCTGGAACGCGGGTTCATCCGGGCCGAGGTGATCGCGTACGACAACTTGGTGTCCGCCGGTTCGATGGCGGCCGCGAAAGCGGCCGGCACGGTTCGCCAAGAGGGCAAGGACTACGTGGTCGCCGAGGGCGACATCCTGAACATCCGCTTCAACGTCTAGCAGGAGTAACCTCCGGGACCATGACGGACAGCTACCGGATCGGGGAGGCAGCGAAGACGCTCGGCGTTCGCGTCGAGACGCTCCGGCGTTGGGAACGCGACGGCAAGCTCCGCGTCGATCGGACCGAAGGGGGGCAGCGAACCGTGCCCGCCGCAGAGGTCGCCCGTCTGCTCGCCGAGCGGCGCGACGACGAACCGATCGCGGCAGCGAGCGCTCGCAACCGGTTCCCCGGGGTCATCACCGAGGTGAAGCGCGATGGCCTCGCCGCTACCGTGGAGATCCAGGCCGGTCCCCATCGCGTGCTGGCGTTCATCACACGAGAAGCAGCGGATCAGCTGGCGCTCGAACCAGGCATGGAAGCCGTTGCCACCGTGAAGGCCACCAGCGTCATGGTGAACCTCCTCGAGGACTGATGACCGCCGGGTCAGTCTGTGCCGATCAACACATCCGTGGCCTTGATGATCGCGGTGACCTGACCACCTTGGGCGAGTCCGAGGCGTTCGGCTGAGTCCTTCGTGATGGCGGCGACCACCTGCTGACCTCCGACGTCGACGACCACTTCGGCCATGACGGCGCCTCAGACTCACACTCTCGATCGTGCCCGACAATTGGTTCCTGGCGCTCGTTGCATACCGGTTCCCTCCCCTTCCGCAAGCTAGCTTCTCACATATCTATCGCCAGGATTCTCTTGGTGTCTTTCCACTGGAACCACTATGCTACGCGTCTCAACCACGAGAGGTACACCCTTGAAGCGACTGCTCATCGCCCTGTGCTCGCTGTCACTCGTGCTCAGCGCATGTTCGTCCTCGGACGACGACTCCACTGCCTCTGCGACCCAGCCCGCGGAGAGCACCGAGTTGACAGTCTTCGCCGCGTCGTCGCTCACGGCGGCCTTCGAGGATGCGATCGGTCCGGACTTCGAAGCGGCGAACGACGGCGTCACCGTCACGTTCAACTTCGCGGCTTCTGACGCATTGGCGGGTCAGATCCAGAGCGAGGGGACGGCCGACGTGTTCGCGAGCGCAAGCGGCACGTGGATGGACGCGGTCGAGGAGGATCCCGGGGTCAGCGACCGTACGGACTTCGTCACGAACGAGCTGGTGATCATCACGCCGCCCGACGACCCAGCCGATATCACCTCGATCGACGACCTCGCGAACGACGGGGTCCAGTTGGTCCTGGCCGCCGAGGGAGTGCCCGTCGGTGACTACGCGCGCGAGTCGCTGGAGAGCACGGGGATCCTGAAGGAAGCCGAGGCCAACGTCGTGTCCAACGAAGAGGACAACGCCAGCGTGGTCGCGAAGATCACCTCGGGCGAAGCCGACGCCGCGATCGTGTACGACTCCGATGTTTCGGCAGCGGCAGGCAACGACGTGAACGCCGTGGAGATCCCAGACGACGTCAACGTGCTCGCCACCTATCCGATCGCGGTCGTGACGGGCGCCCCCAACGCCGACCTCGCGGCGGCCTTCATCGCCTACGTGATCGGTCCTGAGGGCCAGGCGACACTGGAGACCTACGGGTTCGGCCCAGTTGTCCCTCTAGGCTGACCCTCGATGCACCGACGGCTGCCCTGGGGCTTCGCTGCACTCGGCGCCGTGGGTGCCGCCTTCGTCCTGCTGCCCCTGGTCGCGCTCGTGATCCGAGCGCCCTGGGGTGAGTTCGCCGATTCGCTGTCGGGCGCCGGTGCCGGCACCGCGCTCCGACTCTCGATCCAGGTCTCGCTCGCCGCGACCTCGATCTCGTTGGTCCTGGGCGTGCCGCTCGCGTGGATCCTGGCGCGTTCGAACATGCCCGGACGCTCGATCCTGCGTGCCGTCGTCGTCCTGCCGGTGGTGCTGCCACCGGTCGTCGGCGGCATCGGGCTGCTGCAGGCGCTGGGTCGTGAAG
>DATDJD010000377.1:0-2846 GCA_036520695.1 Actinomycetota bacterium
CCGCAGCGGCGCTGGCGTCCCGTGACCGTGCCGAATTCCTTGCCGCGGGTCCCGAGCCGCTCACCGACATCGTCCAACAACTCTGTCGGGAACGGACCCGCACCGACCCGCGTGATGTAGGCCTTCATGATGCCCACCACGCGATCGACCCAGAAGGGCCCGACCCCGGCGCTCGCGAGTGCACTGCCGGCCACCGGATTCGACGACGTCACGAACGGGTACGTGCCGTGGTCCAGGTCGAGCAACACGCCCTGGGCTCCTTCGAACATCACGTGCTTGCCCTGCGTGAGCGCCTCGTGCAGCAGCGACGCGGTATCGACGACCATCGGCTCGATCCGTTCGGCCAGCGCCATGTATTCGTCCACGATCCGCTCGGCATCGAGCGGCAAACGGTTGTAGATCTTCGTGAGGATCAAGTTCTTCTCGCGCAGCACCACTTCCAACTTCTGCCGGAAGATCTTCTCGTCGAACAGGTCCTGTATCCGCAGCCCGATCCGCGCCGCCTTGTCGCCGTAGGCCGGACCGATCCCTCGCTTGGTCGTGCCGAGCGCGTTCTTGCCCAAGAAGCGTTCGGTGACCTTCTCCAATTCCAAGTGGTACGGCATGATCATGTGCGCGTTGCCGCTGACCACCAATCGGGACACGTCGACCCCGGTCTCGCGGACCGAATCGACCTCCTTCAGCAGGTGGCGGGGATCCACCACGACGCCATCGGCGATGACCGATGTGATGTGCGGGTACAAGATCCCCGACGGGATCAGCTGCAGCTTGAGCAGGCGGCCTTCGGCGATGACGGTGTGACCCGCGTTGTTGCCGCCCTGGTAACGCACCACCAGGTCCATGCGGTCGGCGAGGTAGTCGACGGCCTTGCCCTTGCCCTCATCTCCCCATTGGGTCCCGAGCACGATGGAGGCAGGCATAGGCAGTCAGTGTAACGGGCCTCCTTCACGCCTCGTCTGCCTCGCTCCCGCGGCCGCGGCGGATGATGACCACCGCCGCCAACGCGATGACCGCGATCCCCACGAGCCAGATCCATCCCGGCACACCCACGGAGCCGGTGTCGGCAGCAGCCTCCGCACTGACAGCTCGAAGTGCCACGAGGGAGTCGTAGTTGTACGCGGGGAGCAGGTATCCGTCTGCTCCCGGCGCGGGTACCCAGCCGGTGACCCGATCCGTGCGGTAGGCCGTGAGCCACCCGGGATAGGCAAGGACCACGCTGGGGATCTCATCGTAGGCCAGCTGCTGGGCTTCGAAGACCAGCTGCTGCCGCTCGTTCCTGTCGAGCGTCTTCCCCTGCTCCTCGTAGAGCGCATCGAAATCGGGATCCTTCCAACACCCGTCGCTCCACGCGCCGCATTGGTCGGACGTGAACACGAACAGCTGGTAGTTGGGATCGGGATCGCCGCTCCAGTACCAGATGTAAGCATCGAAGTTCCCCGCACCCCAGTAGTCCCCCAACTTCGCGTCCGAGACGGGTTGCAGGGTGACGTCGATGCCGATCTGCTTCAGGTACCCAACGATCAACTCGCCCGCACCAACCGCCCCGGTCGTGTCATCGGACGCCGGGATCAGCATCTCCAATGGCTCTCCCGTCGCCGGATCCTCCCGCACCTCGTCGCCATCCGTGTCCGCGTAGCCGGCATCGTCGAGCAGTGCGTTCGCCCCGGGGATGTCGAAGGGCAGCTCCTCCTCGGCAGGGATATCAAGGTGCCAGAACGCCGATGCCGGACGGATGATCGTGTCGCCCGTCGTCGCCACTCCCCGATAGACCTTCTCGACGATGGCTTCCTTGTCGATCGCCATCGCGATCGCTTCGCGGACGGCATGATCGTGCAGCGCCGGCAGCGGATGTGCTTCCGGCCCTTGGCCACCGAAGTTGAAGGCGAGGTTGAGCCACCAGTCCGAGACCACCTGTTGGACCTCGACATCGTCCAGGCCTTCGGCGGAGTCGATCAGCTGCGGAGAGATCCCGTCGGCGACATCGATCTCACCGTTGCGCAAGGCCTGGATCATCGCCTCCTGGTTCGTGTACAGGGTGTACTCGATCCGATCGACCGCGGGCTCGGGGCCCCAGTAGTACGGGTTGCGTTCCATCGTCCAGCCCCGGCCTCGGTTCCACTCGGTGAGGGTGAATGGACCGCTCCCGATGCTCGGGGTGTTGGGTGCTTCGCGGATCTCACGAAGTTCGGCGTCCTCCAAGGGCTCCCAGACCGACTGGGGCACGACGTAGGCCCACGGCGGCATATCGAGCGCGAACGTAGGCTCGAGGGACTTCCACACCAGGGTCCGCTCGTCAGGGGTCTCGAACGTCGTGCCCTTCGCGAAGTAGCTCCGGTACTGCGGGATCTGGTGATCGATCACGAAGCGATAGCTGAACGCCACATCACTCGAGGTCAATGGCGATCCGTCGCTCCACTTGAGTCCTTCGCGCAGCGTGCAGGTCCACTCGGTCGAATCGGTATTCGGTTCACACCCGGTCGCCAGGCTCGGCGCCGGACTCAGATCTTCGGAGTCGAACTTCAACAACATGTCGTACTGGGTCGTGACGACCGACCAGTCACTGCCGGCCTCCACCGCCCAAGGATTGTCGGTGTTCAGCTCGACATCGGTACCGACCCGCAGCACCAACTCTTGGTCGTCCTGCGGATCCGCGGAGCCCGACTGGGCCAAGGCGAGCGTCGAGGTACCCAGGACCACCGTGAGTGCGACGACGAACATACGAACCGACCTGTGCTTCATCGAGTTCCTCCATCCGATGCGAACGTTCGCCCTACGGACCCGAGCACCGTCACGATCTCTTCGTGCACCACACCGTTCGATACGAGTAGATCGCTGCCTGCGGTCGG
>DATDJD010000378.1:0-8670 GCA_036520695.1 Actinomycetota bacterium
GGCCACCAGGTTCAACGGGAAGTTGAACGGGGTGATACCGAGGACCGGTCCGATCGGGAACCGGCGCAACAAGCCGATGCGAGACCCGAGCGCCTGCTCGGTATCGAGACGCATCACCTCGTCGTCGCCGTGGCGGATCACCTCGGAAGCCCATCGGAACGTGGACGCCGCGCGAGTCGCTTCGACGGTGGCCCACTTGAGGGGTTTGCCGCCCTCGGCTGCGATCAGCGTCGCGTTCTCCTCGATCGTCTCGGACAACCGCCTAGAGATGTGATCGAGCGCGTCCGCGCGCGCCCACACCGGGAGGTGCTTCGACTCGGCGAACGTCTCATCGGCGACGCGAGCAGCCTCTTCGACATCGTCTGCGGTGGGTACCGCGATCTCAGCGACGACGGATCCGTCGTACGGGCTGTGCACTTCGAACGTACCTTCACCCGTACGCCACTCGCCGTTCACCAAGAACGGTCTGATCTCGGTCATATGGGGGTTCTCACCTTTCCTAGTCGAGACTCACCATGACGTGCTTGATGTTGGTGTAGTCCTCGAGCGAGTAGACCGACATGTCCTTGCCGTGGCCGCTCTGCTTGTAGCCGCCGTGCGGCATCTCCGGCGTCAGAGGGATGTGCGTGTTGACCCACACACATCCGTACTCCAACTTGCGAGCCATGCGCATCGCGCGACCGACGTCCCGGGTCCACACGGACGAAGCGAGGCCATAGTCGACCCCGTTGGCCCACGCGAGCGCCTGGTCCTCGTCGGTGAAGCGCTGCACCGTGACCACCGGCCCGAAGACCTCCTTCTGGATGATCTCGGCGTCCTGGTTCGGGTTCGCGACCACCGTGGGCTTGTAATAGAACCCGTCGCGGTCGATCACCTCGCCACCGGTCAGGATCTCGGCTCCGGCATCCTTGGCGCGGTCGACGAAACCGATCACTCGGTCCTGCTGCTCCTTGGAGATCACCGAACCGACGGACACATCGTCCTCGAACGGACCCCCAACCTTGATCGCCTCCACCGCGGGGACGAGGTCGCTCAGGACCTTGTCGTAGGCCTTGTCGGCGACCAGCACGCGACATGCGGCCGTGCAGTCCTGCCCGGCGTTGAAGTACCCGGCGATCGAGACCCACTCCACGACCGACTCGAGGTCGGCGTCGTCGAACACCACGACCGGCGCCTTGCCACCCAGTTCCAGGTGCACACGCTTCAGGGTGTCGCTGGCGTTCGTGTGGATGAGCTTGCCGGTGCCCACGTCGCCGGTCAGCGAGACGATGCCCACGTCGGGGCTCTTCACCATGGCATCGCCCACCGGGACGCCGTCACCGGTGATGACGTTGAACACGCCGGCCGGGAACAGGTCCGCGGCGAGTTCGGCGAGCTTGAGAGCGGTGAGCGGCGTGAGTTCGCTGGGCTTGAGCACCACGGTGTTGCCGGTGGCCAGCGCCGGGCCGATCTTCCAGATCGCCATCATGAGGGGGTAGTTCCAGGGAGCGATCAGACCTGCGACCCCGATCGGCTCGCGGCGCACGAACGAGGTGAACCCGGCCATGTACTCACCGGCGCTGCGGCCCTCGAGCGTGCGAGCCGCCCCACCGAAGAAGCGGAGGTTGTCGACGATCGGCGGGATCTCCTCCGACATCGTGACCTCGTAGGGCTTGCCCACGTTCTGCGCTTCGGTCTTGACGATCTCCTCGGCGTTCTCTTCGACACGGTCGGCCAAACGCAGGAGCGCGAGTTGGCGGTCCTTGGGCGTCATGTCGTACCACTCGCCGTAGAACGCCTTCTTGGCTGCAGCGACCGCACGGTTCGCGTCGTCGGCCGTGCCCTCCTGGACGGAAGCGATGACCTCGCCGGTCGCCGGGCTGATGATGTCGCGGGTGGCGCCGTCGGACGAGTTGACCCATTCGCCGCCGATGAACATCTGGTGGCTGTCAGCCATGTGTTCCCCTCCCTGAGCTCGAGATCAAGGTCGAACCACAAGTATGCCCCGAGAGGGGGCCAACGGACCACCCGACGGAACGCCCCGGGCGCGCGATCGTCGTTGGACGCCGTGGACAAATGCCCTCATCTCGAGCAGACGGTCACGGTTCACCCATCGACCTGGGCCGCTTGGAGGTCGCGGGCACGCATCGCCAGCCAGAACTCCATCCGGTCGAAGCTGCTGGAGAGATCCCGACCCGTGAGTTCCTCGACCTTGCGCATGCGGTAGCGAAGCGTGTGCCTGTGCACGAAGAGCGCACCGGATGCGGTTTCCCAGCGTGCGTTGTGCTCCAGGAACGCCTGCAAGCTGGTGATGAGTTCACCATCGTGCTCACGGTCATAGGTGTCCAAAGGCCCCAATAACGAATCGGCGAAGGCCCGGAGTGCATCGGGCTCGGCCATCGAAAGCAACAACCGGTAGGTGCCTAGATCACCGAACCCTGCGTGTGGCCACCCCTCGAGCCTGCAGACCTGCAGCGCATACCGAGCCTCGCGCAACGATCGACCAACATCGCCCGGATCCACGGCCGATCCCGTACCGGCGCGGATCTCGACCCCGAGGCGCTGGCCGATCGAGCTGGTGAGCTCCGCGAGGTCGAGCGCGGGCTCCGCGGGGACCAGCAGGTGCACCCCTGCGTCGTGCGCCGACGCGAGGAAGCCCCCCCCGGCACGAGAGCGATCGTCGGTGACGGTCATCGCCATCCCCTCGGGATCCAGCCCCGCATCGTCGACGGGCTCCAGCCCGACGACCACGACCGGCGCCCCGCGTGCGAACCCGAACCGCGATAGACCTTTCGTGGCGTCGACGGGACTCAGCACACCGTTCGTCAGTTCGTCGAAGAAGTCTCCTTGCAGACGTCGCTGCGCGTCGGCGACCGCGCGTGACTTCGCCATCTCGATCGCGAACAAGCTGAGCGCGTGCCCTGCCACGATGCGGTCGATCTGGGTGGGTTGTTCTGGCTTGCCGACGGCCAGGAAGGCCTCGACCCGTCCTTGGGCACCGACAGGTTGCACCCAGATGTGATGGCCTCGGTCGACCAAGGTCACGCTGAACGAGGTGCTCTCCGGGCGAGAGTCCTTCAATTCGTCCCACACGCGGTCGGCACGCATCGTCGCTGCCTTGCCCGTGCTCGCGATCGGCAGTCCGTGCAGATCCAGGACCAACGCCCACCCCTTCGTCACGCGCGCGAGCGACTCGGCGATGCCTTCGACGCCGGTCCCGTCCATCACCGCACGCGTCAGGACATGCTCGGCGTCGACCGCGCGCTGCAAGGTGTCGTACTGCTCCGCGACGATCCGCGTGAACACAGCCTCGGTGATGGCGATGAACGGCACGGGGTACGGGACCTCGAACAAGGGGAAGGCCGCCGACGTCGCCGCGGTGACGAGCGAGCGAGGGGTCTTGTCGTAGCTGAAGCCCAGCCCGAACCCCAACCCGGCCAAACCAGCGTCGGCGAGTCGCTTGAGGTAGGCCCGTTGCTTCGCCGGAGTCGTGCCGATCCCCATGCCCGTGGTCAAGAGGAGTTCCCCGCCCTTCAGCCACGGCGTTGGGTCCTCCAATTCGGACACATGAACCCATCGGATCGGCCGATCCGCATGGTCCTGTCCGGCCAAGAGCTTCAACGGCATGCCCGCGACCGCCACGATGTCCTGCACGGTGACGCCCATGGGTCGATTGTACGGAACGTACAGCTGCCCACAGGCGTCACCTCGAGATGCGTGCACGCACACCTAGACGGACCGTACAAACAGGGGTCCCGCGGATGGCCCCGGTATCGCCTGACAGTCGCAGTCATCAGGTACGACACTCCTGGGATGGACATCCCGCAGGAACGCAAGGTCGTCACCGAGATCCCAGGGCCGAAGTCACGAGATTGGTTCGCCCGGCGCGCCGACGCCGTCGCGAACGGCGTGGCTGCGATCCACCCCATCGTCACTGCTCGCGCATCGAACGCGATCATCGAAGACGTCGACGGCAACCGCCTGATCGACTTCGCGACGGGCATCGCGGTCCTCAACGTGGGTCACACCGCTCTCGAGGTCGTCGAGGCGATCCAACGCCAAGCCGAGCTGGACACGCATAGCTGCTTCCACGTCACGGCCAACGAGCCCTACATCGAACTCGCCGAACGGCTCAACGCACTCACCCCCGGCGACCATGACAAGAAGACGATGTTCGCGAACAGCGGCGCCGAAGCCGTCGAGAACGCGGTGAAGATCGCGCGGTACGCGACCGGCCGGACCGCGGTGGTGACGTTCGACCACGCGTTCCACGGGCGGACGCTGCTAGCGATGTCGTTGACCGCCAAGGTCATGCCGTACAAGCAGGGCATGGGGCCGTTCGCGCCGGAGATCTATCGGCTGCCGTTCGCATACCCCTATCGGTGGATCGGCGAGTCATCCGATCCCGAGTCCGTGACGCGAGAGGCACTCGCGTACGCCGTCGACGAGATGCACAAGCACATCGGCGAAGACAACATCGCCGCCGTCATCATGGAGCCGATCCAGGGAGAGGGCGGCTTCATCGTCCCGTCACCAGGCTTCGTGACCGGCATCGCCGAGTTCTGCGCTGCGCGCGGCATCGTGTTCATCGCCGACGAGATCCAATCGGCGATGGGTCGGGCAGGTCGTTGGTACGCGATCGAGGACGAGGATGTCGTGCCCGACCTCGTCACGACCGCGAAGTCGGTGGGTGGCGGCCTGCCGATCAGTGCAGTGACCGGCCGCGCTGAGATCATGGACGCCGTGCACGCCGGCGGACTCGGCGGGACCTACGGCGGGAACCCCGTCGCCGCCGCCGCGGCGCTCGCCGTGCTCGACAAGATCGAGCGAGAGGACCTGCTCGCACGTTCACGCGCGCACGGCGAGACGATCACTGCGCGGCTGCACGATATGGCGGGTCGGTACGACGTGATCGGCGACGTTCGTGGCCGAGGCATGATGAACGCGGTCGAGCTGGTCAACGACCGAACCACGAAGGAGCCGCTCGCCGCCGACGCCATGAACGCGATCGCCACGAAGTGCCTCGAGCAGGGCGTGATCGTCCTGACGGCGGGCACCTACGGCAACGTCGTCAGGCTGCTCGCCCCCATCACGATCGACGATGCCCTCCTCGCCGACGGCCTCGATGTGTTGGACGACGTGATGGGCACCGTCAGGGCGTAGCTCCCGCCGGACGGGCGCATGGTCCGCCGGTTGTTACCGTGCGGGCATGGACGCGGACGACCCTGAACCCAACCGGCGAGGGCGGCTACGTTCGCGTCTCGGGCGCATCGCCATCGACCTCACCCCGCTGAAGATCTCGCGCGATTTCCGCTTGCTCTGGACCGGCACGTTCGTCTCAGCACTCGGATCGCAGTTCGCGCGCGTGGGTCTGTACGTCCAGGTGTATGCATTGACCGGATCGCCAGCGGCGGTGGGCCTGCTCGGCGTCTCGGGTCTCATCGGCAACATCTCCGGCACGCTGGTCGGAGGATCCTTCATCGATGCGCACGACCGGCGAACGGTGATGATCTGGACGCAGGTGGCCCATATCGGGGTCGCCGCGGTGCTGGTCGCGGGTGCGCTCGCCGGTGACCCACCCTTGCCCCTGCTCCACGCCGCGAACATGCTGACCTGGTTCTTGGCCGCGATCGATTCCCCCGCCCGACAAGCTGCGATCCCTCGCTTGGTGGGCGACGAGCGGATGCCGGCGGCGAGCGCGCTCAATCAGGTGCTCTTTCAGGTCAGCAGCATCATCGGCCCGGGGATCGCAGGCGTGCTGATCGCTGCCACCAGCCCTACGTGGGCCTACGTCGCGGACATGGTGAGCTACGCTGGACTCCTGGTCGCGGCGATCGCGATCCAGCCGTTGCCACCCGATCACGACCCTGCGTTCGAACGGGCGTTGGGCGCGAAGGCGGTCGCCGAAGGGTTCCGCTACGTGGGCGGGCACCGGTTGATCCAGTCGACGTTCGCGATCGACCTGGTGGCGATGATCTTCGGCATGCCCGCAGCGTTGTTCCCGGTCCTGGCCGTCACGCAATTCGACCGAGGACCAGAGGTGGTGGGGCTCTTGTTCGCGGCACCGGCGGCGGGCGCGCTGATCCAGAGCCTCGTCGCAGGGTCGGTCACCCGGATCCGCAAGCAGGGCGAAGCCGTGATCTGGGCGGTGATGGGGTGGGGCGCCGCGATCGCGGCGTTCGGCGCCGTGGGCTCGAACCTTCCCCTGGCATTGGTGTTCCTCGCGATCGCGGGCGCTGCCGACGTGGTCAGCGCGATCTTCCGGAACACGATCCTGCAGGTGAGCGTACCCGATCGCCTGCGCGGGCGGTTGAGCGGCATCTTCTACCTGGTCGTCACGGGCGGCCCGAAGCTCGGTGACGTGGAGGCGGGCCTGATGGCGACCTGGTTCAGTCCTACGATCAGCGTCGTCACCGGAGGACTCGCCTGCATCGTTGGTTCTGTGGCGGTGGCGATGGCCTATCCGGAACTCCGCAGGTATCGCGCCGAGGCGTCGCCCTGAGTACCCTTCGCCCATGGGCGAACCGGTCCGCGTCATCGAGATCCGCGTCCTGGACGGTCCCAACCTGTACTTCCCGCGCCCCGCGATCAAGCTGACGCTGGACGCACCAGGGTGGATGCGGGCCTCCGAGGATCGCCTCGCGTCGATCGTCCAGCGTCTCGGGCCGTGGGCGAGCACCACCACGGTTGGCGCCCCGCACACGGAACAGCGGAGGCGTGGGGTGGCGCGGATCGCCAGCCGTCTCGCACGCGCGATCGCATTGGCCTCCGGCTCGCAACGCCTCGCGGTCCGTGGACGCCTCGGGCCGGCGCCGGACCAGGTCGTGGTCGCCTTCCCTTGGCGCCGGCGCAACGCCGCGGAGGTCCTCGCCGCCGAGACCGCCTGGGCGCTGGGCGCGATGTTGCGCCGATCACCTCAGCGGGTGATCGCTGAAGCGGCAACCCGCGTCGGCGCGACCGACCCGGGACCCGAGCCGACGGTCCCGGACCCGTCCGTCCCCGTGATCCAGGTCACGGGGACCAACGGCAAGACCACGACCGTGCGCTTGTTGGCTCACCTGGTGCGTAGCGCCGGGCGCACGGTCGCCTACTCCTCCACCGATGGGGTGTTCTCCGGCGATGGCGTCCTGATCCAGGCCGGTGATTACAGCGGGTTCGGAGGCGCGGCGATCGCCATGGCGCAGGGACCCGACATCGCCGTCCTGGAAACGGCACGCGGCGGCCTGCTGCTGCGCGGCTGCGGCGTGCAGCACAACGACGTGGCCGTCGTCACCAACGTGAGCGCCGATCACCTGGGGCTGCACGGCATCGACACGGTGGACCAACTCGCGGAGGTCAAGGCCGTCATCACGCGCATCACCCGTCCCGACGGATGGGTGGTCTTGAACGCCGACGACCCCAGGGTGCTGGCGATGCGACGCCAGGCCACGGGACGCCCGTGGCTGTTCTCACTGGACCCCGACCACCCCGCGTTCCGCGAGGTCTTGGCCCACGGTGGTCGTGCGATGTCGATCCAGGACGGACGCATGACGTGGTTCGATCGGCGCGAGACCCACGTGATGGTGTCCATGCTCGACGTACCGGTGACCCTCGCCGGGGTCTCGGCGATCAACGCGCAGAACGCGATGGCGGCAGCGACGGCGGCCCTCGCGATCGGGCTGGGCCAGCGAGCGGTCGTCAGGGGCCTGAAGAGCTTCGTCCAAGATCCCGATCGCAACCCGGGTCGCGCCAATCTCTTCGACCTCGGCGGACGGATCGTGATGTTGGACTACGCCCACAACGAGGCGGGGATGACGGGGATGACCGAGGCCTTGCAGGGTCTTCGGCGCCCGGGCAACCAGGTCTGGCTCGCGATCTGCACCGCCGGTGACCGCACGGACGAGATCCTGCACGCCTTCGGGTTCCGAGCGGCAGTTGGGTCCGACCACCTCGCGATCGCTGAACTCGAGCACTATCTGCGGGGCCGCACCCGAGAGGACATCGTCCAACGCCTCCGTGAAGGAGCGCGGGAGGCCGGGATGAACGATGTGGCTCTGTTCAGGGACGAACTGACTGCGCTGCAAGCGATGCTGGTAGAAGCGCAGGAAGGCGACGTCGTAGGGATCACCGCGCTGGGCATGCGACCGGAGATGTTCGCCTGGCTCGAGGCGCACGGTGCGACGTGGATGAGCCCGACCGATGTCCGCCGGGTCGTGAGGCGTGCGCAGCGCTCGGGGCCTGTCCGAACCCCGTCCTAGAACCCGTGTCGTACGGCCCCGTACCGTCGGTCGCGCTTGGAGGCCTAGACTGGCGGTAGATGGTGAACACCAGGCCTGGCGGTGCGATGAGCGCGATGGAAGCGCCGGTCGTCGTGGCGTCCAACCGTGGACCCATCAGTTTCGACCGCGATGAGCGAGGACGCCTGAGGGCTCGGCGTGGGTCCGGAGGCCTGGTGACAGCGCTATCCGGGGTGTTCTACCGAGACGATACGACGTGGGTCTCTTCCGCGATGACCGAAGGTGATCGAGCCGTGGCCCTGAAGGGCCGGACGGTAGCGCCCGATTCGAACCAGCGGATGCGGTACGTGGTCACCCCGCAGGAGCGCTACGACGGTTACTACAACGAGATCTCGAACCGGATCCTGTGGATGGTCCACCACAACCTGTGGGACATCCCACGTGCTCCGATGTTCGACGACGCGACGGAAGCTGC
>DATDJD010000379.1:0-6641 GCA_036520695.1 Actinomycetota bacterium
GGACCGTGGCCCGTGTACACGTGGGTCTGCATCGGGAGCACCAACAGCTGCTCACGGATCGACGTGATGATCACCTCGAAGTCCCCGTACTGGAACGCCGTCGCGCCCGGTCCACCCTGGAACAGGGTGTCTCCACCGAACAGGTGACCCCCCGCGTCGTACAGGCACACGCTGCCCGGCGTGTGACCCGGGGTGTGCATCACCTTCAGGTCGGTGCCGGCGATCGTGAGCACGTCACCCGCGACGACCTCCAGATCGGGGGCGACGTCGGGGTAGGCGTCGTCCCAGAGCATGCGGTCGGCGGCGTGCAGCGCGATCGGGGCGTCGACCGCCGACTGCAGCTCTCGCGCAACGTTCACGTGGTCGAAATGACCGTGCGAACATTGGATGCGCGTGACACGACGTCCTGCCACGGCGTCGATGATCGGCGCCGCGTCGTGAGACGCGTCGATCACGATGACCTCGGCGTCGTCACCGATCACCCACACGTTGTTCTGCACCGGGGCGGGTGGGTCGGAACCCTTGAAGAACCCGTCGATCTGCACCAGGTCGATACGCAGGGCCATCGTCAGAACACCACCACGGAACGCAGGACCTCGCCGCGTTCCATCTTGGCGAAGGCTTCCTCGACGTCGCCCACCCCGATCGTCTCGGACACGAACCGATCCAGGTCGAGCCGACCTTCCAGGTACAGATCGATGTACATCGGGAAGTCGCGCGAGGGCAGCGCGTCGCCGTACCAGCTGGGCTTGAGCGCTCCACCGCGACCGAAGAATTCGATCATCGGCAGCTCCATCGTCATCGACGGATCGGGCACCCCCACCTGGACCAGGGTGCCGGCGAGGTCCCGGGAGAAGAACGCCTGCTCCAACACCTTGGGGTTGCCCACCGCTTCGATCACGACGTCGGCTCCGAACCCCCCGGTCGCCTCCTTCACGGCCTCGACCGGGTCGACCTCGGCGGCGTTCACCGTGTGGGTCGCCCCGAAGTCCTTCGCCCATCCGAGCTTCCGGGGATCTCGATCGACGGCCACGATCGTGCGTGCGCCGGCGAGCACTGCCCCCGCGATCGCGGCATCGCCGACCCCACCGCACCCGAACACCGCGACGGTGTCGCCACGCGACACCTGTCCCGTGTTCAGCGCGGCACCGAGCCCGGCCATGATGCCGCAGCCGATCAACCCGGCCGCCTCGGGCTTCGCGCGTGCGTCGACCTTGACCGCTTGGCCCGCATCGACCAGCGTCAGCTCTGCGAACGCCCCGATACCGAGTGCAGGTGAGAGCGTCGCGCCGCCGTCGGCGAGCGTCATCGCCTGCGACGCGTTGCGAGACTCGAAGCAGTACCACGGCCGCCCTCGCAGGCACGAACGGCAGGCCCAACAGGGCGAACGCCACGCCAGGATCACGAAGTCGCCGGGTGCGACGTTCACGACGCCGTCGCCGACTCTCTCCACGACGCCGGCCGCCTCATGCCCCAAGAAGAACGGGAACTCGTCGTTGATCGCGCCTTCGCGGTAATGAAGGTCGGTGTGGCAGACACCGCATGCCTGCACGCGCACCAACGCCTCGCCCGGCCCCGGATCGGGCACCAGGATGTCGGCGATCTCCACTGGCTCACCCTTCGCGCGGGCGATCACGGCTTTGACCTGGTTCACGGGCGCTCCTCTTTGCTCGGACGTCGACGGCCAATGGTACGCGTCGCCGCCCCCGTGCCGGCCCGGGGTGCCTGGGTTCAGCCGTTGTGCATCGGTCCGTGTTCGGTCTCGTCGTCGAAGGTGTTGCCTTCGGCGGGGATCGGATTCGCTTTCAGGATGCGCGCGAGGTGCACGGCGTTGTGCGCCATCCAACGGGTGGTGCGCTGGGTGTAGGCGTGGTGTTCGCCTCCGGCCTCGATGTAGCTCGGACCGGGACCGGCGTCGCCCACCCAATAGGTATCGGCGTTCGGCGGGATCGCGCAACCCAGGTGCGTCAGGTTGAACAGCGTGGTCTCGGCCGCCGCGTGCGCACCGTCCTCGTTGCCGGTGACCACGACGCACCCGACCTTGTTGTAGAGCGGGTACTGGCCAACGTCGTTCGTCTCGTTGTAGGTGCCGTCGAGGCGTTCGATCACCAGTTGAGCCACCGAACCGCGGACCCCGAACCAGATCGGCGTGCCGATGCAGATGATGTCGGCGGCCTTGATCTTCTCCAGGATCGTCGGCCACTCGTCGCCGTTGCCCTCGTCCGAGCTGACACCGAATCGCACGTTGTAGTCGGTGATGCGCACGATCTCGGTGGCAACGTCCATCGTGTCCCACCACTCCTTCACCTTGTGCATCAACGCTTCGGTGTTGGATACCTCCGGCGGGTACTTCAGGGTGCAGTTGAGCATGACTGCCTTCAGCGATGCCATGGAGCCCTCCCTCTCTCGACCCGTCGGCGCCACGGGCGCGATCGTCGTTGCCCGTGGGTATCCCACGGTCGGTGCATCGTTACACCCGGGTGTCGGTCGGGCCAGCGAGCCTGTGCCAGGATTCGCCTCATGGCTCCCGATCTCGATCTCACCGAGCGCGACCGAGCCATGCTGGACGGCACCCACGGCGACGCGGCGAGCCTGGCGATGCGCATCGTCACGAAGTCAGCAGAGATCGCCGGGGCGACCCACCTGCTGGACATCACGTCGGCTCATATCGACGGGTGTCTGTTCCACGGGATGGCGGGGCTCGATTTCGCACGACGCCTCCGCGACGCCGAGGCTCAGGTCGCGGTCCCCAGCACGCTCAACGTCTCCGCTCTCGACCTCCTGCATCCCGAACTCGTGCGGCTCGATGCCACGACCTCCGCGATGGCCAGGGAACAGATGGACGCCTACCTCGCGATGGGGTGTCGCCCCACGTGGACATGCGCGCCGTACCAATCCCCGGAACGACCATCGTTCGGCGATCAGATCGCGTGGGCCGAGTCGAACGCGATCGTGTTCGCGAACTCGGTCTTGGGGGCGCGAACGGAGCGCTATGGCGACTTCATCGACGTCTGCTGCGCGATCACGGGACGTGCGCCGGCGGTGGGCCTGCACCTCGACGAGCATCGAGGTGCACGTGTGGTGTTCCGGGTGGAGGGCGTGCCTGATCGATTGCTCGCCGACCCGGTCGCGCACGCCGCGATCGGCCTCATCGTCGGGCGGGAGGCCGGCGCCCTCGTGCCTGCCGTGGTGGGCCTCCCAACGGCTCCCACGACCAGCGAGGATCACCTCAAGGCCATGTGCGCCGCCGCTGCCTCGTCGGGTTCGGTCGCCCTCATCCACGTGATCGGGGTTACGCCGGAAGCACCAACCTTGGAGGCCGCGATCGGCGAGGGCTCGGTGGCATCCGAGGTTCGCGTCGGACCCGCCGACCTGCGGGCGGCGCGGGATGCGTGGTCGACCGTGGGGGTCGGTGCCGCCATCGGGGCCGTGAGCGTCGGTACACCCCACATGTCGGTCGCGGGCTTCGAGCGACTGGCCTCCTTGGCGGACGGCCGGCGGTTCGCCGTGCCCTTCTACGTGAACACCGGCCGCGATGTGCTTCGGGTCGCCGAGGGAGCAGGCACGGCCGCGGTCGCGATGGCTGCGGGCGCAACCATGGTCACCGACACGTGTACGTACATCACGCCGGTCATCGCGCACGGGGTTGGACCCGTCGTGACCGACTCGGCGAAATGGGCGTGGTATGCCCCGAGCAACCTGGGTGTCGAGGTCGCGATCGCCAGCCTCGAGGAGTGCATCCGTTCGGCCGTCGAAGGAGGACTGGTGAGGGACGACGCCCTGTGGGGTTCGGACGGGTGATGATCGATCTCACGGGACGCACGCTGGCGGCAGGGGTCGGTCGTGGCGAGGCACTCACCCTGCAGGAACCTTTGAGTTTCTGGGGTGGCTTCGACGGAGTGACCGGTACCGTGAGCGACACGCATCATCCCCAACAGGGCGTGTGCTTGTCGGGTCGGGTGGTGTTCATGAGGCGAGGCCGAGGGTCCAGCTCCAGCCCCTCCGTCCTGGCGGAGGCGATCCACGTGGGGACCGCTCCCGCCGCCATCGTGTTGACCGAGATCGACGCCATGATCGCCCTGGGCGCGCTGGTCGCCGCCGAGCTCTACGGCGTCGAGATGCCAGTGGTCGTCCTCGCGCCAGGAAGCACGAGCGAGATCGAGGACGGTGTGCCCGTGACGGTGGACGCGACGAAGGTCGTCGCCGTCGTCGAAGCGGATCCCAGAGGGACTCGGCGATAGACTCGACCTCGTGGTGACCTGCCCCTCGTGCTCGGCCGCCAATGACCCTGCTGCGCGGTTCTGCTCGTCGTGCGGCGCGGCGTTGGTGCGAACCTGTCCCTCATGCGGGGCGGTCGTGCCCGCGCAGGCGCGGTTCTGTCCAGAGTGTGGCACCCCGCTCGAGGCGGAGCTCACGCCAGCGGCGGGGCCTCTCGAGGAACGACGTCTGCTGTCGATCGTGTTCGCAGACCTCGCGGGGTTCACGCAGCGTTCCGACCACGCCGACCCTGAGGATGTTCGGGGCATCCTGGTTCCCTTCCACGCGATCGCGAAGGAGGAGATCGAACGGTTCGGCGGCATGCTCGACAAGTTCATCGGCGACGCTGCGTTGGGCGTGTTCGGTGCCCCGGTCGCACACGAGGACGACGCCGAGCGTGCCGTACGCGCGGCGCTCGCGATCCGCGAACGTGTCTCGCGGGAAGGGATGCCCGTGCGCGTCGCCGTCAACACGGGCGAGGCCCTGGTCACGACCGGCGAGGGACCCCAGGTCGGCGAGCGTGTCGCCGGCGACGTCGTGAACACCGCGTCGCGTCTGCAGAACCTGGCCCCGGTGGGCGACGTCGTCGTCGGTGACACGACGGCGCGTGCCACCCGGCGCGTCATCGACTACGACGAACTGCCTGCCGCCACGGTGAAGGGCAAGTCTGCACCGCTCGGGCTGTGGCTGGCACGTTCTGTGCGCCCCACGATCCCCGAACGCGACGAAGACGACCCGCCGCCCTTCGTGGGTCGCGAACGCGAACGCCAGGGGCTCCGCGACCTGCTGGCCAGAACGATCGACGACAGAACCCCGCACCTGGTCACCGTGGTCGGTGAACCGGGGCTCGGCAAGAGCCGCTTGCTCGCAGACCTCGGTGAACATGTTCGCGCGGGCTCGGACGACGTGTCGTTCCACCGCGGCCGCTGCCTGCCCTACGGAGAGAGCATCACCTTCGCGGCACTCGTCGAGATCGTCCGTGCCGTCGTGGGGGTGGCGCCGGATGAGTCACGCGAACGCGCGGCGGACGCGGTGCGCGACTACCTTCCGATGTTGGACGCGACCGAGGACGAGGGTGAATGGATCCGGTCGCGGATCCTCGCCCTGGTGGGTCCCGTCGTCGGTTCGGACGAGGCCGTCGACCGAGCCGAATCCTTCGCCGCCTGGACGAGGTTCCTGGAACTCTCGGCTCGACGGACCCCGTTGGTGATGGTGGTCGAGGATCTCCACTGGGCGGAACCGGCGATGCTCGAGTTCCTGGGCCACGTGATCGAGCAAGCGGGGTCCGAACCGCTGCTGCTGTTGTGTACCACCAGGCCGGAACTGTTCACCACGGATCCTTCGTGGGGAACGGGGATCGCGCGTGCCACGACCTTGACCTTGTCGCCGCTGTCGGACCGCGATATGCGGGAACTGCTGGGCGCGCTGCTCCTGGTCTCGGTCGTCCCGGATGACGCCAGAGGTTCGTTGATGCGGCGGGCAGGCGGCAACCCCTTGTACGCGCGGGAGTTCGTCCACATGCTCGAAGATGGCGCGCCGGGCCCCGATGCGGATGAGGGCCGGGACGCTGACGACGACCGTGGCCGACACACTCCCTCGGTCAACGTCCCCGACACGGTGCAAGCGCTGATCGCGGCACGACTCGACGCACTCGCCCCGAACGATCGGTCCTTGCTGCAAGCAGCCGCGGTGGTGGGAGACCGCTTCTGGCCGGGTGCCCTCCGTGCACTCGAGCCCGCGATCCGATCGGACGATCCACTCCACGAGCTCCAGCGCAGGGGCCTGATCCGCCGGTCGCCGTTGAGCACGATCGCCGACGAGAGCGAGTTCGCGTTCACGCACGGGCTCATCCGCGATGTCGCCTACGGACGACTCCCCCGGGTCGCCCGGGCACGCATGCACCTGGCGGTCACCAGATGGCTCGAAGCGTCGGCCGGTGACGCCGTGCGCGATCGGGCGGACCTGCTGGCATCGCACGCTGTCCGTGCACTCGACCTTGCGAAGGCCGCCGGGCTCACCGAGGAGATCCCGGAACTCGAAGGGACCGCTCTACGGTTCTTGGTGATGGCCGGAGAACACCAGACGGGCATCGACGCCCGACGGGCCGCCGAATACTACGCTCGTGCGGTCGAACTGACGCCCACGACCGGTGCCGAGCGAGCCGAGCTGTTGCGGCTCGCCACAGGACTCGGGTGGCGCTCAGGTGCGATGACCTCCGAAGAGGCCGTCGCGGCCTACCGCAGCGCGATCGGCTTGGCGCTGGATGCGGATTCACCCATCACTGCGGCCCAGGTGATGCGGCGGCTCTACTTCCAGTTGGGACTGCAGGGCAAGACCACCGAAGCGCGGGACGTGCTCGACGAAGCGATCGACCTGCTCGAAGC
>DATDJD010000380.1:0-4018 GCA_036520695.1 Actinomycetota bacterium
GGGCCTTCCGTCCGACCCAGAGCATGCACGAGACCGCCCCGAAGGCCGACGCGAGCAACGTGTTGACGGCGACCACGCTGATGCGCAGGTCGGTCGCCGCCAACGTCGAGCCCGCGTTGAAACCGAACCACCCGAACAACAAGATGAAGACGCCGAGGATCCCGAGCGGCAAGTTGTGTCCCGGCATGGGGTTGGCCGAACCGTCAGCGTTGAAACGGCCGATCCGTGGCCCCAGGATGATGCACCCAGCAAGCGCCGCGAGACCGCCGATCGCATGCACGACTCCCGAGCCAGCGAAGTCCACGTACCCATGACCCAGGTCCATATTGACACCCAGGGTTGCCAGGAAACCGCCGCCCCAGGCCCACATCCCGAAGACCGGATACAGGATCATGGACATGAAGAGGGTGAATGCCAGGAACGGCTTCCACGCCCACCGTTCTGCCATCGAGCCGGTCACGATCGTGGCGGCGGTGTCCATGAACACCACCTGGAACAGGAAGAACCCCATCACGCCAACGTCGTAGACACCAGCGAGCATGAACCCCTTCGTGCCGAACAGACACCAATCGCCGACGCAGAGCTTGCTGGTGAGTGGAGGGGTGCCGCCCAGCGCAGCGATCCCGCCGACCCCTCCGAACTGCAGGGCGAACCCGACGAGCCAGTACCCGATCACACCGACGGCGAACACGACGAAGTTCATCGTCATCGTGTGCGCGGCGTTCTTCGCCCGTGTGAACCCTGTCTCGACCGACGCGAACCCCGCCTGCATGAACAGCACCAGGAACCCAGCGAAGAGCAACCACGTCATGTTGATCGCGATCTTGTTCTTGCCGAGTTGATCCACGATCGTGGTCAAGCCGCCTTCATCGAGGTCGTCGGTCGACCCAGGGACTCCATCGGGGAAGATGTCGGTACCGGTCCCGGTGGCGTCCCCACAAGGGTCACCGATCGCCCCTGCGCCACCGCACGCTTCTTGTGCCCCAGCCGATCCTGCGGGGATCAACGCCAGGGCACCGACGATCACGAGCGCGACGACCAGGCACTTGCGTTTCCTGCTCCGAACCATGCATCCCCCCTTCATCGGACACCCACCGCTGGTCGGCGTCCCCGCATCCGAAGAGCGGAGCGTAAGGAGGACCCGTTTCCTGGTCGTTTCTCTCGTATGACGTGTGCGTTTCGAGCGATGGGCACGCGACACACACCGTTCATCGAGACGACACCGTCGGGAAACACCTGCGGCCTAGCCTGCAGGTTCGCTCTCCAGGGGGGTGGTCCGATGGTGGCACGAGAGCGCGACGCGTGTGGTGTCGGCTTCATCGCCGACCCCAAGGGTCGGGCGAGCCGCGAGATCGTCGACATGGCGTTGGAGGCTCTCCGGCGCATGTCGCATCGGGGAGCCATCGGCGCCGATGGTGTCACCGGCGATGGAGCGGGTTTGCTGGTCCCCATCCCACGCCGATTCTTTGAACACACGCTCGGGCGATCGGTGGGCGATCCAGATCTCATGGGTGTGGTGGGTGTCTTCATCCCTCCTCGCGGTGCCCGTTGGCCAGCCTGCGCCGCCGTGGAGCGAGCGGCGGCTCAGGAAGGGCTGGCGGTGTGGGGCTGGCGCACCGTGCCCCTCGATCCCGCTGTGCTGGGACCGATGGCCGCCAGCTCGTGCCCTCGCGTTCTCCAGGCCATCCTTCGGCGACCGAGCGAGATGACGCCTCGCCAAGCCGAGCATCACGCTCACCGGATGAGGCGTCGGATCGAGATCTCATGCGCCGGATCACAGCAGGCCTTCTACGTGACGTCCTGCAGCTTCCACACGGTGACGTATAAGGCCCTGGTCACGGCCGATCACTTGAGTGCGTTCTATCCCGACCTCGCCGATCCCGACTTCCGTGCGTCCTTCGCGATCATGCACCAGCGGTTCGCCACGAATACCGCGTCGACGTGGGAACGAACCCAGCCGTTCCGCACGCTGTGCCACAACGGTGAGATCAATACGATCGATGGCAACGTGCACCGCATGCGGGCTCGGGCAGGAAGGCTCGGCCTGGGCTCGCTCGGTGAAGAAGCCTTGTTCGACCCGCCGATCCGGCCCGAGGGATCGGATTCGGCGATCCTCGACGAAGTCGCCGAGTTCCTCCTCAAGGAGGGCGACGACGCGGGAACGGGAAGAGATATGCGTCGAGCGATCGCGATGCTGGTGCCGGCGGCGTGGGAACACGCCCCCGCCATGAGCGATGCCGTCCGAGGCTTCTATCGTTGGCACCAAGCCTTGATGGAACCATGGGACGGCCCTGCCGCCCTGGTGTTCACGGACGGCGTTGCCGTCGGTGCCGCTCAGGATCGAAACGGCCTTCGACCCATGCGGATCGCGATCCACGACGACGGTCCGGTCGTGTGCGCTTCCGAAGCAGGCGTGGTGTCCGTCGCCTGCCGACCCGTCGTTCGGCGGCGGCGCCTCGGCCCTGGCCAGATGATCGTGGTCGACCCGGAGGACGGGGGGATCCAGCTCGATCCCGTGGGTGCCGTCGCCGAACGACGCCCATACGCCGCGTGGGCGGCTACCCATCTGATGGGTTGGGACGGGGGCGAACCGACGACCAACGTTCCCGACGACCTCTCCGCTCGTCAGGTCGCGCACGGATTCACCCGGGAGGACTTGACGCTGATCATGCGGTCCGCGGCGCGAACCGGCCACGAACCGATCTTCTCCATGGGGGATGACACCGCCGTTCCGCCCATGGCCACAACGCCTCGGCCGGCGTTCTCCCTCGTGCGGCAACGGTTCGCGCAAGTGACCAACCCGGCGATCGACCACGTTCGCGAGCGGTCGGTGATGTCACTCCGGATCCACCTGGGACCGCGTGCCGCGTTGCTCAGCGATCGCCCCGAGGCAGCCTCGTTGATCGACTGTCCGTCCTTCTTCCTTTGGCAGCCCCCCCTCGGCCGAGTCCTGGATGCGAGCTGGCCGGTGGAGGCGGGTGCGGGAGGCCTCAGCATCGCCATCGATCGGCTGGCGAAGCGTGCCGTGGACGTCGTCGGTGAGGGTGCTGCGATCGTCATCGTGAGCCATGCGGAAGCAGGACCATCTCGGGCGCCGATCCCGAGCCTCATGGCGGTGGGCGCCATCAACCGCTCGCTCACGGATGCAGGCCTGCGGTCGGAGACGTCGATCGTCGCGGATGTCGATGACGTGCGCGGTTCTCATGATGCCGCTTCCTTGATCGCGATGGGCGCCGAAGGGCTCCACCCGAGGCTCACGATCGCATCGGTGGCCGCGGCCGCCGGCACGGATGACCCGGATGCGCTCGCATCTGCCGTCGCGGGATTGCGTTCGGCGATGGAGGAGGGCGTGCTCAAAGCGATGGCCCGTCTCGGCATCGCCAGTGTCGATTCCTATCGGGGCACCGAGGCGCTCGACGTCATCGGACTCGCACCAGAGGTGGTCGAGCGCATCTTCTGTTCTAAGCGCTCCGCGATCGGCGGCAAGGGATTCGAAGATCTCGGACGTGAGGTTCTGCAGCGGCATCGAGCGGCGTTCGATCGACCACTTCCCTCTCCGGCGAACCCGGGTCTCGTGAAGTTCCGCCGTGGCGGAGACCACCACGCGAACGACCCGTCGGTGGTTCGGGCCGTCCATCGCATCGTCGATCCGTCCCTCACCAGGCTGCGCACGACCGCAGCCGCCGACGACATCCAGGTGGGTAGAGGGTCGGGCGAGGCGGTGGACCCCGGCGACCACTACCGACGCTTCGCCGGGCTCGTGGCAGCGAGACCCCCGATCATGCTCCGAGACCTCCTGGAGATCGTGCCGGCTCCATCGCCGTCAGACGTCCGCACGGTCGAACCGATCGGGGCGATCCTCACACGCTTCTCGACGGCGGCGATGTCGCACGGGTCCATCTCCGCAGAAGCTCACGAGACACTCGCGGAAGCGATGTCGTCTATCGGTGGACGGGCCAACTCCGGTGAAGGCGGAGAGGATCCCGCGAGGTTCCGGACCAACCGGAACTGCGCGATC
>DATDJD010000381.1:0-5838 GCA_036520695.1 Actinomycetota bacterium
GGGTCGGTGGCATCGCCGGCCATCGCGAGTCCGCCCAGTTCCTCTGCGAGTGCCTCGATCGGTTCGGCACGCCGGCCCGTGAGGATCACCGAGGCGCCTTCGGCGGCGAAGCGCCGAGCCACGGCAGCCCCGATACCGCTGCCACCCCCACTGACGATCGCCACCTTCCCCTGCAGCAGCACGAGGCCTCCTCGTTCGGTTCGTTCCTTCCCTGACCGTACCGATGGCCGTCAGTGATACGGCAGGTAGTACCGCAACTCCCAGTCGGTGACCTCGGTGGTGTCGGAGTCGTTGTTGGCGCTCATGTACCGCTCCCACTCACCGCGCTTCAAGATCGTGAACGCTTCCACCATGTCGGGACCCAGTGCCTGGACCAGCCGCTCATCGGCGTTGAGCACGTCGAGGGCCGCGACGAGGGTGGGGGGGATACAGACGTCGGTGTCCGGTTCCTCGCCGACCGGCTGCGGGGGCTTGAGTGTCATCGCGTCTTCCACGCCGAACCGGGCAGCATGCAGCACAGCTGCCCCCACCAGGTAGGGGTTGGCGGACGCGTCGGCGGTCCGCTGTTCCAGTCGGGTGGTCTCGCCGCGCGCCGGCGGTACCCGCACCGTGACGCTACGATCGTCGTGACCCCAGTTGGCCCAGTAGCCGTTCAGCATGTCGGGCTGCAGCCGCTTGTAAGCGTTGACGGTGGGCGCCATGATCGCGCCCATGCCCGCGTGGTGTGCCAACACGCCGGCGATGCTCTGGCGAGCCAGGTCGGACAAGCCATCGGGGTCGTTCGGGTCGTGGAACGCGTTCGAACCGTCGTCACGCCGGAAACTGAAGTTCACGTGCATCCCGCTGCCGCCTCGGTCGTTCAAGGGCCGCCCTAGGAAGGTCGCGAGTTTGCCGTTGAGTTCGGCGATCTCGCGGATCAGCAAGCGGAACACGAACGCGTCGTCGGCGGCGGCGACCGCATCGTCGTAGCGGATGTTCACCTCGAAGGCCGACTCGTCGAACTCGCTGCTCCAACTCTCGACCGAGAAGCCGCACGCCAACGCGGTGTTCACCATGTCTTGCACGCAGCCTGAGGGATCGACCGCGGTGCCGGTGCCGTACACGCGGTGGCCCGGCAACGAGATCGGCCGCCAGCCACCACCCCCGTCGGGTTCCATCAGATAGAACTCCAACTCGAAGCTGATCTGGGGCTCCAATCCCATGGCTCGCCACGCGTCGACCGCTTCCCGAAGGACGTGGCGGGGGTCGAGCGACATCGGCGCGCCCTCGTAGCTCACGTCGCCGATGCCGATCACGGTCTCGGGTTCCCACGATGGCCGCAGCGACTCGCGATCGAGCGTCACATCGATGTCGGGCAGCCCCACATCGAATTGGGTCCGCGGCACCAACAGGATCTCGCGGTCGTGGGTGAGTGGGTAGACGCCGACGCAGAACGCAGCGTGACCTGATTCCGCCACGTCGCCGAACAGGTACTTGCCGCGTTCCAGCCCATGGATGTCTGGGTAGAGGAGTCGAAGCCGCTTGCCGGTCATGTCCATCTGTCATCCCCTCTCGTCCGGGTGGAAGATACATCCATGTCCGTCGGATCTGCGATCTCCTTGGAGGACCTCGAGCGCGACCCCTACCCGATCTACGCCCGCCTTCGGGACGAGGAACCCGTGAGCTGGGTGCCGGCGGTGGGGCTGTGGCTGGTGACCCGGTTCGCGGACGTGAAGCAGGTAGCGATGGCTCCGGAGACCTTCACCGCGGCGACCGATCCGTCCACGCTCAACCGAACGATGGGCGTGAACATGTTGGGGATGGAGGGTCCGGACCAGGCGTGGATCCGCGCCATCACCGAGACACCGTTCCGGCCGCGTGACGTGGAGGAACGCACCCAGGGGATGATCCCTCGACTCGCGAACGGATTGATCGACGGCTTCGTCGACGATGGATCGGCCGACCTGTTCCGGGAGTACGCCGACCCCATGAGCGTGCAGGCCCTCTGCTTCATGCTGGGGCTGCAGGACGTGCCCTGGCAGGACATCCTGCGATGGAACGAAGGTCTCATGCCGGGCCTGGCGAACTTCGAAGGCGACCCCGCGAAGCAGGCACCCGCCGACGAGGCCAGCGCGGCGCTTGGAGCCGCGATCGAAGAGGTAGCCGATCGACTCGCATCTGCACCGGATAGCAGCGTCCTGTCGTGGATGCTGCACCACGAGCAGGACGGTCGCCGCATGGACCGCGAGCAGATCATCGCCAACACGAAGCTGATGCTCTCGGGCGGCTTGCAGGAGCCCCGAGATCTGATCGCGCTCACCCTCTGGGCCCTTGGCTCGAACGACGGACTGCTCGAACGCGTCCGTGCCGACCGCTCGCTCGTGAATCCCGCCGTCGAGGAGACGTTGCGGTGGGCGGGGCCGGTGGGGACCGCGACCCGTCAGACCACTACGCAGGTCGAGGTGTGCGACGTCTCGCTGCCGGAAGGAGCGCTGGTCGCTGCAGTGCTTTCTTCGGCCGGCCGCGATCCTCGCCGCTGGAACGACGCGGATCGGTTCGACATCGATCGCAAGGAGGGCAAGCATCTGGCCTTCTCCGCCGGCACGCACTTCTGCCTCGGTGCATGGTTCGGTCGCTACTTGTCGAGGGTATCGCTCGACATCCTGTTGGACCGGTTGCCCGGCCTGCGCTTGGACGCCGACCGTCCGGTCACGTTGTCCGGGTGGGAGTTCCGAGCGCCGGATTCGCTCTGGGTCCAGTGGAGGCCTCCCGGCTAGCGCCGACCACCGGGGTCGTGCTATACAACGCCGTCGGCGGCCAGTCGGCGGTGAGGGGGGGCCATGGCGACGATCGCAGAAGAGCCTGCGCAGCGTCCGAGCACCGCGGTTCGCGTCGTCTCGACGAAGCTGGCGCTCGGCGGCATCGTCGGCATCATCTTCTTCTCGGTGTCGGGTGGACCGTACGGTCTCGAAGACACGATCGGCGAGGCCGGCGCCGGCATGGGGTTGCTCCTCATCATCCTCACCCCCGTCATCTGGAGCCTGCCGACCGCCCTGATGGTGGCCGAGATGGCCACGATGATGCCCGTCGAAGGCGGCTACTACTACTGGGGCAAGACCGCGCTCGGTCCCTTCTGGGGCTTCAACCTCGGGTGGTGGATGTGGGTCACGAGCTGGGTCGACCTGGCGCTCTACCCGGTGTTGTTCGTCGACTACACGTCGTACTTCTTCCCGATCCTGGAGGAGAACGAACTGGTTCGCTGGTTGGTGGCGGTGACGCTGATCTGGCTCTTCGCGTACGTGAACATCCGGGGTGCCAAGGTCGTGGGCGACTCGTCCAAGCTCTTCTTCGCGGTCGTGATCACGCCGTTCGTCCTGGTGACGATCATCGGACTGTTCAAGATGGGCCAGAACCCGTTCGAGCCCTTCGTGAACGAGGGGGTCTCGTTACCCGCGGCCTTCGGCGCCGGGTTATTCGTGATCATGTGGAACTACATGGGCTGGGACGGCATGTCCACGGTCATGGGTGAGGTCGAGCACCCGGCTCGCGACTACCCCAAGGCACTCGCGATCACCCTGCCGATCATCACGCTGATCTACCTCGTCCCCACGTTCGTGTCGCTCGGCGTCGTGGGCGCGGTCGACGTCGAGTGGACGGCCGGCGCGTACAACGTCGTGGCCGAGCAGGTCGCGGGAGCATGGCTGGGCAATCTGCTCACGATCACCGCCATGATCTCGGCGATCGGTCTCTACTCGGCCTGGCTGCTGCAGAACAGTCGCATCCCCTTCGCTCTGGCCGGAGACGGGTTCCTGCCGAAGGCGCTCACGAAGCTCCACCCCAAGTACAAGACCCCGACCTTGGCGATCGTCATCCAAGCGCTGATCTGTTCGGTGCTCGCGCTCTCCGCGTTCGGCAGCCTCGTCGCGATCGATGTCACGATCTACGCCTGTGCCCTGATGCTGGAGTTCTTCTCCTTGATCGCGATGCGGATCAAGCATCCCGACCTCGCTCGACCGTTCAAGGTGCCGGGCGGATGGTTCGGGGTCGCTCTCGTCACCCTCGGGCCGTTGTTCGTGATCGTGGTGGCGGTCTACTTCCAGGTCCTGGACGTGGGCATGGTCCAGGGCATCGGGTGGGCGGCCGCCGGTCTCGCCACGGGTCCGATCGTCTACTTCGCCCTGTTGGGATCCAAGCGACGCAAGGGCGTCAACAACGTCGTCGACCTGGAGACCGGCACCCTGCACAACGAGTGGGCCGAGACCGAGGAGGCAACGTCGTGAGTCAGCTCCCGCGCCCCGAGGACTGGGAAGGCCCGGTCGTCTTACCGGAGACCCCTCGTCCGCAGAAGGTCCTGATTCCATTCGATGGCTCGCACACGGCCGAGCGTGCGTTGTCATGGGGTGTCCTGGTCGCCAAGAACAACGGCGCCGAAGTCGTCGTGGTGGTGGCCTACAACCCGCCCCTCACGGTTCGAGGCCGCGGGGCGGCCTACGTCGAGGAGATGAAGACCGCCTTACACGACGAGTCGATCGCGTTGGCCGAGGAGTCCGTCGTCCTCCTCGAGGCGCAGGGCGTGACCGCCCGCGGCGTGGTGTCCAAGGGGGACGTGGCCAGGGGGATCCTCGAGATGGCTGAAGGGGAAGACGTCGACCTGATCATCATCGGCCGCCAGGGGGTCACCCACGAGATGGGCGACACGCTCGACAAGTTCCGATCGCTGATGTCGGGAGGGATCGCAGAGAAGGTCTCTCGTCACGCCACGGTTCCGGTCCTCGTGGTGGTGTGATGGTCGCCGCACGCGCGATATCACGCCGCGAGATGCTCCGCCTCAGCGGAGCCGCAGGGCTCGGTGTCATGCTGGTGCCGTTGCTGAGTTCCTGCACCGATCCGGATGAGTCCAAGGTGGTGTTCCTCAATTGGCAGGACTACATCGACAAAACGATCCTGGATGACTTCTCCGATGAATCCGGCTTGGCGGTCACCTACGAAACCTACGCGTCCAACGACGAACTCGAACGCCGGCTCATCCTGGCCGATGCGGCCCGGCGTCGAGGGCGTCAGGGTTCGAGCTTCGACCTGATCGTGCCGTCGGAGAACCTGCTCACCCAACTCCGCTCGGTCGACGGGCTCCAGGAACTCGACACCTCGATCGTCGTGAGCCTCGACAACCTTGCCCCGGAGTACCGCAGCGAGCCGTTCGATCCGGGCAATCGGTTCAGCGTCCCGTGGGCGACCGGGACGACCGGCATCGGCTACGACTCGACCGTGTTCGATGAGCCTCCCGATTGGAACGTGTTCACGGATGCCTCCGTCGAGGGTTCGATGACGATCCTCGACGAGACCCGCGACGCCTTCGCCGCAGCACTGTTCGCCCTCGGCGACGACCCGAACACCACCGATCCGGCCGCGATCGAAGCCGCGACGCAGTTCCTGATCGAAGCGAAGGCCGTGATCGCCGGGTTCGACTCGGCGACGTATTCGTCTCGGCTCGCCAGTGGTGAACTCGTGTGTGCCCAGGCGTACTCGAGCGACGTCGAACTCGGCAAGCTGGAGAACCCGGACCTCGAGTTCGTGATCCCTCCCCAGGGGGGGCTCCGTTGGATCGACTCCATGTGCATCCCGGAAGCAGCGGCGAACCCTGAAGGGGCGAACCGGTTCATCGAGTTCTACCTCGGTGCGGAGATCTCCGCCACCAACGCCACCACGAGTCAGGTCGACACGGGGAACGAAGCGGCGAGGGAGTTCATCCCGGCCGACGTGCTCGAGAACACGGTCATCTTCCCGCTTCCGGAGACGCTCGAATCCCTGCGTTTCACCGAGGACCTCGGGGAGGCCAACGCCCTGTACGACGAGGGCTGG